>NZ_FXXN01000025.1:0-300000 GCF_900184795.1 Magnetospirillum sp. 15-1 | reverse complement strand
GTCAAGGACATGAAGGTGAACGTCGAGGTCCTGCGCGCCGCCGCCGGGGCGGGCTACACCACCGCCACCGACATCGCCGACTGGTGTGTGCGCGCCCTCGAGATGCCGTTCCGCCGCGCCCACCACGTGGCGGGATCGCTGGTCAAGCTGGCCGAGGGCAAGGGTTGCGGCCTGGAAGACCTGACCCTGGCCGAAATGCAGGCCATCGAGCCGGGTATCACCGAGGAGGCCCGGTCGGTGCTGACGGTGGATTCGTCGGTGGCGGCCCGCACCAGCCTGGGCGGCACCGCCCCGGCCCGCGTGCGGGAAGCGGTCATCGCGGCCCGCCAGCGCCTGACGGAGGACGTCAAATGACGATACGGTCCATCTTAGTCCTCGCCCTGGTCATCGGCGTCGCCGCCTGCGGCCGCAAAGGCATGCCCGAGCGCCCCGACGACGCGGTCTATCCCCGCGACTACCCCTACACGCCGCTGCCGTCGGAAACCAAGGCCAAGACCCAACCGGAACGGTCGGGCACGGCCGCTCCCGAACTGAACTTCCATAACGGCTACTGACCGGTATCCAGGAACACACATGAACCACTTCCACTATCAGAACGGCGAGCTGTTCGCCGAGGACGTCGCCATCGCCCGCATCGCCCGCGAGGTCGGCACCCCGTTCTATTGCTATTCCACCAATACCCTGGAGCGGCACTACACGGTGTTCGCCGAGGCGCTGAAGGCGGCGGGCCTGGACGCCACCATCTGCTTCGCCTGCAAGGCCAATCCCAACATCGCGGTGATCCGCACCTTCGCGCGATTGGGAGCGGGCGCCGACGTGGTCAGCGAGGGCGAGCTGCGCCAGGCCCTGGCGGCCGGCGTGCCGGCGGCGCGCATCGTCTTCTCGGGCGTCGGCAAGACCCGGCACGAGCTGGAATTCGCCGTGGCCAAGGGCATTTTGCAGATCAACGTGGAATCCGAGCCCGAGCTGGAGATGCTCTCCGAGATCGCGACGGCGCGCGGCGTGGTCATGCCCATCGCCATCCGGGTCAATCCCGACGTGGACGCCGGCACCCACGCCAAGATCACCACCGGCAAGAAAGAGAACAAGTTCGGCATCGAGTGGACGCGGGCCCGCGAGGTCTATGCCCGCGCGCGTACCCTGCCCGGCATCGAGCCGGTGGCCATCGCCTGCCATATCGGTTCGCAGCTGACCGAGCTTTCCCCCTTCCGCGAGGCCTTCCTCAGGGTGCGCGATCTGGTGGCGCTGCTGCGCGCCGACGGCATCGACATCCGCCGCCTGGACCTGGGTGGCGGCCTGGGCATCCCCTACGACGACGAGACCCCGCCCGAGCCCGCCGCCTATGCCGAGGTGATCAAGGCCACCCTGGGCGATCTCGGCTGCCGCTTCATGCTGGAGCCCGGCCGCCTGCTGGTGGGCAATGCCGGCATCCTGGTGTCCTCCATCATCCGGGTGAAGGAGGGCAGCACGCGGACCTTCCTGATCGTCGACGCCGCCATGAACGACCTGATGCGTCCCAGCCTCTACGACGCCTATCACTCCATCGTCCCGGTGGCCGAGCCCAGGCCCGGCACCGCGCTGGCCGAGGTGGACGTGGTCGGGCCGGTGTGCGAAACCGGCGACACCTTCGCCCGTCAGCGCCGCCTGCCGCCCATGCGGGCCGACGATCTGCTGGCCTTCGGCACCGCCGGAGCCTATGGCGCCGCCATGTCGTCCACCTACAACACCCGGCCGCTGATCCCCGAGGTTCTGGTCAAGGGTGGCGACTACGCCGTGATCCGCGCCCGGCCCAGCTATGACGACATGCGGTCGCTGGAAAGCCTGCCGGGATGGTTCGATAAGGCCGGGATGATTGGGTAAGGAATGAGCGACGCCCTTTCCCGCAAGCTGCGTCTGGTTCGCCTCGCGCTGCTGTGGGAAAGGGCGTGGCCGCCCCTGGCGGCGGCCCTGTCGCTGCTGGCCCTGTTCCTGGCCCTGGCCCTGTTCGATACGGCGCCGCTGCTGCCGTTCTGGCTGCATGCCGCCCTCGCCCCGGCCTTCGCCCTGGCCATCGTCGTCCTGCTGTGGAAAGCCTGGCGGGTGGAGCGCCCCGCCCCCGACGAGGCGGCGCGGCGGCTGGAGCGGGATTGCGGACTCTCCCACCGGCCGCTGGCCGCCCTGGCCGACCATCTGGCGGCCGGCGACCCGGCCCTGTGGCAGGCCCACCGCGCCCGCATGGAGCGGGAGGCCCGGGGCTTGCGGCCCGGCTGGCCCGATCCGGTGCTGCCGGCCCGCGACCCCCTCGGCCTGCGCTTCGCCGTCCTGCTGCTGCTGGTCATCGCCGCCGCCGGGGGACGGTCCGACCCCTCCGACCGGCTGGCCCGCGCCGTGAACCCCTATTCCCACCGCCCGGCCCTGGATTCCGACACCCTGGAGGTGTGGATCGTGCCGCCCGCCTATACCGGCCTGGGCCAGACCCTCTTGAAGCCGGGCCAGGGCGCCGTCACCGTTCCGGCGGGAAGCCATGCCCGCGCCGTGACCTCGTGGCGCGGCTGGGGCGGCTCCGCCCTGTCGGCCGGCGGTGACGCCAAACCGTTCGGCGAGGACGGCCGCGCCGAACTGGCCCTGGACGGGGGACCCAGCCTGGACGTGCGCCTGGGCCTGCGGCTGGCCGCCTCGTGGCCCATCACCATCCGCCCGGATACCCCGCCCTCCATCACCGTCGCCCAGCCGCCCAAGGGCGACGAGCGCGGCCGCCTGACCCTGGACCTGGACGCCGCCGACGATTACGGCCTGTCGCGGGCCTGGGTGGAAGTGCGGCCGGTCGAGGGTGCGGATGAAGCGCTGCGTCTCGACCTCGTCCTGCCGGGCGAGCGGCTGCGCCAGGCCCGGCTGTCGTTGCGCGCCGATCTGGCCGACCACGACTGGGCGGGGCACAAGGTGCGCCTGACCCCCAAGGCCGAGGACGGGGCGGGTCAGGTGGGCGAAGCGCCGCCGGTGGAGGCGATCCTGCCCGAGCGGCAGTTCCGCCACCCCCTGGCCCGCGCCCTGGTGGACTGGCGGCGGCAATTGAGCGACGCCCCCCGGCTGGGGCCGGAGATGGCCGAGGAACTGCGCCAGATCCTGAACGAGCCCCAGGCCTTCGGCGGCGACAGCCGGGTGTTCCTGGCCCTGTCGGTCACCCGCCACATGCTGATGCGCCCGGATTTCGAGCGGGACCGCATGCGTTCGCTGCTGTGGTACGCCGCCACCCGCATCGAGGACGGCGGCCTGCCCGCCGCCGAGAAATCCCTGGAGGATGCCCGCTCGCGTCTGGAGCGCGCCCTGGCCGACAAGGCCGACACCGCCGAACTGTCCCGGCTGGTGGAGGAGTTGGAGGCGGCCCTGGAGCAATGGATGGAGGCCATGGCCGAACTGGGCCTCGACCAGTCCGTGCCGCCCGGCGACAGCGCCGCCGCCGCCGATCTTTCCGACATGCTCGACCAGTTGCGCGGACTGGCCGAAACCGGCGACCGCGAGGGCCTGCGCCGCCGGCTGGAGCAATTGTCGCGCCTGATGGCCGAAATGGGTCCGCCGGGGCGCGGCCAGGGCGGCGACCCCGCCGCCGCCGAAGCCATGCGCCGCCTGCGCGAGCTGACCGGCCGCCAGCAGGAGCTGCTGGACAAGAGCTTCCGCAAGGTCCCGGCGCCCGAGGATCAGGCGGCCGATGACGGGGACTCGCCCAAGCCCCGCCGCAAGCCCTCTTCCGCCGAACGGGCCGAAGCCCGCAGGCAGGCGGCGGAGCAGAAGGCCCTGCGCCAGGCCCTCGAGCAATTGGGCAAGTCCATGCCCCAGCCGCCGGATTCAATTGCCGAGGCGGAACGATCCATGCGGGGTGCGGAGTCCAGCCTGGGTGACGGCGAATGGGCCGAGGCCGCCGAGCAGCAGACCGAAGCGGTGAAGCGGCTGCAGGACGGCGCCCGCCAGATGATGGAGCGCATGGAAGCGGCTGGGACCAAGGGCTCGCCCGGCTTGCTGCCCCGCGATCCCTTCGGCCGCACCCTCAACGGCCCCACCTTCGCCGATGACGGCCGCACCAAGGTGCCGGGCCGTTCCGACACCATGCGGGCGCGGGAAATCCTGCAGGAATTGCGGCGACGCTCCGGCGACCAGCACCGGCCGGAACCGGAGCGGGATTACCTCAGGCGGTTGCTGAAACCGTTCTGAGGAGAGGAAGCTATTTCGCCTCGGCCGGCTTGGTTTCGGTAGCAGGAGCGGCCGGAACAGCCGGAACGACCGGAACCGTATCCGCCGCGGGGGCGGCCGGAGCAACCGGAGCGGCGGCCGGGGCCGAAGCCGGACTCGGGGTGGCCGGAACCGGCGGCGGGACGGTGCCCGGCTTGGCTCCCGCGGTATCCACGAACACCACCACCACCTCGACGGCGTTGGGATCGGGCCGTTCCAGCATGATCTTGAAGCTGACGGTGCCCTGGGGCGCCAGTTCGGTGACCGGCGGCTGCGACAGCTTTTCCTGGACCGGCTGCTTGTTGCGGTCCATCAGCACCAGCTTCATGGTCGGCACCGTCCGCGAACGGTCGGTGACGTTGGCGATGATGCCGCGCACCACCAGCACGTCGGTATCGTTGTGGACGAAGCGTTCCGGCGTGCCGGCCTTGCGCAGTTCCAGCCCGGCGCCGGGCTTTTCCCGCCGCAGACCGGCCTGGCCCAGCAATTCGCCGGCCTCGGGGATCGCCTCCACCAACTGGTCCTGGAAGTAATAGCCGGCACCGCCCAGCCCGCCGAGGATCAGCAGAACCAGCAGCACCCACAGGACGCCCGTTCCCTTCTTGCCGCCATCGGACTGGGTGCCGAACAGCTCGGGGATCGGCTGGGGACCATCGTCCAGCAGGTCGACCTCGGAGGTGCGCTCCATGCCCTCGTCGGGCGGCAGACGGTCGGCGAAGCTGGGAACCGGCGGGGCGTCCAGATCGAAATCGTCGTCGGCCGGTGCCGGCGGGCGCGGTGCCGGGCGCGGCGCGTCGAACACCGAATCGTCGCGAACCGGGTTGAAGTCCGACACACCGCCAAAATCCGGTTTGGCAAAATCCGACTTGGCGAAGGACGGACCGGTCAAATCCAGGTCGGTGTCGTCCTCTTCCATCACCAGCGGCGCCTGGAACCACTTGTGGGCGCACTTGGCGCACTTCAGCTTGCGCCCGGCGGTGCCGAGCGCGCTGTCGGGAATGGAGAAGTTGGTTCCACAGGCGGGACAGGTGATCAGCATGGTCTGCAAACACCGGAAAAGGTTTGTTTTCTTATAGGCTGGACCCGGCATCAACACAAGCGGGTACAAACAAACCGGCCCTCCGGACCAGGGCCGCTACAGGCGGATCAGCCCTTCCGGATTGGACAGCAGCCCGGCGAAGGTGGCGGCGTTGACGGGGCGCGAGAACAAGAAGCCCTGCATCACCGGACAGCCGCGCGCCGCCAGGAAGGCGGCCTGATCGCGGGTCTCCACGCCTTCGGCGATCACCGTGAAGCCCAGATTGGCGGCCAGAGCGATGATCGAGGCGATGATGGCGCCGTCCTTGGCGTTGCCGGGCAGCTCGGTGACGAAGGCGCGGTCGATCTTCAGCGTCGAGACCGGGAACAGCTTGAGATAGGCCAGCGAGGAATAGCCGGTACCGAAATCGTCCAGCGACACCCGTACGCCCAGGGTGGTCAGCTGGCCCAGGATCTCGATGGCGCGGTCCACGTCGCTGGCCATCATGGTCTCGGTGATTTCCAGCTCCAGCATTTGGGGCGGCAGACCGGATTCGCCGAGCGCCGCCTTGACCTTGTCCTTGAGGCGGCCGTCATGGAACTGGGCCGGCGACAGGTTGACACTGATGGAAGGCAGGATCAGCCCCTGGCGCCGCCATTCCGCCACCTGACGGCAGGCCTCGCCCAGCACCCAGTCGTCGATGGCCCCGATCAGCCCGGCCCGCTCGGCGACGGGAATGAACAGGCCGGGCGACACCTCGGACCGCACCGGGTGGCGCCAGCGGATCAGCGCCTCGGCCCCGATGATGGCGCCGGACAGGGCGTCCACCTTGGGCTGGAACATCAGATGGAACTGGTCCTCGCCCAGCGCCAGCCGCAGATCGTTCTCCAGGCTGACCCGCTCGGCCACCTGACGATCCATTTCCATATCGAAACAGCTATAGGGCAGGCCGCCGCGCTTGGCGTGGTACATGGCGGCATCGGCCCGCGACAGCAGGCTTTCCGCCCCCTCGGCGTCGTCGGGATAAAGCGCGATGCCGATGGAGGTGCCGGCGAACAGCTGCAGGCCGTCGATATCGAAGGGTTCGGCGAAGGCGTAAAGCACCTTGCCGGCGCAGGCCTGGGCCGCCGAGTGGTCGCCGACGCTGGGCAGCAGCATGACGAACTCGTCGCCGCCCAGCCGGCCGATGATGTCGCTGGCCCGCACGCAGGCCTTGAGGCGGCGCGCCACCTGACGCAGCAGTTCGTCGCCCACCGCGTGGCCGTAGCTGTCGTTGATGTCCTTGAAGCGGTTGACGTCGAGATAAAGCATGGCCAGACGCTCGCCGGTCTGCTCGGCCCGCACGATGGCCTCGCCCAGGGCCTCCATCACCGTGTGACGGTTGGGCAGGCGGGTCAGGGCGTCATGGCTGGCGTGGAAGCGGATGCGCTGCTCGTCGCGGCGCTTGCGGGTGATGTCGCGCAGCAGCAGCACGAAGCGCCCGTCGCCTTCCGGTACGTCGGGCCCCTGGTCCACGGCGGTCAGCGCCAGGGCCACCGGAAAGGGTTCGGATTCCCGCCGCCGCGTCCAGGTCTCGCCCGACCACTGGCCGCTGGTGGCGGCCAGACGCCACATCTCCTCGATCTCGCGCAGCCCGATCATCTCGACGGCCAGCAGATCGCAGGGCTGGCCGGTGACTTCGTCGGCGCTCCATCCGGTCATGCGCTCGAAGGCGGCGTTGACCGCCAGGATGCGCCGCTCGCGGTCGGTGACCACGATGGCCTCGCCCACCGTCTCGAACACCGTGGCGGCCAGACGCAGCGATTCCTCGGCCTGCTTGCGTGCCGTGATGTCCTGGACGGTGCCTTCATAACAGACCAGACGGCCGCGCCCGTCATAGACGGCACGCGCGTTCTCGGCGATCCAGATGATTTCGCCGCCCCGCGTCCACACCCGGGCCTCGAAATTGCGCACCACCGAATCGCGGGCCAGAACCTCGCGGAAACGCTGGCGGTCGGCGGGGTCCACATAGAGTCCGCGGGCGATGTCGGTCAGCCCGGCGATCAGCTCCGCCGGGTCCTTGTAGCCGTAAATGCGGGCCAAAGCCGGGTTGGCGTCGAGATAACGGCCGTCCGGGGTAGTGCGGTAGATGCCCTCGACCGCATTCTCGAACAGCGACCGATAACCGCCCAGGTCATCATCGTTGCGAGCGAAGGCCAAGACATCACCACTCATCAAGGTCGAATCCATTGGATCAATTCCAATGGGACAGTGCCATTGACGGTTTATGCACTGCAACAGAATCCGGTGTTCACCCTACTTTTGTCTCTCGATGCTGGATTTCCCGGCGTTCTGCCACTAAGAAAGTTCTTCAGATCAGGCGAAAGACCCGCCTGTCCGGCCGCTCCAGCCTGCCCTCCCTCACCAGGGCGGCCAGGGTGCGGTAAAGGGCTTCGTGGGTCAGGCCGATCTCGCCCGCCGCCGCCGAAAGGGGACCGTCCAGGGCGACGATGCCGTCGGCGGCGCCCAACTGGGTCAGCCAGGCCACCACCCGGTCCCGTGCTCCGGGCAGCCGCATGATCTCCTGACGGCCGCGCAGCCTTTGCACCTGGCGGGCGAGATAGGCGGAGAAGGCGAGGTTGAGGTCGGGATGGGCGCGCAGGAACAGCAGCGATGCCGCCTTGGGATAGACCCGCACACGGGCATCGGTCTCCGCCGTGGCGTCGCAATGGTAATGGGCGGCGAACAGGGAGTCTTCCGCGAACAGCGAGCCGGCGCGGGCCACGTGCAGGCTCACCGCCGAACCATCGGCGCCCTGGCGCGTCAGCCGCAGGCGGCCGTGCTCCACGCAAAACACGGCACGGGCCTCGTCGCCCTGCCGGAACAGCGCCTCGCCCGCCTCCAGGCCGCGGGTGGTAGCGCGGATGCCACCCAGAACCTTGCCCCAATCATCCATGCCGACCCCGCTGGGTTATGATCGAAATCATATACCACGAGCACAGGTTAGAGGATGAACTTGGCCAGATCGGCTTTCTTGGCCAGTTCACCGACCCGGTCGCGCACCATCTCGGCGGTGATGACGATCGCCGTGCCGGGGGGCTGGTCGGGGGCGGTGAAGCTGATCTCCTCCAGCAGGCGCTCCATGACGGTCTGCAGGCGCCGCGCTCCGATGTTTTCCACCGTCGAATTGATCTCGGCGGCCAGATCGGCGATGGCCTCGATGGCATCGGGCTCGAAGGACAAGGTGACGTCCTCGGTGCCGAGCAGAGCCTCGTATTGCTTGAGCAGGCTGGCCTCGGGCTCGGTGAGGATGCGCACCAGATCGTCGCGGGTCAGGGCCTTCAGCTCGACGCGGATGGGCAGGCGGCCCTGCAGTTCGGGCAGCAGGTCCGAGGGCTTGGCCAGATGGAAGGCGCCCGACGCGATGAACAGCACGTGGTCGGTCTTCACCGGGCCGTGCTTGGTGGCGACGGTGGTGCCCTCGATCAGCGGCAGCAGGTCGCGCTGCACGCCTTCGCGGCTGACGTCGCCGCCCACGTGGTGCTCGCTCGAACGGGCGCAGATCTTGTCGATTTCGTCGATGAAGACGATGCCGTGGTTCTCCACCATCCAGATGGCGTCCTTCACCACCTTGTCCTGGTCGAGCAGATTGTCGGATTCCTCGGCGGTCAGGGCCTCGAGGGCTTCCTTGACCGGCAGTTTGCGCGGCTTCGTGCGGCCGCCGCCGAATGCCTTGCCCAGCATGTCGCTGAGATTGATCATTCCCACCTGCGAGCCCGGCATGCCGGGAATGTCGAAGGCCGGCATGCCGGCCCCGCCGCCATCGGCCACCTGGATTTCCACGTCCTTGGAATCCAGGGCGCCTTCGCGCAGCATCTTGCGGAACTTCTGGCGGGTCTCGGTGCCGGCGCCTTCACCCACCAGGGCGTCGAGCAGGCGCTCCTCGGCGGCGATCTCCGCCTTGGCGGTGACCTGCTTGCGCAGGCGCTGGCGGGTCATCAGGATGGCGACCTCGACCAGGTCGCGGACGATCTGCTCCACGTCGCGGCCCACATAGCCCACCTCGGTGAACTTGGTGGCCTCGACCTTGAGGAAGGGCGCCTGGGCCAGGCGGGCCAGACGCCTCGCGATCTCGGTCTTGCCGACGCCGGTGGGGCCGATCATCAGGATGTTCTTGGGCAGGACCTCCTCGCGCAGCGCCTCGGGCAATTGCTGGCGGCGCCAGCGGTTCCGGAGCGCGATGGCCACGGCGCGCTTGGCGTCGTTCTGGCCGACGATGAACCTGTCCAGTTCCGAAACGATTTCGCGGGGGGAAAAGGCGGAGGCGCTCATAGGCTTTCCACGATCATGTTGCCGTTGGTGTAGACGCAGATGCCGGCGGCGATCTTCATGGCCTTGCGGGCGATCTCCTCGGCGTCCAGTCCGTCGATGTCGATCAGGGCGCGGGCGGCGGCCAGGGCGTAATTGCCGCCCGAGCCGATGCCGATGATGCCGTCCTCGGGCTCCAGCACGTCGCCCTGGCCGGTCAGGACCAGCGACACGTCCTTGTCGGCTACCGCCATCATGGCTTCCAGCCGGCGCAGGTAGCGGTCGGTGCGCCAGTCCTTGGCCAGCTCCACGCAGGCGCGGGTGAGCTGGCCGGGATGCTTCTCCAGCTTGGCTTCCAGGCGCTCCAGCAGGGTGAAGGCATCGGCGGTGGCGCCGGCGAAGCCCACCAGAATGGTGTCGCCGCCCACCTTGCGGACCTTGCGGGCGTTGCCCTTGATCACCGTGGCGCCCAGGCTGACCTGGCCGTCGCCGGCGATGACCACACGACCCGATTTGCGCAGGCACAAGATGGTGGTGCCGTGCCAGGAGGGAAAGGAGGACTCGGACATGGAGCGGAACCCGAAGGGAGAGGGGCGGGCATCATAGCAAAGGCGGGCAGCCATGCCCGAGAAAATTGGGGGTCGGACTGGCATGCGGCGCACAATCCTGTTACTAAACGGGGCAGTATCAAGGAGGTTCCCATGCGCAAGGCCGCCATCACGCGCAATACCACCGAAACCAGCATCAAGGTCGCCGTCGATCTGGACGGCAGCGGCAAGTACGCCGTCAAGACCGGGGTGGGTTTCCTCGACCACATGCTGGAGCAGTTGTCCCGGCACTCGCTGATGGACCTCGAGGTGGAGGCCAAGGGCGATCTGCACATCGACGCCCACCACACCACCGAGGACGTGGGCATCGCCATCGGCCAGGCGGTGGCCCAGGCCCTGGGCGACCGCAAGGGTATCCATCGCTATGGCTCCGCCTATGTGCCCATGGACGAGGCGCTGACCCGCGTGGCGCTGGACCTGTCCAACCGCCCCTACCTGATCTGGAAGGTGACGTTCGGCCGCGACAAGCTGGGCACCATGGACACCGAGCTGTTCAAGGAGTGGTTCCAGGCCTTTGCAGGGGCGGCGGGCGCGACCCTGCACGTGGAGAATCTCTACGGCGACAACGATCACCATATCGTCGAAAGCTGCTTCAAGGCCCTGGCCCGCGCCCTGCGCGACGCCGTCGAGATCGACCCGCGCAAGGCCGATTCCGTGCCGTCGACCAAGGGGACGCTGGGAGGATCGCTGTGAGCGACGCATCGCGTCGTCCGGGGGGATCGTCGTGAGCGGTACCGTCGCCATCATCGATTACGGCTCGGGCAATCTGCGCTCGGCCGCCAAGGCGTTCGAGCGGGTGGTGGCCGAGGCCGGCCTTCGCCTTACCGTGGTCGTCACCGACGATCCCAAGGTGGTGGAAGGCGCGTCGCGCATCGTGCTGCCGGGTGTGGGCGCCTTCGCTGATTGCCGCGCCGGGCTGATGGCGCTCGCCGGTATGGCCGAGACCCTGACCGAGCGGGTACTGGCCCGCGGCACGCCGTTCTTCGGTATCTGCGTCGGCATGCAGTTGATGGCCAGTATCGGCCGCGAGCACGGCATGCATGCCGGTCTGGGCTGGATCGCCGGCGAGGTGGTGCCGCTGGGTGTCGAGGCCCAGGGCCTCAAGGTGCCGCACATGGGCTGGAATCAATTGGTGCCCGACGATGCGTCCCATCCGCTGCTGGCCGGTCTGGACGCCGAGGCCCATGCCTATTTCGTCCATTCCTACAAATTCGAGACGGCCAATCCCGCCCATCGCCTCGCCCATGTGGATTACGGCGGGCCGGTCACCGCCGTGATCGGTCGCGACAACATGGTCGGCACCCAATTCCATCCCGAGAAGTCCCAGAATACCGGGCTGCGGGTGATCTCCAACTTCCTGACGTGGACTCCCTAAAGATGTTCCTGTTCCCCGCCATCGACCTCAAGGACGGCGCCTGCGTTCGGCTCAAGCTGGGCCTGATGGAGGAATCCACGGTGTTCAACACCGACCCCGGCGCCCAGGCCCGCGACTTCGCCGCCAAGGGCGCCGAGTGGATTCACGTGGTCGACCTCAACGGCGCCTTCGCCGGCAAGCCGGTCAATGGCGCGGCGGTGGACAGCATCCTCAAGTCCGTTTCGGTGCCGGTCCAATTGGGCGGCGGCATCCGCGAGATGGCGACCATCGAGGACTGGCTGGCGCGTGGTATCCGCCGGGTGATCCTCGGCACCGTGGCGCTGAAGAATCCCGCCCTGGTCAAGGAGGCCTGCAGGCGCTTTCCCGGCCGCGTGGCGGTGGGCATCGACGCCAAGGGCGGCAAGGTGGCGGTGGAAGGCTGGGCCGAGACCTCGGACCTTACCGTGCTGGAACTGGCGGCCAAGTTCGAGGATTGCGGCGTCGCCGCCCTGATCTATACCGACATCGACCGCGACGGCGTGCTGGCCGGCCCCAACGTGGCGGCCACGGCGGCCCTGGCCGACGCCATCTCCATTCCGGTGATCGCCTCGGGCGGCGTGTCGTCGCTGGACGACCTCAAGGCGCTGAAGGCGTATCCCAAGCTGGAAGGCGTCATCTCGGGCCGTGCCATCTATGACGGGCGCATCGACGTGGCCCAGGCCATCGCGCTGCTGAAGGCCTGAGCCCATGCTCAAGATGCGCATCATCCCCTGCCTGGACGTCAAGGACGGCCGCGTGGTCAAGGGAGTCAACTTCGTCGACCTGATCGACGCCGGCGATCCCGTCGAGCAGGCCAAGCTCTACGACAAGGCCGGCGCCGACGAGCTGACCTTCCTCGACATCACCGCCAGTCACGAGAACCGCGACACCATCTACGACGTGGTGCGCCGTACCGCCGAGCAGTGCTTCATGCCGCTGACCGTGGGCGGCGGCGTGCGGGTCAACGAGGACATCCGCAAGCTGCTGCTGGCCGGCGCCGACAAGGTGTCCATCAACACGGCGGCCGTGCACCGTCCTGAATTCGTGCGCGAAGCCGCCGAGAAGTTCGGCAGCCAGTGCATCGTGGTGGCCATCGACGCCAAGCAGGTGGCGCCGGGCAAGTTCGAGATCTTCACCCATGGCGGCCGCAATCCCACCGGCATCGACGCGGTGGAATGGGCCAGGCGCATGACCGAATACGGGGCGGGCGAGATCCTGCTGACCTCCATGGACCGCGACGGCACCAAGCAGGGCTTCAACATTCCGCTCACCCGCGCCGTGGCCGACGCCGTCACCGTGCCGGTGATCGCCTCGGGGGGGGTGGGCAACCTCGACCATCTGGTGGAAGGCATCCGCGACGGCCATGCCACCGCGGTGCTGGCCGCCTCCATTTTCCACTTCGGGACCTACACCATCGCCCAGGCCAAGGCGCACATGCGTGCCGCCGGGATTCCCGTTCGCCCCTGAAGGCCGAGGCTTGAGGGGGTGACAGGCCCGCCGCCATCTGTTAGGCAGGGGCGTTGGGGAAAGATGACGGTCTGGAACAAGCGTAAAGAGAGGGTGCGGTGGCGCAGGACAGCAAGATTCTCGAGGAACTGTACACGGTGATCGCCAGCCGCAAGGGCACCGATCCCGACAAGTCCTATACCGCCAAGCTGTTCGCCCGCGGGCGCGGCAAGATTGCCCAGAAGTTCGGCGAGGAAGCGGTGGAGACCGTGGTCGCCGCCCTGTCCGAGGGCAAGGAGCAGCTGGTGGGCGAAAGCGCCGATACCCTCTATCATCTGCTGGTGCTGTGGGCCGATTGCGGTGTCGAGCCGGCCAAGGTGTGGGCCGAGCTGGCCCGGCGCACCGGCACCTCGGGCATCGACGAGAAGAAGTCGCGCGCCAAGAAGTGACGGCCCCTGCAAGGGAGAGAGCCATGGCCTACGATTCCAACAATATCTTCGCCCGTATCCTCCGGGGGGAAATCCCCTGCAAGAAGGTGCACGAGGACGACCACACCCTGGCCTTCCACGACATCAACCCGCAGGCGCCGGTTCATATCCTGGTGATCCCCAAGGGCGCCTATGTCTCCATGAACGATTTCTCGGCCCGTGCCAGCGATGCCGAGATCGCCGCCCTGATGCGCGCCGTCGGCAAGGTGGCCGAGATGGCCGGCGTGGCCGGGGACGGCTGGCGCATGCTCAGCAATATCGGCGAGAACGGCCACCAGGAAGTGCCGCACCTGCACATCCACATCTTCGGCGGCCGCATGCTGGGCCACATGCTGCCCAGGACCGGGGCGTAGGGCAAGTCCGGGGCTTCGCCCCGGTCCCTATCGGGAAGCACGCCTCCCGAACCCTCTTTTCGTTTGGTAAATCAAATGAACGGGGTTTGGGGCCTTTGGCCCCGAGCGGGGGTGGGCGGCAGCCCACTGTTTCCCCCTTCTATTCCGCCGCTTCCAGCCCGCGCGCCGTTTCCATCAGGACCTGGCGGATATGGTTGACCTGACCGACCGTGGGTTGGGGCAGGTCGCCGATGGGGCGCATCATGCAGGCATGCCAGACCCGCTGGCCCTCGGGACCGTCCAGATAGGCGCGCAGCAGCTTCAGCGCTCCCTGCAGGGTCTTGACCGTGCGGCCGTCGGCATAGAACTGGTCCCAGGTCAGGTTGTTGCCGTGGATGACCATCAGCGCCTGGATGATGGTGCGGCAATGGCGTTCGAAGGCCACCAGCCGCTTTTCCAGGGCGTGTCCCAGAAATTCGAAATAATGGGGCAGGTAGCTGCGCTGGAGCACCATCGCCTCGCCGGTCAGCAGATGCTCGAAGGGCCGCACCATCAGGCGGTGGAACGGGTTGGAGCGCGCCCCCACATTGCCGCGAGGCATCTGGTGGAACTTGCGACAGGATTCCTCCTGATGGACATAGGCGGTGTCCAGCACCATGCTGCCGCTGCTGATCAGCGTGGCGATGCGTTCGAGATCATGAAGGTCGACCTTGCCGTCCTGGGCCTTTTCCCGGACCAGCGTCATGATCACGTCGCTGACGATCATCGCCATGTCGTGGCAACGTCGCTTTCCCGGGGCTGGCGCGCAGCCATCTATCGGCGCACAGGCATTCATCGGGTATTGACCCCATTTCTCACCGGCTGTTCCGAGCATGGGGCCGGGCACGCAAAAGGCGCAATGCCCACAGAGGTCATAGGGCGATAAGCATCATCCCGCGCGGCCCGGCATCAGCCTTCGGTATGAGAGGGCCTCGGCCACATGCAGGCGTCCGACGGCTTCGGCGCCCTGGAGATCGGCCAGGGTGCGGGCGACGCGCAGCACCCGGTGCCAACCGCGGGCCGACAGGCGCATGTGCTCCGCCGCCTCGGTCAGCAGGCGGCGCCCCGCCTCGTCGGGGGAGGCGACCTGCATCAGCAGCTCTCCGTCGGCCTCGGCATTGGTGCGGACGGCGGTATCCTTGTAACGCTCCAGCTGCAGGGCGCGGGCGCCGGCGACGCGGGACGCCACCTCGGCCGAACCCTCGGCGGCCGGCGGCAGGGAGAGGTCGGCGGGGCTGACCGCCGGCACCTCCACATGCAGGTCGATGCGGTCGAACAGCGGGCCGGAAATCTTGGACTGGTAGTCCTGGCCGCACCTGGGTGCCTTGGAACAGGCCAGGGCCGGGTCGCCCAGATGGCCGCACCGGCAGGGGTTCATGGCGGCCACCAACTGGATGCGGGCGGGATAGGTGACGTGGGCATTGGCGCGCGCCACCACGGCGCGGCCCGATTCCAGGGGCTGGCGCAGCGCCTCGAGGGCACCGCGCTGGAATTCCGGCAACTCGTCCAGGAACAGCACGCCGTTATGGGCCAGGGAGACTTCGCCCGGCCGCGCCCGCATGCCGCCACCCACCAGGGAGGGCACGGAGGCGGAATGATGGGGGTCGCGGAACGGGCGCCGGGTCAGCAGGCGGCCTTCGGCCAGTTGCCCCGCCACCGAGTGGATCATGCTGACTTCCAGGGCCTCGGTGGGCTCGAGGGGCGGCAGCAGGCCGGGCAGGCGGGCGGCCAGCATGGACTTGCCCGAGCCCGGAGGTCCGATCATCAGCAGATTATGAGCGCCGGCGGCGGCCACTTCCAGGGCGCGCTTGGCCGATTCCTGGCCCTTGATGTCCTTGAGGTCCAGATACGGTCCGTTCTCCTCCAGGCGCCGGGGCGCCGGGCGGGCGAGAATCTGGCTGCCCTTGAAATGATTGATCAGGCCAAGCAGGGACGGCGCGGCCAGCACCTCGACCTCGCCGGCCCAGGCGGCCTCGGAGCCCTGGGATTGGGGGCAGATCAGGCCGCGCTCGCTGGCATTGGCGGCGATGGCGGCGGGCAGCACCCCGGCCACCGGGGCGATGGAGCCGTCCAGGCCCAGCTCGCCCAGGGCGACGTAACCCGCGATCTCGTCGGCGGGCAGCACGCCCATGGCGCCCAGCAGACCGAGCGCGATGGGCAGGTCGAAATGGCTGCCCTCCTTCAACAGGTCGGCGGGGGCCAGGTTGACGGTGATACGCTTGGGCGGCAGGGCCAGGCCGATGGCGTTGAAGGCGGCGCGTACCCGTTCGCGGCTTTCGCCCACCGCCTTGTCGGGCAACCCGACCAGGGTGAAGGCCGGCATGCCGTTGGCCACCTGCACCTGCACGTCGATGTCGAGGCAGTCGATGCCGGAAAAGGCGACGGTAGCGGTACGGGTGGTCATGGGGAGGGCATCCGGTTGAAACGCGGGCATCATAGCCAGTGTATACAATTCATGCTAGTGCTTCCGGGGGTGCGAGCCGGCCCGGCCGGGCTACAACCTATGGAGGAGTGATCGTGGGCCGGCCCATGGGTCCTCGGCCGGGGCGGGGGATTCGTTTCGCCCGCAGGCTCAAGGGCAACCCCTATGACCCGGGGCCGGCTGTCGCGGCCACCGTAACCCGGCTTCCGCGGATCGGAACCGGCGGTCGGGATCGGCTTCACCGGCCGGAGACGGCGCCCGGCGGTCCCGGACGGTGGCGGTGGACGACCATGGTCTCCCGGAATACCCGGTCACTGCCGGTCGTCGCGCTCCGCGCGTGGCATCGGTGGGGCGCGGCACCGATGCCGGGCGGTCCGACGGGACCCCGACGGGGCGCGGAAGGGTGTTTCCGTCACCGTCCCATGTGGTCGGGCCGGGAAGGGACAGATCGCTTTAAAGATGCGGACCGGCGGCGATGGCTTCCGGGGGAGACGGATCGCCGCGAAGGCGGCATACCCGGCGAGCCGGTGGTGAGGGGTGGGAATATAGGAATAAACACCGCCATGTCGCCACGAGGCCGTATGGTGGGGTCCTTGCGGCCAATCGGGCCACCGACCCCTCAACCGCGATTGCAGTTGAGGGGTCATGGCAACCGGATTTTCCCAACCACAAACGCAGTCGCAGACGTCCGACAGGGCCGTCCGCAACTGCATGCGTTGATCGCGCGGGGACTCTCTTAAGGAATATCAGGCGGTTGCCGCGCCGGGTGAACCTGCCCTGCGAAGCTCGATGGCATCCCAGATCAGGCCCTCGATGCACACGCCATCGAACCGATCGATCTGCTGGATGCCGGTGGGCGAGGTCACGTTGATCTCGGTGAGGTAATCGCCGATGACGTCGATGCCCACGAAGATCAGGCCGCGCTCCTTGAGGGTGGGGCCGATGGCCTCGCAGATCTCGCGGTCGCGGGCGGTGAGAACGCTGGCCTTGGCGGTGCCGCCCACGTGCAGGTTCGAGCGGGCCTCGCCCTCGGCCGGCACGCGGTTGACGGCGCCCACCGCCACGCCGTCCACCAAGATGATGCGCTTGTCGCCCTGGCGCACCTCGGGCAGATAGCGCTGGACCATCACCGGCTCGCGGTAGAGCTGGGTGAACATCTCCAGCAGGGAATTGAGGTTTTCGTCGCCGGGCAGCAGGTGGAAGACGCCGGCGCCGCCGTTGCCGAACAGCGGCTTGACGATGATGTCCTTGTGCTCATCCCTGAAATCCATGATCTGCTCGCGGTCCGAGGTGATCAGGGTCGGCGGCATCAGGCCGCCGAAATGGGTGACCAGCAGCTTTTCCGGGGCGTTGCGCACATGGGTGGGGTCGTTGACCACCAGGGTGCGGGGGTGAATGTGGTCCAGCAGGTGGGTGGCGGTGATATAGGCCATGTCGAAGGGCGGGTCCTGGCGCATCAGCACCACGTCCATGCCGGCCAGATCGACGGTGCGGGCCTCGCCCAGGGTGAAGTGATCGTCCCTGACCCGGCGGACTGAGAGCGGCCGCACCCGGGCCAGGACACGGCCATTGCGCAGCGCCAGATCGCGCGGTAGGTAATGGAACAGGGTATGGCCCCGCTTTTCGGCCTCCAGCGCCAGCACGAAGGTGGAATCGGCATCGATGTCGATGGACTCGATGGGATCCATCTGGATGGCGACGGCAAGGCTCATGATCGGGTCCTTCTGTTTTAGTGCATTCGACGCTTGAGTTCGGCCAGCAGGGCCAGGGTCCGGGCCTTGGCCTGGGCGCTGGGGGTGCGGCTGAGGAATTGCTCCAGCGCCGCGATGGCCTGGGCGGTGTGGTCGAGCCGCATGTGCATCAGCCCGGCCTCGCGCCACAGCAAGGCGGCGTCGGGCGCCACCAGCAGCAGGGATTCCACCATGGCCAGGGCGCGCTCCACATGGCCCAGGCGCAACAGGCGCAGCTTGGCGGCATTGCCCAGGCGCAGCAGCAGGTCGCGGTTGCTCATGGCCGCGTAATGGGCGGGTTCCAGTTCCGCCTCCAGGCCAGCGGCGGCCTTGAGCATGGCCCGCAGATCGGGCGGGGCCAGCGCCTGGCCGCCGCCCAGGGGATCGACGATCACCCGGCTGCCGTCGTCAAGGCCCAGGCGCAGCAGGAAATGGGCGGGAAAGGCCAATCCCTCGGCCACCATGCCGGCACGACGGGTGACGGCCAGGGCCAGCAGGCCGATGGCGTCGTTGCCGCCCCGACGGCGGTCCATGACGGTCAGCAGGTCGAGGTCGCCCAATTCCTCGTCCTCGCCGTCATCGCCGTGGAAGCGGTGGCGGCGTCCCAGCAGGTGGAACAGCCGCAGGGCCAGGGCCTGGGCATGGTCGCACTCTCCCGCCTCGGCGCGCAACTCGGCGGCCATGCCGTCGAGCAGGGCCAGATAGGGGGCGATGTCCAGGGGCGCCCCCCGGCCGGCCCGCCCCAGGGCGGCCAGCAGCAGGGCCGGTTCCGCCGGGTCCAGGTCGCGGTCGTCCACCCGGCCCAGGGCCGTCAGGCGTTCGCGGACCCGGGCGGCGGTCTCGGTCATCAGCCGCCGTTCCGCCGGGGATCGGTCTTGAGGCGCACATGGCTGATCACCCGCTTGACCCCGCTGACGTCGCGGGCATGGGCGATCACCCGGTCAAGCTCGGTGCTGCTCTGGGCGATGCCCAGCAGGTAGACCACCGAATCGGTCACATCGATGATGTAGTTGATGTTCTTGACCTCGCCGTCGGTGAGCAGCCGGGCCTTCAGCTTGTTCTGAATCCACAGGTCGTTGGCCTGATCCCAGCCGGATTCGCCGGCCGCCACCACCTGGATCTCGTTCAGCACCTCCTTGACGCCGCCCACCTGCCAGGACAGGCGCACCGCGTCGGCGCGGGCCTGCTCGGTGGCGACCATGCCGGTCAGCATCACCCGGCCTTCCGAGATGTTGAGCGTGACCTTGCGGTACATCTCCACATCCTTCTGGAACCATAAATTATTGATTTCAGTCCTGATTTTCAGATCGTCGATGGCGCCGTCGATGCCGCGCTCCTCGGCGGCGGCCACGCCGGCGGTGGCGCCGGCCCCCACCACGGTGGCGGCGCAGCCGGACAACAGGCCACCCATGGCGGCGATGATCAGGACGTTGAGCAGCGGTCGAACCCCGGTCACGGATGACTCCCTTCAAAAACGGCGACTTTCCGGCAGTGTACGGCCTGGAAGAGTCGCTAATCAATTCTCCAAGCGTCGGGGATATGGCGAGGCAAACGCCAGGGGGCGATCAGCACCATGTCGAAGCGCACGCCGCATCCGGCCAGCTCGGGCCGCCGGGCCAGGAAGGCGGCGGCGGCGCGCTGGATGCGCTGTCTTTGGAAAGATGTAAGAGATTCAATGGCTTGATCGAAAGTTGCCCGGCGCTTCACCTCGATGAAGGCGACCAGATCGCCGCGCCGGGCCACCAGATCCACCTCGCCCGCTCCCGATCCCCGGCCGGATTTCAGGCCTTTGGTCAGGATTCCATAACCCTTGAGGCGCAACCACAGTGCCGCCACCCGCTCCGCCGCCCTGCCGCGCCGTTGGGCCGCCTGACGGGGGGCCGAGGGCTGTACGGAATTCATTCCTCGTTGCCCCCTCGGAACAGTCGCAGCGCCGTGGCGTAGACATCGCGCCTCGGATGACCGGTTTCGGCGGCCACCAGGGCGGCGGCATCCTTGATGGAAAGGCCTTTCTCTACCTCGGCGCGCAGACGGCCCTCCATGTCCCGGGGGGTGCCGGCCGTGGCGGCATCGGGTCCCGAGACCACGATCGCCACCTCGCCCCGGGGGGGGGTCTCGGTGAAGCGGTGGGCCAGTTCGCCGAGCGACCCCCGGACCACTTCCTCGTGCAGCTTGGTCAATTCGCGGGTCACCGCCCCCTGCCTCTCCCCCAGCACGGTGACCATGTCGGCCAGGGACTCGGCCGTCCGGTGGGGGGATTCATAGAACACCAGGGTAGCGGGTACCCGGGCCAGTTCCTGCAGCACGGTGCGCCGCGCCGCCCCCTTGGAGGGCAGGAAGCCGGCGAACAGGAACCGTTCACTGGCGATGCCCGATAGTTGTAAAGCCGTCAGCACCGCCGAGGCGCCGGGCAGGGCGGTGACCGGGATATCCGATTCGATACAATCCCGAACCAGCTTGAATCCGGGGTCCGAGACCATGGGGGTGCCGGCGTCGGAGACCAGGGCCACCACCTGCCCCTGGCCGAGCCGGGCCAGCAGGGCGGGCCGCGCCTTGTCGGCGTTGTGGTCGTGATAGGGGGTGAGGGGGGCCTTGAGGCCCAGCAGCTGCATCAGCTTGCCGGTGACGCGGGTGTCCTCGCAGGCCACCAGATCGGCGTGGCCCAGCACCTCCAGGGCGCGCAGGGTGATGTCGCCCAGATTGCCGATGGGCGTGGCGACCAGATAGAGCCCGGCGCTCGGTTTACTTCCGCGTGCCCAGGGTCTACCTTTCGCCTCTGTTCCGCCGCTGGGCTCCGAGGCCCCGGGGCCGTCGTCCGAGGAGGATTCCCTTGCGCCGTTTGGGCTTTTCCCGGCACTCCGTCGCTGTCCTGCCATTGCTTGCCGCCATGCTGATGGTATCGGGCTGTCAACAAGCGTCAGACGTACCACCTTGGCTCGGCGGAACCAAGTCCGCTCCCCAGGCGCAACCGCTTCCCGCCCCGGTACCGCCGCCGGTCGCCGCCGGGACGGGGTCGGCGGGCAGGGCGGTTGCCGCTCCCGTGCCGCCTCCCGCCTCCGCCTCTCCGTCTCCCGCCGCCGTGCCGGAGCCGCAGGCGGAAATCGCCAGCCTGCCGCCTGCCGCCGCCCCGGCCGCTCCGGTTCGGGCCGTGCACCAGGGCGAGGTGCGCGCCGCCTTGCTGCTGCCCCTGTCGGGTTCGCAGGCCGCCATCGGCCAGGCCCTGTCCAACGCCGCCCAACTGGCCCTGTTCGAGATCGCCGACGCCAAGTTCAACCTGATCCCCCTGGACACCAAGGGCACCGCCGAGGGGGCTGCCGCCGCCGCCCAGGCGGCCATGGCCCAGGGCGCCGACATCGTCCTGGGGCCGGTATTCAGCTACGAGGTCAAGGCCGCGGCGCCCGTGATCCGTGAGCAGGCCATTCCGCTGCTGGCCTACACCACCGACCGCTCGGTGGCGGGGACCGGCATCTATGCCCTGGGCTTTCTGCCCGGTCCGCAGGTGGCGCGCGTGCTGGCCCATGCCCGCGAGCAGGGCTTGCGGCGTATCGGTGTGCTGGCGCGCTCCGACGATTACGGCCGCGCAGTGGCCGACGCCGCCAGGGAGGCCGTCGCCATCCAGGGCCTGGAACTGGTGGCGGTGGATTATTACGATCCCGCCGCCACCGATTTCACCCAGGTGGTCAAGCGTTTCTCGGCCCGCCGGGGCGTGACCCCCAAGGGCGTGCCCGGCTCGGCCTATGACGCCGTCCTGCTGCCCGATGACGGGGTGCGGCTGCGCAACATCGCCTCGCTGCTGTCCTACTACATGAGCGAGGGTGGCGCCGAGGTGCCGCGCCTGCTCGGCACCCTGCTGTGGGACGATCCCAAGCTGGCCGCCGAGCCCGCCTTGGCCGGCGGCTGGTACCCGGCCCCGTCCGCCGCCGGACACGTCGCCTTCGAGCAGCGCTACGCCAAGGCCTTCGGCACTCTGTCGCCGCGCCTGAGCGGTCTGGCCGGCATCGCCTACGATTCCGCCGCCCTGGCCGCCGCCCTGGCCCGCAACGGCATGGGCGATTACGGCTCGGCCACCTTGCAGAACCCCAACGGTTTCGCCGGGGTGGACGGCATCTTCCGCCTGGGCGCCAACGGCATCGCCGAGCGCGGCCTGACCGTCAAGGAGATCGCTCCCACCGGCGCCCGCGAGGTGGGCACGGCGCCGAGCGCGTTCCAGTAGCGTTTTGGGATTTCAGGTTCAGGTGGGAACACCCCTCCCGTCGTGGCCTGGGCTTGAGCGCCTTATCCCCCCGTGCGGGGGCGTGAAAAAGGTGGATAACCACCAAGACACCAAGGACACCAAGCGGATTTTCCCTGGGACACTCTTTGCCCAGCCATGACGGCAAGGCTGGGCGGGGTTTTCTGCTCCGCCCCCTTGGTGTTTTTGGTGCCTTGGTGGTGAAGCGGCCTATCCCCCGGCACCCGGAAACTTGAACGGGACAGCCGTGGGTCAAGCCCGGCCACGACGGGTGGGAGTGTTTCCACCCGAGTCTGGCAAATTCTAAGTCAGCAATTCGCCCAGCACGGCATTGAGCACCAGCCGCCCTCGCGGCGTGGTGCGCAGACCCAGGGCATCCTCCACCAGGAAGCCGCCCTCGATCATATTGGCGAGGCCAAGGGGGTCGAGGGCGGGCCGCACCTCGGCCAGCAGGGCGGAATCAAGGCCGTTTCGCAGCCGCAACCCCATCAGCACCAGCTCCGGCAGCCGCTCGGCGGGGCCGAGCCTGGACCGGATCTCGGTGGCATGACCGTTCCGCTCCACCTGGGCCAGCCAGGCGCCGGGCGAGCGCGCCTGGGCCAGGGCGTCGCCGCCAAAGCGGCCATGGGCGCCGGGGCCGATACCCAGCCACTCGCCGCCCCGCCAATAAGTGAGGTTATGACGGCATTCGGCGCCGGGGCGGGCGTGGTTGGAAATCTCATAGGCCGGCAGCCCGGCCCGTTCGGTCAGCTCCTGGGTCGCCTCGAACTGAGCCGTCGCCTCGTCCTCGTCGGGCAGGGCGAAGTCGCCCCGCGCGTGGGCCGGGGCGAACATGGTGCCGTCCTCGATGGTCAGCTGGTAGAGCGACAGGTGCTCGCCCGCCAGATCCAGGGCGCGGGCCAGTTCGACCCGCCATTGCGCTTCCGTCTGTCCGGGCCGCGAATAGATCAGGTCGAAGGAGATTCGGGGGAAGGTGGCCTGGGCCAGCCTCAGCGCCGCCAGCGCCTCGTCGGCCGAGTGGCGGCGGCCGAGAAAGGCCAGGGATTCCGCGTCCAGCGCCTGAATCCCCAAGGACAGACGGTTGATGCCGGCGTCCCGGAAGGCGCGGAAGCGGTCGGCCTCGACGCTGGTGGGATTGGCCTCCAGGGTCACTTCCAGATCGGGGGCGGGTGCCCAGCGGCTGCGGATGGCCGCCACCAGGGCGCCGGCCGTCTCCGGCTCCATCAGCGATGGCGTGCCGCCGCCGAAAAACACGCTGGTGGGGATGCGGTCGGGAGTTTCGGCGGCGAAATGATCCAGCTCGGCCAGCAGGGCCTTGCGCCAGCGTCCATGGTCGGTGGATTGGGCGGCATGGCTGTTGAAGTCGCAATAGGGGCACTTCGACAGGCAGAACGGCCAGTGGATGTAGATGCCGAAGCCGGGGGCGGTCATGGGCGACAGCGCAACAGGGCTAAGCTCAACCCTTGCCGAAACACGCCGCCACCAGCTTGGTGAAGGCATCGGCCCGATGGCTGATGGCGTGCTTGGCGGCGGCCTCCATCTCGCCGAAGGTCAGCGTACCGCCCTTGGGCAGGAAGATGGGGTCGTAGCCGAAGCCGTTGGAGCCCTTGGGCGGCCAGACGATGTCGCCTTCCACCGTGCCCTCGAAGGTCTCGCAATGACCGTCGGGCCAGGCCAGCGCCAGGGCGCAGACGAAGCGGGCGGTGCGATCCCTCTCGTTGCCCATGGCGGTGTGGACCTTGGCCATGGCGAAGTCGAAATCCTTGGATTCCCCCGCCCAGCGGGCCGAGTAGATGCCCGGCGCCCCGGCCAGGGCATCCACCGCCAGGCCGGAATCATCGGCCAAGGCGGGAAGACCGGCGGCCGAGGCGGCGGCGCGGGCCTTCAGCTCGGCATTGGCGACGAAGGTCTCGCCGGTCTCTTCCGGCTCGGGCAGGCCCAGGGTGCCGGCCGACACCACCTCGGTACCGAACGGGGCCAGCAATTCGCCGATCTCGCGGACCTTGCCGGCATTGTGGCTGGCGATGACCAGCCTTCCACCCTGGAACCGCCGCGCGCTCATGACAGGCCCAGGGCCTTCTTCTGCGCCTCGACCAGCTGGCGGATGCCCGCCTCGGCCAGATCGGTGAGCTCGAGGAACTGGGCGCGCGAGAACGGACGCTCCTCGGCGGTGCCCTGAATCTCGACGATGCCGCCGGTGCCGGTCATGACGAAATTGGCGTCGGCCTGGGCGTTGGAATCCTCCGGGTAATCCAGGTCGAGCACGGCGGTGCCCTCGTAGATGCCGCAGGAGATGGCGGCCACATGGTCGGTGAGCGGCACGCTTTTCAGCAGTTCCAGGCGCACCAGCCGCTGGAAGGCCAGATGCAGGGCGACGAAGGCGCCGGTGATGGAGGCGGTGCGCGTGCCGCCGTCGGCCTGCAGCACGTCGCAGTCGATCTTGATCTGGCGCTCGCCCATGGCGGCAAGATCGGTGACCGAACGCAACGAGCGGCCGATCAGGCGCTGAATCTCGTGGGTACGGCCCGATTGCTTGCCCTTGGCGGCTTCGCGGTCGGTGCGGGTGTGGGTCGAGCGGGGCAGCATGCCGTATTCGGCGGTGACCCAGCCCTTGCCGGTGTTGCGCAGGAAGGGCGGAACCTTCTCTTCCACCGAGGCGGTGCACAGCACGTGGGTGTCGCCGAACTTGGCGATGCACGAGCCCTCGGCATGGCGTGACACGCCGGTTTCCAGGATGACGGTACGAAGCTGGTCGGGGGCGCGGCCGGACGGTCTCATGCTTATGGAAGTCCTCTAAGGGGGAAGAGGCGGCAAGCTACCTCCATATGGTGGGTTCCGTCCACAATCTCGACCCCCCGACATTGACGAGGGGGCGAGGCGCCACTAGATTTTCGCCGCACCGGAGAACGCTCCAGGAAACCCAATGCCACGGACCAAGGGACCCGTCATCACCGAGCTGAACGACCGATCGCGGGAAATCTTCCGCCAGATCGTGGAAGCCTATGTGGAGACGGGCGAGCCCATCGGCTCGCGTACCCTGTCGCGCCGCCTGACCCTTTCCCTGTCGCCGGCCACCATCCGCAACGTCATGGCCGACCTGGAAGATTTCGGCCTGCTCTATGCGCCCCACACCTCGGCCGGGCGGCTGCCCACCCAGGCGGGCATGCGTCTGTTCGTCAACGGCCTGCTGGAAGTGGGCCGCATGGCCGATGCCGAGCGCTCGGCCATCGATGCCCAGTGCAAGGCGGCCGGCCGTTCCATGGAGCAGGTGCTGGGCGAGGCGCTGGGCGCGCTGTCCGGCCTGTCGCGCTGCGCCGGCGTGGTGGTGGCGCCCAAGATCCAGCGCACGCTGAAGCACGTGGAATTCGTCTGGCTGGGCCGCAACCGCGCCCTGGTGGTGCTGGTCACCGAGGACGGCATGGTGGAGAACCGCATCCTCGACCTGCCCGACGGCGTCGAGATGTCCACCCTGGTGGAGGCGGGCAACTATCTCAATGCCCGGCTGGCCGGCCGGTCCCTCGACGAGGTACGCGAGGAGATCACCGCCGAGCTGGAGCATCAGCGCACCTTGCTGGATTCGCTGACCAAGCGGGTGATCGAGGCCGGGCTGGCCACCTGGGCCGGTGGCGAGAGCCATTCGGCGCTCATCGTGCGCGGCCAGTCGCACCTGCTGGAAGACGTCACCGCCGTCGAGGATCTGGAGCGCATCCGCGGCCTGTTCGAGGCGCTGGAGACCTCGGAGCAGTTCCTGCGCCTGGTGGACCTGACCCGGGTCGCCGACGGGGTGCAGATCTTCATCGGCGCCGAAAGCGATCTGTTCGGCGTCACCGGCTGTTCCATGGTGGTGGCGCCCTATCGCGACGCCCGCGAGCGCATCGTGGGCGCCATCGGGGTGATCGGCCCGCAGCGCATCAATTACGCCCGCATCATTCCCATGGTCGATTACACCGCCAAGGTGATCGGCCGTCTGATCGGGCAACCCACCTGACCATTAACCCCAAGATATCGAGAGAGCTTGATTATGACCCAGGATCAGACTGCTGAGCAGACGCCCGCCGCCGAGAGCGCCGAACCGGCCGCCGAATCCGCTGTTCCGCCGGCCGCCGAGTCCGATCACATCGCCGAGCTTGAGGCCGAGATCGCCCGCTTGAAGAACGACGTGCTCTATGCCAAGGCCGAGACCGAGAATACCCGGCGCCGCCTGGAGCAGCAGGCCGAGGATCGCGGCAAGTACGCCATCTCCAACATCGCCAAGGATGTGCTGTCGGTGGCCGACAACCTGCGCCGCGCCCTGGATTCGGTGCCGGCCACGGCGCGCGAGGGCAACGAATCGCTCACCGCGCTGACCACCGGCGTCGAGATGACCGAACGCGAGCTGCTCGCCACCTTCGAGCGCTACGGCATCAAGCCGGTTTCGGCCCAGGGCGAACGTTTCGATCCCAATCTGCATCAGGCCATGATGGAGATGGAGGACCCCAGCCAGATCGAGGGCACCGTGGTGCTGGTGATGCAGGCCGGCTACACCCTGCACGACCGTCTGCTGCGCCCCGCCCTGGTGGGGGTGGCCAAGGGCGGCCCCAAGGGCGGCGGCAACAACGTGGATACGTCGGTCTGACCGGCCCCATGAAAAATCCCCCGGCCCTGGCCGGGGGATTTGTTTTTCCCGATTACCGCAGCGCGCCGTAGGTCAGCGCCCCCAGCAGCAGGGCCAGGGCGGTCATCATGCCGTAGAAGATCCTGCGGGAGAATGCCACCTCCTCGGGCGAGCTGTGCTCCCACTCCTTGTAGCGGCGCTTGACCTGCGGTTCCTGCAGGGAAGGGGTCTCCGGGGGGGTCTGCTCCTCGCTCATCCCCTAAAGCCCCAACACGTCGCGCATGGAATAAAGACCGGCCGGCCGGCCGGCGGCCCAGCGCGCCGCCCGTACGGCGCCCTTGGCGAACACGGCCCGCGACGACGCCTTATGGGTCAGCTCCACCCGCTCGCCATCGGCGGCGAACATCACCGTGTGGTCGCCCACCACGTCGCCGCCGCGCAGGGTGGCAAAGCCGATTTCGCCCTTGGGGCGTGCCCCGGTATGGCCGTCGCGACTCTTGCACCATACGCTGTCCAGCGCCACCTGCCGGCCCCTGGCCGCGGCGCGGCCCAGGCCCAGCGCCGTGCCGCTGGGGGCGTCCACCTTGTGGTGGTGGTGCATCTCGACGATTTCGATATCGTAATCCTGGTCCAGAATGGCGGCGGTGCGCTCTGTCAGCGCCATCAGCAGATTGACGCCGACGCTGAAATTGGGGGCGTAGACCATGGGAGCACTCCTGGCGGCCTCGGCCAGCCGGGCCTCGTCCTCCTTGGCGAGACCGGTGGTGCCCACCACCAGCACCTTGCCGAGTTTGGCGGCCATGGCGGCGTGGGCCAGGGTGGCGGCCGGCGCGGTGAAGTCGATCACCGCGTCCGAGGCGGCGAACAGGGCTTCGGCGTCGGCGCTCACCACGGCGCCCACCGGATCGCGGCCCAGCAGGAGTCCGAGGTCGCGGCCGATGACGTCGCTTCCGGCCCGTTCGGTGCCGCCCGAAAGCCGGCAGCCCTCGGCGGACAGTACCGCCTCCATCAGCATCCGGCCCATGCGTCCATTGCAGCCGACGATTCCGATCCTCATGTCCCGATCCTTTCCAAAAAGGCTTGTCTTATGACTTTCCGTGCCGACAGGCGAAAAAGGAACCGCTGGGAGAGGGTGGCTGCCCTCTCGTCAGCGGCGAGGGATGGATCGAGAAAAAGCGGGCCGGATTGATGGGCCGAAGCGGAGTCTGATCACCCTCGTCTTTTCCATTGGCCTGAACGGATACCCGGGGGAGAGCCCCGGATGACAAGCAGAGGCACGGAAAAGATGACCGAGACTACCATTGGCATCGACATCTCGAAAGACAGTCTCGATGCCCATCGCCTGTCAGATGGCATCAGCCGCCAGTTCGCCAACGATTCCAAGGGACACAAGGCCCTGATCGCCTGGATCGGCAAGGATGTTGCCCGCGTGGTCTTCGAGCCCACCGGCCCCTATCACCGCACATTTGAGCGTGCGCTGGCCAGAGGCGGTCTGCCGATGGTGAAGGTCAATCCCCGCCAGGCCCGGCGTTTCGCTGAGGCCGTCGGCAAGTTGGCCAAGACCGACCGCCTGGATGCCATCCTGCTGGCCAGAATGGGGGCTCTTCTCCAACTGGAAACGCGCCCGGCGCCGGACGAGACCATTGTCGAACTCAGGCAGTTCCACCTCGCCCGCGAGGCGCTGGTCAAGGATCGCACGGCGGCCAGGAACCGCGCAAAATCCCTGAGCATCACCCTGCTCAGGCGTCAGAATGCCGAGCGGCTGAAGCACATCGAGCGTCAGATCGCCGCCATCGACGCCGAATTGGAACGTCGCATCCAGGCCAATGCCGAACTTTCCCGGCGCCAGGAAATTCTGATCAGCATTCCTGGCATAGGGCGCCTGACCGCGCTTGCTCTGCTGATCGAGATGCCCGAACTCGGTGTCTTGGAACCGGGACAAGCCGCAAGTCTCGCCGGGTTGGCCCCTATTGCCCGCCAGTCCGGACGCTGGACCGGACACGCATTCATTCGCGGCGGACGGGCTGACGTCCGTCAGGCGCTCTACATGCCTGCTCTCGTCGCCATGCGCTTCAACCCTGACCTCAAGGCCAAATACCAGCAGCTCATCAGTGCTGGAAAGCCCGCCAAGCTCGCCATTACCGCAATCATGCGAAAGCTCGTCGTCCTGGCAAATGCCCTGCTCAGAGCAGGCCGTCCCTGGATACCAAAATCAGCTTGATCAACACGGATACTCCGCTACTGCTCCCCCAATACCTTCAGCAACCGCGCCACCACGTTTTCCGGCAGGTCGCGGATGGACCGGCCGAGACGGTTGGCCAGTTCGGTGTGGGCGGGGGTGAGGCCCGAGGTGTCCAGGGTCACCTTGGGATGAGACAGTTCGGCCAGGGCCTTCAGCTCCTCGGCCTCGTCCCAGATGCAGCCGAGATAGCCGCAGATCTGCATCACCAGACCGGGGGCCGGACGGCCGCGATGGCCGTGCTCCAGCGCCGAGAGATAGGCGGCGGAGATATGCAGGTCGGCGGCCATCTGGCGCAATTGGATACCCTTGGCATCGCGCAGGGCGCGGATACGGGCGCCGAACGGAGTCATGCCCGCTGCCTGCGGATCAGGACGTAGAGGGCGCCATCGCCGCCATGGCGCGGCTGGGCGTAGGAAAAGCCCAGGATACGCTCGCGCAGGGGACTCTGGTTGAGCCATCGCGGCACCTGGGCCCGCAGGACGCCGAAGCCCTGGGCTCCCTTGCCGGTCACCACCAGGACACAACGGCGCTGCGCCACCCAGCAGCGCTGGATGAAGGCGGTCAATTGGGCATGGGCCATGTCCTGGGTCAGGCCGTGCAGGTCGAGATCGGCCTCGATCTCCATCTCGCCCTTCTTGAGCCGGTCGGCGGACCGGCGGTCCAGGCCGGGGGCTCTGCCGTGATGCAGCTCACCTTGACCGTGGCGGGGTGGGCGGGGGATGGGCCGAGGGGCGGACCGGCGGCTTGCCGGGCGGCGGCGGCTCTGAAGCCACCGGCTCGGGCGCGGCCACGGCATCGGGCGGCGGATCGGCGGGAGGGGAGCGGCCGGGCAGCGGCTTGGCGTCCGACACCACCGCCTTCCACACCCGGATCTCGTCGGCGCTGACCACCCGGCGGCGGGGCTGGCGCGGCTCGACCAGACGCGACCGGGTCATTGCCTGGGCACCACCTCATCGCGCGGCGGGTCCTCGTCGGCGATGGAGGCCCAGCGATCCCCCGGCTGGGGTGTCGGCGGCGCCATGATCTCGGGTTCGGGGGCGGGAGGAGGAGGCACCGGCTGCACCGAGTCGGCCAGGGGCGCGGTCTCGATCACCATCGGTGCCGGTTCGGGCGCGGGTGAAGGGGGCGGCACCGGGGCGGCCGGCTGGGCCGGCGGCGCCGTCATGCGCGGACCGGCGGGCACCGGAGCATTGGCCATGGGCGCCTGGGCCTGGGCCTCGCCCTCGCCGAGATTGCGGCGGATGAACTTGCGCCAGTCGCCCTTGGGCGCCAGACAGGGAGCCTCGTTGACCCCCTTGACCACCAGGGCGATGCCGCCCAGTTGCCACAGAGTGACGAATTGCTGATAGCTGCCCATCAGATAGGCCAGGGCACGCATCTTCAGCCGCCAGGCCACGTAGTACTTGTTGCCGTACAGATGGGCCAGCACGCACAGCGTCATGGCGACGATACCGGTGGCAAGGCCGGTAGCCAGCAGGATGATCAGCGCCAGGGTGGCTTCGATGGTCAGCGGCAGCAGATGGTCCCAGTGCTGGTGCACCGGCGAGCCCTGGAAATCCAGGAGGCGGGGATCGGTATAGACCTGAACCTGGCCGGCACGCACCGCGGCGCACAGCTGCTCATGCAGCTGCTCCTCCTCGCGTCCCTTGCGTTCCCGCCATTCGGCCAGCAACCGGCTCATCGCCGCGATCCGTTCCGTATCAGATTTCGTTGAGGCGAAGGATGGACAAGCCGGACCCGGAAGGCAACCCTTACCTCTCGGCCAGCCGGGGAGAGCGGGCGCGGGGCAGGAACACCACCAGCCGGCCGGGGCTCTTCATCTTGCCGGCGATCTGGAAGGCGGCTTCGCCAGCCCCCCAGAACACGTCGCCGCGCACCGGTCCCTTGATGGCGGCGCCGGTATCCTGGGCCACCATCAGGCGGCGCAGCGGCTTGCCCGCCGGATCGACGCTGTCCACCCATACCGGAACGCCCAGCGGCACGAAGCGGGGATCGACGGCCAGCGAGCGCTCGGGCGTCAGCGCCACGCCCTCGGTCCCCATGGGCCCGTCGGTGCCGGCGTTGAGGCCGTAGAAGATATAGCGGGGATTACGGCCCAGCAGGGTGCGGCCTTCCTCGGGATTGGCCTTGAGCCAGGCGCGGATGGCCGGCATGGAGGTGTCGCTCCCCAGCTTGCCCTCATCCTTCATCACCTTGCCGATGCCGACGAATTTATGGCCGTTGCTGCCCGCCACGCCCAGGCGGATCACCGAGCCGTCGTCGAGGCGTACCCGGCCCGAGCCCTGAATCTGCATGATGGCCAGATCCACCGGGTCGTCGGTCCACGCCACCACGGCGGCCTTGCCGTCGATGGCGCCCCTGTCGATCTCGGCGCGGGTGGCATAGGGAACCAGACGGCCGTTCTCGACCCGGCCGACCACCTGCTCGCCCGACCAGTCGGAGCGGAACTTGCCCAGATCGGCGGTGACCAGATCGGCGGGCTTGCCGTAAATGGGCTGGGTATAGGGCGCCTTCCGCAGGCGCGAGCCCTTGATCTCCGGCTCGAAATAGCCGGTGAACAGCCCGTCGGCCTTGCCGTCATTGGTGACCTGCCAGGGGGTGAACCAGGTCTCGAACAGGGCGCGGGCGCCCTTATGGTCGCCCTCGGCCACCCGGGCGGCGGCGGAGCAGGGGGAATACCAGTCGGCGGCGGTACCGCCCACGCCCTCGAAACCGATGGATTTGTCGATGGGCAGCCGGGTGATGCGGTTGCACGATTTAAGCAGGGCCGGCAGCACCCGGGCCGATTCGTCGTCGGACCACCCGGCCAGCCGGTCGAAGGAAAGGGGCTGCAGCACCATGCGGTCGGGCCCGCCTGGGCCGGGCGCCGGTTCCGGCGTGGCGCAGGCGGCCAGGGATGCCGCCACCAGCAGCGCGGCGGCCGCTTTCCTCATGGCTCGGGGGTATGGGTGGCGGCCAGCGCCCAGTTGGGATCGGTGGCGCGGGTATCGCGGCGGAAGGTCCACAGGTCGATCACGTCGATCACCCGCTCGGGATTGCCTTCCACCACTTCGCCCTTGGCGTCGCGCAGCGCGTTGACCTGCTCGCTGACGAACCGGATGGTGAGCGCGGCGAAGCGGCCGTCCATCTGGGCCTCGATCAGTTCGGCCGAGCGGATGCCCACCAGTTCGGTCTGCAGCGTCTCGCCATGCTGGCGCCGCGCCTCGATGGCGTCGCTGAAATGACGGTAGACGTCGGGGGCCAGCAGCGGCTGCAGCGTCGCCTTGTCGCCGTGGGCGAAGGCGATGACGATCATCTCGAACGCCGCCTTGGCTCCCCCTAAGAAGCCGTCCAGGTCAAATCCCCGGTCGGCGGCGCGGATGGCCGCCAGACCCTGGCCCACCGGCGTCTCGGCCGGCGGTTCCGCCGCCGAGCGGCGGACGCTTTGCAGGTCCACCACGTTGTCGGCGGGGGTTTCCGGCGGGGTCCACTGCTCGGGCGGGCGCTCGGCGCCGGTGCGCTTGCCCAGCACGCTGCGCAGGCGCAACACCAGGAAGGCGGCGACCATGGCGAAAAAAACGATGTCGAGAAGGTGATAGCCGTCGTTCATCAGGCCAGTCCGAGGTAGGCTGCTAATCCAGTCAAAGACATAAGACGGGTTGGGGGAAAGAGCAAGCATGGCATGGGCGTTCCTGATCGGTGTGCTGACCTTGCCGGTCGCCGAGATCATGGTGTGGATCCACGTGGCCGATGCCATCGGCGGACTGGCCACCGTGGGATTGACCGTCCTGGCCATCCTGGCCGGCTCGGCCCTGCTGCGTCACGGCGGGCTGGCCATGACGCTCGACGTGCGGGCCCGGCTGGAGCGGGGCGAGCCGCCCGGCCCGGCGGTGTTCGACGGCGTCTGCGTCACCCTGGCCGGTTTCCTGCTGATGCTGCCGGGCTTCATCAGCGACGGTCTGGCGCTGCTGCTGCTGTTGCCGCCGGTCCGCGCCCTGCTGCTGCGCGCCGTGGTGGCCCGCGTCGTAAGCGTGGGACCGGGCACGACCGGTACGGGTCCCGCCGCCCAGTCCGGCCCGACGGTCATCGATGGCGAGTACGAGATCATTCCGCCGGAATCGGAACCGACTCCGCCCGTGGACCACAAGCGGCTTGAGCCGTAAAGGTGTCCGTGCTACGCCCCTTGCCAGCTTGTTGAACGACTTCCCATTCGGAGAGTGCCATGACCGATGCCCAGACGCCGTCCGAGGATCTGCCCCAGCTGCAGGTCAACATGCAGTACATCAAGGACCTGTCCTTCGAGATCCCCGGCGCGCCCCAGACCTTCATCGAGATGCAGGGCAAGAATCCCGAGATTCCGATCCACGTGGACGTCAACGTCGCCAATGTGGGCGGCAACGCCTATGAAGTGGTGCTGCACCTGAAGATCGAGGCCCTGCTGGAAGGCAAGGCGCTGTTCATCCTGGAACTGGCCTATGCCGGCGTGTTCACCCTGAACCTGCCGGAAGAGCAGATTCACCCGGTGCTGCTGATCGAATGCCCGCGCCTGCTGTTCCCCTTCGCCCGCAACATCGTGGCCGACATGACCCGCGACGGCGGCCTGCCGCCGCTGCTGCTCCAGCCCCTGGACTTCGTGCAGCTCTACCGCGCCCGCGCCGAAGAGATGAACGCCCAGCAGGGTCAGGCCTAGTTTATTCCCGCAGCCACACGGCGTTCTTGAGCTTGCCCACGAACGCCGTGTGCGCCGCGCTTTCCTCTTCGGTCGGAGCATGGGGCCGGGGGGCGCGGAACTCGCGCTTGACCTCGATGGTCGAGGCGGTGGCGCCGCCACCACCGCCGTTGCCCTTGCCGCCACCCAGCTCGAGGCCCGGCTGGCGTCCGCCGATCAGCTGCAGATAGACCTCGGCCAGCAATTCCGAATCCAGCAACGCTCCGTGCTTGGTGCGGTGGGTGTTGTCGATCTCGAAGCGGCGGCACAGCGCGTCCAGATTGGCCTGGGCACCGGGAAAGCGCTTGCGCGCCATCATCACCGTGTCGATGGAGCGGCTCATGGGCAAGGGGGGAAAGCCCAGCCGCGCCAGTTCGGCGTTGATGAAACGCATGTCGAACTCGGCGTTGTGGATGACCAGCGGCGCGTCGCCGATGAACTCCAGGAAATCGGCGACGACCTCGGCGAACAGCGGCTTGTCCGACAGGAAGTCGGCCGACAGGCCGTGCACCTTGAACGCCTCTTCCGGCATGTCGCGCTCGGGATTGCAGTAGCGATGGAACACCGAGCCGGTGGGCAGGTGGTTGAACAGCTCGACACAGCCGATTTCCACCAGCCGGTGGCCGCTCAACGGATCGAAGCCGGTGGTTTCCGTATCGAGCACGATCTCGCGCATCAGACCTTCTCTCCTCTAGAGTTCTTCGCACTTAAGCTGAATCGGAACGTCGAAGAACTCTTAAGCCCGAGCGGCGCTTGAGCCCTGAAAAAGCGGAGCTTTTTCGTACAGACAGAATCCTGGAGTGCATCAGCTTGAAGCTGATGCACTCTAAGGGCGGCGACCAGCCGCTTCAACCGCTTCAGCGCCGGACCCTTGCCCAAGCCGGTGGGAATGACCACGTCGGCCTTCCGGCGCTTTTGCCCATCGGGCATCTGCTTGGCGAGCACCGCATCCAGACGCTGCCGCGTCATGCCCGGCCGGGCCAGCACCCTTGCCGCCTGCAGGAAGGCGGGGGCGCTGACCACCGCCACCACGTCGCAGCGATCCTCGCCATGGGTTTCGAACAGCAGCGGAATGTCGAGCACCACCAGGGGCGTATGATAGCGGCGATGGCGGGCGAGAAAATCACGCTCGGCGGCCCGGACCAGGGGATGGACGATGGCTTCCAGCGTCTTCAGGGCCGCCCCGTCGCCGAATACCCGGGCGCCCAGCGCCGTCCGGTCCACGGTCCCATCCTTGACCACGCCGGGAAAGGCGGCATCCACCGCATCCACCGCCTTGCCGCCCCGGGCGAACAGGGCATGCACGGTGGCATCGGCATCGTGCACCGGCACGCGAAGACGGCGAAGCATGGCGGCGGCCGTGCTCTTGCCCATGCCGATGGAGCCGGTAAGACCCAAAATCCTCATGACGACAGCACGAAGCTCCGTAATTCGCCGGTGACCACCGGGCGTTGCCCGAACCATGCCTCGAAGCCGGGCACCGCCTGATGCAGCAGCATGCCGAGTCCGTCCACCACCTTGTTGCCCCGCGCCCTGGCGCGCGCCAGCAGATCGGTCTCCAGCGGCACATAGACGATATCGTTGACCAGCGCGGCTTTCGGCAAGACCGACAGGTCCAGATCCAAATTCGACTGACCGGTCATCCCAAGCGTGGTGGTGTTGACCAGCAGGGCGCAGCCTTCCAGCATGTCCGCCCGGTCGGTCCACTCCACCACGGTGACCGGACCGCCCAAATCGGCGGCCAGCACCTCGGCCCGCTCGCGCGAGCGGTTGGCGAGGCGAATCTCCGGCACCCCGGCATCGGCCAGCGCCGCCACCACGGCACGTGCCGCGCCGCCGGCGCCGATCACCGCCGCCGGGCCGGATCGGGGCATCCATTGCGGACAACCCTGGCGCAAGTTCTCGAGGAAGCCATAGGCGTCGGTGTTGCGTCCTTCCAGGGAACCGTCGTCGCGCACCACCAGGGTATTGACCGCGCCGATGCGCCCGGCCAGGGGATCGAGATGATCCACCAGCCTCATCACCGCTTCCTTGTGGGGCACGGTGACGTTGGCGCCCCGAAAGCCCATGCGGGGCAGGGCGCGGATCACGGAATCCAGATGCTCGGGCGCCACCGCCAGCGGCAGATAGGCGCCGTCGATACCCAGACGTTCCAGCCAGAAGCCGTGCAGACGGGGCGAGCGGGAATGGGATACCGGCCAGCCGAGCACCCCGGCCAGCCGGGCCTTGCCCGATACGATCATGGAATCAGCTCTCCGTTCTCGCGCAGGAAATCCATCAGGGCCAGCAGCGGCAGGCCGAGGATGGTGAAGAAATCACCCTCCACCTGGAGGAACAGCTGGGCGCCCAGCCCTTCCAACTGATAGGCGCCCACCGAGGACAGGACCGCGGCGCCCGCCTGCTCCAGATAGCGATCGAGAAAGCCTTCCGAGAAATTGCGCATGGTCAGTTTGGCGGATTCGGTGTGGTGCCACACCCGCCTTCCGTCCCTGACCGCCACCACCGAGGAGGTCAGGCGGTGGGTCTTGTGACGCAGCGCCAGCAACTGGGCGCGCGCCGCGTCCCGGTCGGCGGGCTTGTCGAACCATGCGCCGTCGCAATCGAGCATCTGGTCGGCGCCGATCACCAGGGCGCCGGGACGGCGGGTGGAGACCCGCACCGCCTTCAACTCGGCCAGCACCTCGGCGACACGGGCGGGATTGCGGGTCTCGGCGGCCAGGGAATCCTTGACCGCCTGCTCGTCCACCGCCGCCACCTCGACGGTGAAGGCGATGCCGGCCTCTTCCAGCATGCGGGCCCGCGTGTGGCTTCCCGAGGCGAGAATGATCATGACGGGGCGTTCTCCACCTTGACGCCGCGCTTGGCCAGATGGCGTTCGTAAAGCTGAATGATGGCCGCCGAGGCCTCCTCGATGGAACGCCGCGTCACGTCGACCACCGGCCAGCCGAGGCGCGAGAACAGGCGGCGCGCCTGCTGGACCTCCTCCTTGACCTTCTCGAACTGGGCATAATCGGCTTCCTCTTCCTGGTTCAGCAGGCGCAGCCGGGCGCGGCGGATATCGGAGAGGCTTTTGGGGTCCTTGGTCAGGCCGACCACCAGGGGTTTCTTGGTCCGCTCCAGCTCGGGCGGCAGCGGCACACCGGGCACCAGGGGATAATTGGCGCATTTGAGGCCGCGATTGGCCAGGTACATGCAGGTGGGGGTCTTGGACGAGCGCGATACGCCCACCAGTACCACATCGGCCTGATCCACCAACTCGATCAACTGGCCGTCGTCGTGGGACAGGGTGAACTGCATGGCGTCGATGCGGCGGAAATACTCGGCATCCAACTGGTACTGGCGGCCGGGCAGGGCGGTGACCTCCAGGTCGAGAAAGGCCGACAGTCCGGCCATCACCGGATCGAGCAGCGAGATGCAGGGGATACCCCGATGGCGGCAGGCTTCCTCCAGCAGGCCGCGCACCGCGCCGTCCACCAGAGTGAAGAACACCAGTCCGGGATTGTCCTCGATGCCGGCGATGACCCGTTCCACCTGACCCTGGGTGCGGACCAGCCACCAATTGTGCTGGATGGGCTGCACGCCTTCGAACTGGACCAGACAGGCGCGCGCCACCGAGGTGACGGTCTCGCCGGTGGCGTCGGAAACGAGGTGAAGGTGAAAGCTCCGCATGGCTGTGGATAACCCGCAAGTCCGTGGATAAAGGGGGGTCCCGGCGGGAGACGGGAAAATCGCTCCCCGCTGACCCCGATTCCATGGAGATACATCCCCCCATGTCCAAAACCGTTCCGCTGTCTTCGACAATAGCGTGAATCGTCGCCGGCCACACCCGATTTCCCCGTTTTCCCCCGCGGATGAAGGCGTGAGAAAACAACGGTCTGGCCCGGTTGCACCGCACTCATCCACAGACCCGTCGGCATGGGGCGCAAATCCGGAAAAGCCTGTGGATGGCTTGGGTAAAGAGTCCAATCCCCGTTATCCACAGGCACCCACTAACCACAGCAACCTTTTCTCTAAACCTTAAAGTCTGTAAGAGAGAGCCATCCCCAGCCTGCGAGGCCCATTCGTGTCCAGCTCGTCCAAGCCCTTCCTCCGCGCCCTTGCCGGTGAGACCCTCACCCCGCCGCCCTTCTGGCTGATGCGTCAAGCCGGACGCTATCTGCCGGAATACCGCGCCACCCGCGCCGAGGCCGGAAGCTTCCTCGACCTTTGCTACAACTCCGATCTGGCCTGCGAAGTCACCCTGCAGCCCCTCAGGCGCTACGGCTTCGACGCGGCCATCCTGTTCTCCGACATTCTGGTGGTTCCCGACGCGTTGCGGCAGCATGTCGCGTTCAAGGAAGGCGAAGGTCCGGTGTTGACGCCGATTCGCTCGGCAGAGGATCTGAGCGCTCTCGACATCTCGGGCCTGCACGATCATCTCGCCCCGGTCTACGCCACGGTGAAGAAGCTGTCGGCCGCCATCCCCAAGACCACCGCCCTGATCGGCTTCGCCGGCGCGCCGTGGACGGTGGCCACCTACATGATCGAGGGCAGCGGCTCCAAGGATTTCGCCAAGGCCAAGGGCATGATGTTCGGCCAGCCGGAACTGTTCGCCCGCCTGATGGCGCTGTTGGTCCAGGCCACCGGCGACTACCTGATCCGCCAGATCGACAACGGCGCCGAGGCCATCCAGATTTTCGACACCTGGGCCGGGGCGCTGCCCGAGGATATGTTCGAGCGCTGGGTGATCGGCCCGACCCGTACCCTGGTGGAGCGTATCCACACCGAGCGGCCGGGCGTGCCGGTGATCGGCTTTCCGCGTCAGGCCGGTTACCTCTACAAGCGCTACGTCACCGAGACCAAGGTCAATGGCGTTTCCCTCGACCCCTCGGTGCCGCTGGATTGGGCGGCGGCCGAATTGCAGACCAGATGCACGGTACAGGGCAATCTCGATCCGCTGTTGCTGGTGGCGGGCGGCGAGGCGCTGGATTCCGGCATCGACCGGGTGCTGAAGGCGCTGTCCAAGGGACCGTTCATCTTCAACCTGGGTCACGGCATCACCCCGCCCACTCCGCCGGACAACGTGGCGCGGCTAGCCGAACGGGTGAAGGGCTGGAAGGGCTGAGGCCATGAGCACCGCCGGGGGCAGGAAGACGGCCGTCGTGCTGTTCAATCTGGGCGGTCCGGATTCTCTGGACGCGGTAAAGCCGTTTCTGTTCAACCTGTTCAACGACCCGGCCATCATCGGGGCGCCGGCACCTGTCCGCTGGCTGCTGGCCAAGTACATCTCGGCCAAGCGGGCTCCCATCGCACGCGGCATCTACCAGATGTTGGGCGGCCGTTCGCCCCTGGTGCCGGAAACCGAGGCTCAGGGCCGCGCCCTGGAGCACGTTCTGGGACATGGTTTCCGCTGCTTCATCGCCATGCGCTACTGGCATCCCTTCACCTGCGAGGCGGTGACCGCCATCAGGGAATGGGGAGCCGACGAGGTGGTGCTGCTGCCGCTTTATCCCCAGTTCTCCACCACCACCACCGGCTCGTCGCTCAAGGAATGGCACAAGCAGGCGGCCAGACAGGGCCTGAGCGTGCCGACCCGCATGGCGTGTTGCTATCCCACCGAGCCGGGACTGGTGGAGGCCATGGCCGATCTGGCCAGGACGGGATACCAGGAAGCGGCCGGTGCCGGCCGGCCGCGTATCCTGTTCTCCGCCCATGGCCTGCCCAAATCGGTGATCGACAAGGGTGATCCCTATCAGGCCCAGGTGGAGCTGACCGCGGCGGCCGTGGCGCGGGCCACCGGCATCGGCGACCTCGACTGGGCCATCTGCTATCAGAGCCGGGTGGGTCCCATGGAATGGATCGGTCCCAGCACCGAAGCCGAACTGGAACGCGCCGGCAAAGACGGGGTGCCGGTGGTGATCGTCCCGGTGGCCTTCGTCTCCGAGCATTCGGAAACCCTGGTGGAACTGGATATCGAATACCGGCACAAGGCGGATGGACTGGGCATTCCCGCCTATGTGCGGGTACCGGCCCTGGGTTGCCATCCCGCCTTCATCCGTGGGCTGGCCGATGTTATCCACCGGCCGCAGGCCTTTAGCGGCCAGGCCTGCAAACTTCTGGGCCGGAACTGTGAACTTGGGAGCCGCGCCTCATGCTGAGCGGATCGGCCTATCTGTGGGTCAAGGCGGTGCATGTCATCGCCATCATCTCGTGGATGGCGGGATTGCTCTATCTGCCCCGGCTGTTCGTCTATCACACCACGGTCAAGCCGCGTTCCGAGACCTCGGAAACCTTCAAGATCATGGAACGCCGTCTGATCAAGGCGATCATGACGCCGGCCATGGTGCTGGCCTGGACCCTGGGTCTGGTCATGGCGGTGGACGGCGGCCTGTTCTCCCAAGGCTGGTTCCACGTCAAGCTGGCCTGTGTGGTGGGCATGACCGTCGCCCATTTCTTTTTGGCCCGCTGCAAGGACGACTTCGCCGAGGACCGCAATGCGCGGTCGGAGAAGTTCTATCGGGTCATCAACGAGGTCCCCACCCTGCTGATGATCGTCATCGTCATCGTGGTAATCGTCAAACCGGCTTTCGGTGGCTGAATTCCGATTTGACAGCGCCGCCGGCTTTGGCTAATGCTCTAGCGAATATTCCAGGGCGGCCAACACGCCCGTTTCCCACCATCCCCCTTCCGCGCCGGATCATTCGCATCCGTTCCTGATCGGCAGCCGGTCCGCTTAAGAGTCGGACCCGTCCCACCTTAGGCCGATCGTCAGCGCGGGATATCCATCCAACGGATTTCTCCCATGCATTTGCAGGACCTGAAGAAGAAGACCCCGGCCGAACTCCTGGCCTTTGCCGAAGAGCTGGAAGTGGAAAACGCCAGCACGTTGCGCAAGCAGGACATGATGTTCGCCATCCTCAAGCAGTTGGCCGACAACGACACGCCCATCTACGGCGACGGTGTCCTGGAAATCCTGCAGGATGGCTTCGGGTTCCTGCGCAGCCCTGAAGCCAACTATCTTCCCGGTCCCGACGACATCTATGTCAGCCCCAGTCAGGTGCGGCGCTTCGGTCTTCGCACCGGCGACACGGTGGACGGCCAGATCCGGGCTCCCAAGGACGGCGAACGCTATTTCGCCCTCTTGAAGGTCAACAACATCAATTTCGAGGACCCGGAAAAGGTCCGCCACCGCATCAACTTCGACAATCTCACTCCGCTCTATCCCGACGAGAAGCTGAAGCTGGAGATCGAGGACCCCACCCGCAAGGATCTCACCACCCGCGTGATCGATCTGGTGGCTCCCATCGGCAAGGGCCAGCGCGCCCTGATCGTCGCCCCGCCGCGCACCGGCAAGACGGTGATGCTGCAGAACATGGCCCACGCCATTTCCCTCAATCACCCCGAAGTCTATCTGATCGTGCTGCTGATCGACGAGCGGCCGGAAGAAGTGACCGACATGGCCCGTTCGGTGAAGGGCGAAGTCATCAGCTCCACCTTCGACGAGCCGGCGTCGCGCCACGTCCAGGTCACCGAGATGGTGCTGGAAAAGGCCAAGCGTCTGGTCGAGCACAAGCGTGACGTGGTCATCTTGCTGGATTCCATCACCCGTCTGGCCCGCGCCTACAACACCGTGGTGCCCAGTTCGGGCAAGGTGCTGACCGGCGGCGTGGACGCCAACGCCCTGCAGCGCCCCAAGCGCTTCTTCGGCGCCGCCCGCAACATCGAGGAAGGCGGCTCGCTGTCCATCATCGCCACCGCCCTGATCGATACCGGTTCGCGCATGGACGAGGTGATCTTCGAGGAATTCAAGGGCACCGGTAACTCGGAAATCATCCTGGACCGCAAGCTCAGCGACAAGCGCACCTTCCCGGCCATCGACATCACCAAGTCGGGCACCCGCAAGGAAGAATTGCTGGTCGACAAGGGCATCCTGTCCAAGATGTGGGTGCTGCGCCGCATCCTGATGCCCATGGGCGTGGTCGACGCCATGGAGTTCCTGGTGGACAAGCTCAAGCACTCGAAGAACAACGGCGATTTCTTCGAAGCGATGAATTCCTAGGAATAACTCGAAAATCGTCACCCCCGGACTTGATCCGGGGGTCCATGGATGGCCGGGTCAAGCCCGGCCATTTTCATTCCTCAGTGATGGCTGGACGTCCGGCGCCGGTGATGGCGGCGATGGCTTTGGCTCAGCAGGTCATCCGAGGGACTGTCGTCCTCGGAACGGCGGCGCCACAGATGGATGCCGCCGGCCAGCAGCATGGGCGGCACCACCACGATGGCGATGCGGCCCAGCATGTTGAAGAACGAATTGCGGTCGGTATCGATGACGATGGCGTTCTTGCACTCATAGCGCTGCTTGAAGGTGCCCGAGCAATCGCGCAGCCGTTCCTGTACGGCCGCCGAGGAATGATTTTCCACGGTGCCCTCGGGAAGGTTGGCGAACTGATCCCATCCCGCCCAAGCCATCCAGACCAGACTGACCACCGCCACCATGCTATTGCCGATCTTCGACACGCGGCCCTCCACATCGGGTAAGACCCGAACCCGGAGTCTACTATCCTTTCGGAAGGCCCCTTACGGCAAGAGGAGAGTGGAGCCGGTGGTCTTGCGGTCCTCCAGATCGCGGTGGGCCTGGGGAGCGTCCATCAGGGCATAGGTCTGGTTGACCTCCACCTTGACCACACCCTTTTGCACCACCTCGAACAGTTCATTGGCCGAGGCCACCAGATCGGCCCGTTTGGCGGTATAGGCCATCAGGCTCGGCCGGGTCAGGAACAGCGACCCCTTGGCGGCCAGCAGGCCGGTATCCAGCGGCTCGACCTTGCCCGAGCTTTGGCCGAACGACACCATCATGCCCAGTGGACGCAGGCAGTCCAGGGACTTGAGGAAGGTATCCTTGCCCACGGAATCGTAGACCACCGGCACGCCTTCGCCGTTGGTGATCTCGCGCACCCTGGCGACGAAATCCTCGGACTTGTAGAGGATGGGATGGTCGCAGCCATGGGCCTTGGCCAATTCCGCCTTTTCTTCCGACCCCACCGTGCCGATCACCGTGGCGCCCAGGTGTCTGGCCCATTGGCAGACCAGCAGACCCACTCCGCCGGCGGCGGCGTGGACTAAGATGGTGTCGCCCTTCTGGACACGGTAGGTCCGGCGCAGCAGGTATTGAGCGGTCATGCCCTGCAGCATCATGGCGGCGGCCTTGGGCTCGGCGATGCCGTCGGGCAGTTTGACCAGCCGGTCGGCGGGCATCAGCCGCGCCTCGGCATAGGCGCCCAGCGGCGGATTGGCGTAGGCCACCCGGTCACCCGGCCTGAACTCGGTGACGCCGTCGCCCGCCGCCTCGACCACACCGGCGCCTTCCAGGCCGGGGGTGAAGGGCAGGGGGGCGGGGTAGAGCCCGGTACGGTGATAGACGTCGATGAAGTTGAGCCCCACGGCGGAATGGCGCAGCAGCACCTGGCCGGGGCCAGGAGCACCAACTTCAACCTCTTCCCAGACCATGACCTCGGGGCCGCCGGGCTGGTGGATACGGATGGCGTGAGTCTTCACTTCACCGGCACTCCTTTGAAATATTGTCCCTCAAGCGGCGGGTGCGTGCCTCCGCACGCTTGGCCTTCCGCGCCATAAGGCGCGCGGCCCCTTGGGCCTAGCCACCCCCTTTCGGGGATGGCGATCATGGAAGGGCGACGCCTTCATGACGCAGCAGGAATTCCTTGGTCTCGATTCCGTCGATGCCGGAATAGCCGCCCATGGCGCCGTTGGCGCCCAGCACCCGGTGACAGGGAATGATCACCGGAATGGGGTTGCGGCCGCAGGCACCCCCCAAGGCCCGCGCCGCGGTGCCCAGTTCCCCGGCCAACTCGCCGTAGCTCTTGGTCTGGCCGAAGGGAATCCTGGACAGCGCCGCCCAGACCTTCTGCTGGAACGCCGTGCCGTGGGGAGCGAGCGGCAGGTCGAAGCTGGTCCGCTTGCCCTCGAAATACTCTTCCAACTGGTCGCGGGCCTTGAGCAACAGAGGCGTTTCGTCGTTCTCGGGCACGAAGCCCCAATCCACCGCGACGATGGCGCCGTCGGCCTCGAACAGGGCCAGCGGCCCGATGGGGGAGTTGAAGGCAAGCTGCGGCATGGCGGTGGTCACTTTTCGCTGAGCAGGGCGGCAAAACGGTCGGGATCGGTGACCGGCGCCCGGCAGGTGGAGCCCCGACAAATATAGGCCGCCGCCCGACCGTCCACCAGTGACTTGCCGTGGGCCGGGTGCCCCTGGGGCAAGGCTGTCCCGTCCTCGACCCGCAGCAACGAGGCAGGCGGCAGAGGGGTGGCGGCGAAGGCGCGCAGCAGGGCCAGACCGTTGCCGTCGTCCAACGGCCCGACGATCACCACCTGCAGCGGCTCGGCCAGCAGGGTGAAGGCCTCCAGCAGCGAGGTCATGTGGGGAATCTGCTCGGGAATCGCGGCGGCGAAGGCATCGATCACCGCTTCCGCCCGGTCGCGCCACTTGTCCTCGCCGGTGGCCAGCCACAGCCGGGCCAGGGCCTCGGCCATGGTGCCGTTGCCCGACGGTACCGCCGAATCGAAGCTTGGCTTGGTGCGGATCACCACGTCGGTGGCGTCGTCGGCCGAGTGGAAATAGCCGCCGCCCGCCTGATCCCAATGATGGGCATGGGCCTGGTCCGCCCAGGCGACGGCGCGTTGCAGGTATTCCGGTCCGGTGGTGGTCTCGTGGAGCGCCAGCGCCGCCAGGATCGCCCAGGCGTAATCATCCAGCACGGCGGCGGTGTCGGCGCGGCCCCGGCAGAGGGAATGGGCGGGCCGCCCGTCGGGTCGGATCATGCGGGTGGTGATGATCTCGAAGGCGTGTTCGGCGGCGGCCAGCCAGTCGGGCCGGTCGAAGGCCAGCGCCGCCTCGGCCAGGGCGGCGATCATCATGGCGTTCCAGTCGGCCAGGACCTTGCCGTCGCGCCCCGGCCACACCCGCTTGTCCCGCTGGGCCAGCAGCACCGCCTTGGCCTCGGCCAGACCGCCGTCATCGCCACCGCCTTTCGGGTGGTTGCGGTGAAGGATGGTGCGTCCCTCCCAGTTGCCGTGGGCCCGCACGTCGTAGAGGTGTCCGAACGTGGTGGCGGTCTCGATATCCAGCAGGGCCGAGATTTCCTCGGCGGTCCAGGTGTAGAACAGCCCTTCCTCGCCGTCGCTGTCGGCATCCAGCGCCGCGGCGAAGGCGCCGCCCTCGGCCGTCATGTCGCGCAGCAGCCAACCCACCGTCTCGAAGATACGGGTGCGGTAGAGGGACGAGCCGGTATGCTTCCACGCCTTGGTCAGCAGCGACAGCAGTTGGGCGTTGTCGTAGAGCATCTTCTCGAAATGGGGCACCAGCCAGTACTCGTCGGTGGAGTAGCGCATGAAGCCGCCGCCCAGGTGATCGTAGATGCCGCCCTGGCAGATGTGGTCGAGCGTCACCGTCACCGCGTCCCGCAGGCTGGAATTGCCGGTCCGCAAATACGAATGCCACAGGAAGCGGAACAGGCCGGGCTGGGGAAACTTAGGGGCGCCCGCCGTGCCACCGTCCTCGAAATCGATCAGGCGCAGGCACTGGGTGGCGCCCATCTCGACCACTTCCATGTCCAGTTCCATGGGTCCGGGCGAGCGGGCCATCTGTTCCAGCGCACCCCGGATACGGCCCACATTGTGGCGCACCTTGTCGGGGTCCTTGTGGAAGGTATGGGAAATGCCCTCCAGCACGTCGGGAAAGGCGGCGCGGCCGTAGCGGGACGTGGCGGGGAAGTAGGTGCCACCCCAGAACGGCTCGGCCTCGGGGGTCAGGAACATGGTCAGCGGCCAGCCGCCATGCTGGCCCATCAGGGCCAGGGCGTTCTGGTACAGCGCATCCAGGTCGGGGCGTTCCTCGCGATCCACCTTGATGTTGACGAACAGGTCGTTCATCAGCCCGGCTATCCCTGAATCCTCGAAGCTTTCATGGGCCATGACATGGCACCAGTGGCAGGCGGAATAGCCCACCGACAGCAGGATCGGCTTGTTGGACCGTCTGGCCTCGGCCAGGGCGTCCGGCCCCCAGGCCCACCAGTGAACCGGGTTATGGGCATGTTGCAGCAGATAGGGGCTGGTCTCGGCGGCCAGTCGATTATGGGACATTCCTTGATCCTTAAAGGCGGGGCCTAAAGGCCAGACATTGCGTCGCGGGGGGCTAATGCTTAGTTTGGGTGGAGGTGGGCCGAGCGCAAGACGAGGACGACATGAAGATTACCGTGGACGTGGACTGTACTCCGGAGGAGGCACGGACCTTTCTTGGCCTGCCCGACGTCAAGCCCATGCAGGAAGCCCTGCTGAAGCAGATCCAGGATCAGATGGCCGCCAACCTGCACGCCATGGAGCCGGAAACCATGCTGAAGGTCTGGCTGCCGGCCGGTGTCCAGGGCATGGAGCAATTGCAGAAGATGTTCTGGTCCCAGTTCGCCTCCGGCGGCTCGCGCCCCAAGGAGAGCAAGCCGTGAGCCGTCTGCCCGATGATCCGCCGGATTATTTCCGGGTTCACGTCTTCATCTGCACCAACCGCCGTCCCGACGACAACAAGCGCGGCTCGTGCGCCCAGAAGGGGTCCGAGGCGCTGCGCGAGCACATGAAGGAGGCGCAGAAGAAGCTTGGCCTCAAGGATGTGCGCATCAACTCCGCCGGCTGCCTCGACCGCTGCGGCCAGGGGCCGGTGATGGTGATCTATCCCGAAGGCATCTGGTATTCCTTCCATACCATCGCCGACATCGACGAGATTCTCGATACCCATGTCGTCAAGGGCGGCCGGGTCGAGCGTCTGATGCTCGCTCCCAATTCCTGATACCGCTTCCATGTCCGACACCATCTATGCCCTTGCCAGCGCCGCCGGTCGGGCCGGCGTGGCGGTATGGCGGCTGTCGGGCGAGGAGAGCGGGGCGGCGCTTTTCTCTCTGACCGGCAGGCCTGTGCCCGAGCCGCGCAAGGCCATGCGGGTCCGCCTGCAGGGCGCCGGCGGCGAGGTCTTGGATGACGGGCTGGTCCTGTGGTTTCCCGCGCCCCATTCCTTCACCGGCGAGGATGTGGCCGAGCTGCACCTGCATGGCGGCCGGGCGGTGGCCGCCGCCCTGACCACGCGGTTGGGGGAGTTGGGCCTGCGGCCCGCCGAACCGGGGGAATTCTCGCGCCGGGCCTTCCTTAACGGCAAGCTCGACCTGACCCGCGCCGAAGCCATCGCCGATCTGGTGGATGCCGAGACGGCCGCCCAGCGGCGTCAGGCGCTGCGGCAGTTGGATGGCGGACTGGCCGGTCTGGTGGAGGGCTGGCGCGCCGCCCTGATCCGCGCCATGGCCCATCTGGAAGCGGTGATCGACTTCGCCGACGAGGATATTCCCGATACCCTGCTCGAGCTTTCGGTGGAGGAGGTGCGGGCGCTGCGGCTCGAGATGGCGGGCCATCTGGACGAGCGGCGCAGCGGCGAGCGGCTGCGGGACGGCATCCATATCGCCATCCTGGGCGCCCCCAATGCCGGCAAGTCCAGTCTGCTCAACCGGCTGGCGGGTCGCGAAGCGGCCATCGTCTCCTCCCAGGCCGGCACCACCCGCGACGTCATCGAGGTGCATCTCGACCTGGGCGGCTGGCCGGTGACCGTCGCCGATACCGCCGGTCTGCGGGACTCGGAGTGCGAGATCGAGAGCGAGGGGGTGCGCCGCGCCGAGGCCCGGGCGGCGGGGGCCGACCTTAAGCTCTGCGTCTTCGACGGGGCGCTGTATCCCGATCTGGACGCGGCTACGGCGGAAATGATAGACGACGCCACCCTGGTGGTGCTCAACAAGCGCGACCTGATGACGGAGGAGCCTCCCGCTTCCATCCGTGACCGCCCCGTTTTGTCCCTGTCGGCCAAGGCGGGCGACGGTGTTGACGCGTTGATCGCCGCCCTGGCCGGGACGGTGGAGAGCCGTTTCGCCGTGGGCGACGCCCCGGTCCTGACCCGTGAACGTCACAGGAAAGCGGTGGCCGAGGCGGTGGCGTCGCTGGGCCGGTTCGACCCGGCCATGGGTGTCGAGATGGCCGCCGAGGACCTCCGTCTCGCGGCCCGGTCATTGGGCCGGATCACCGGACGGGTCGATGTGGATGAGATTTTGGATGTCATCTTCCATGAGTTCTGCATCGGGAAGTGAGTCCGGACAGTTAGCTATGGATGGGGTCTGTTTCACGTGAAACAAACAAGTTGTTGCGATGTGGTGGTGATTGGGGCGGGCCATGCCGGGTGCGAGGCGGCGGCGGCGGCGGCGCGCTTCGGCGCGCGGACCGTGCTGCTCACCCAGCGTCTCGAGACCATCGGCGAGATGTCGTGCAACCCGGCCATCGGCGGGCTGGCCAAGGGCCAGCTGGTGCGCGAGGTCGACGCGCTGGATGGGCTGATGGGCCGGGCCATCGACCGCGCCGGGATTCAGTTCCGTATCCTCAACCGCAGCAAGGGACCGGCGGTGCAGGGGCCGCGCGCCCAGGCCGACCGCAAGCTCTATCGCCTCGCCATGCGGGCCTTGCTGGACGAGACGGAGAACCTGACCCTGCTGGAGGGCTCGGCGGAGGACCTCCTGGTGGAAGAGGGCAGGGCGGTGGGTGTGGTGCTGGCCGACGGCGCGACGATCGCCTGCGGCGCGGTGGTGATCACCACCGGCACCTTTCTGCGCGGCCTGATCCATCTGGGCGAGAAGACCTGGCCTGCCGGGCGGGTGGGTGATGCTCCGTCGCTGGGCCTGTCCCTGGCGCTCGAACGGGCGGGGCTGCCCTTGGGCCGGCTCAAGACCGGCACCCCGGCTCGGCTCGACGGCCGCACCATCGACTGGGACTCCCTGGACCGTCAGGAGGGCGACGACCCGCCGGTGCCGTTCTCCACGCTCACCGAGCGCATCACCACGCCCCAGGTGGCCTGCGGCATCACCGCCACCACGCCCGAAACCCACGCCGTCATCCGCGCCAATCTGGCCCGCGCCCCCATGTATTCGGGGCAGATCCAGAGCACCGGGCCGCGCTATTGCCCCAGCATCGAGGACAAGGTGGTGCGCTTCGCCGACCGCGAGCGGCATCAGATCTTCCTCGAGCCCGAGGGTCTGGACGACCATACCGTCTACCCCAACGGCATTTCCACCTCGTTGCCCGAGGATGTGCAGGCGGCCATGATCGCCACCATCCCCGGCCTGGAGAAATGCCGGGTGATCCGTCCCGGCTATGCCATCGAGTACGATTTCGTCGATCCCCGGTCGCTGCACCGGTCGCTGGAGACGAGGGGAGTGGCGGGGCTGTTCCTGGCCGGGCAGATCAACGGCACCACCGGCTACGAGGAGGCGGCGGGGCAGGGTCTGATGGCCGGGCTCAACGCGGCGCGCAAATGCGCCGGAACGGCGCCGCTGATCCTCGATCGGGCCGATGCCTATCTCGGCGTGATGATCGACGATCTGGTCAGCCTGGGGACCTCCGAACCCTATCGCATGTTCACCTCGCGGGCCGAGTACCGGCTGCTGCTGCGCGCCGACAACGCCGATCTGCGCCTGACCCCCAAGGGGCGCGAGGCGGGCTGTGTCGGGTCGGCGCGCTGGGCGTCCTTCATGGTCAAGTGCGCCGGGCTGGAGCGGGGGCGACAGGTGCTGCACACCCTCAAGGGCTCGCCCGACTGGCTCCGGCGCCACGGATTGGAGATCAATCGCGACGGGGTGGTGCGCTCGGTCTGGGACCTGCTGGCCTATCCCGATCTGAACCTGGCGCGTCTCGCCGCCGTATGGCCCGAACTGGCCGATCTGTCCGGGGCGGTGGCCGAGCAGTTGGAGATCGAGGGCAAGTATGCCGGCTACCTCGAGCGGCAGGAGGCCGACATTCGCGCCTATCGCCGCGAGGAGGGGCTGGCCCTGCCGGCCGATCTGGATTACGACGCCATCGGCTCGCTGTCCAACGAGGTGCGGCAGAAGTTCAAGGCGGCCAGGCCCGAGACCCTGGCGGCGGCGGCCCGCATTCCCGGCATCACGCCGGCGGCGGTGACGGCCCTGTTGGGGTTCGTGAAAAGGGCCTCCTAGATTTGGTGTTTCACGTGAAACAAACTACAGCATGGGGAATCGGATTGTGGGTCCGGAAGAGTTCCTGACGAAATCTGGTGTTTCACGTGAAACACTCGAGCGCCTGTGCCTCTACGCCGATCTGCTGGTCAAGTGGCAGGCCCGCATCAATCTGGTGGGGCCGGACACGCTGCCCGATCTGTGGTCGCGGCATTTCCTCGATTCCGCCCAGTTGTTCCCGCTGATCAGGCCGGGGACCAAACGTCTGGTGGATCTGGGCTCGGGCGCCGGCTTTCCCGGTCTGGTGCTGGCGGTGATGGGGGCGCCCGACGTCCATCTGGTGGAGAGCGATACGCGCAAATGCGCCTTCCTGCGCGAGGTGGCGCGGGTCACCGGAACCGCGGTCACCGTGGTCAACAAACGCATCGAACAGGTGGCGCCGCTGGGAGCCGACGTGGTGACCGCCCGCGCCCTGGCACCGCTCGACCGTCTGCTGGGATGGGCCTTTCCCCATCTGGCGCCGGAGGGCGAATGCGTCTTCCTGAAGGGTAGGGGGGCGGAAGACGAATTGACCGCAAGTGCGAAAGAATGGAATATCACGGCGAGCCGGGTGCCTTCGCTCACCGATCCCGGCGGTCTTGTCCTTCATTTGCGTGAGGTATCCCGTGGCCGAGCCCAGCCGTAGCAGCGCCCGAGTCATCGCCGTCGCCAACCAGAAGGGCGGTGTGGGCAAGACCACCACCGCCATCAATCTGGCGACCGCCATGGCGGCGACCAAGAAGACGGTGCTGATCATCGATCTCGACCCCCAGGGGAATGCCAGCACCGGGCTGGGCATCGACCGCTCGGCGCGCGAGGTCAATTCCTATCATGTGATGTTGGGCGAGGCGGCCCTGGCCGACGCGGTGATCGCCACCTCCATTCCCGGCCTGTCCGTGGTGCCGTCGGGTGTCGACCTTTCGGGCGCCGAGATCGAACTGGTGGAGTTCGAGCGTCGCGAGCACCGGCTGAAGGAATCGCTCGCCGGTTCGCTGGCGGCCTATGATTACGTGCTGATCGACTGCCCGCCGTCCCTGAACCTGCTGACGCTCAACGCCCTGGTGGCGGCCAATGCGGTGATGGTGCCGCTGCAGTGCGAGTTCTTCGCGCTCGAAGGCGTCAGCCATCTGATCAAGACCATCGAGCGGGTGCGCCAGGCCTTCAATCCCGGCCTGGAACTGCAGGGCATCATCCTGACCATGTTCGACAAGCGCAACAACCTGTCCGATCAGGTGGCCGCCGATGTGCGCGAGTATTTCGGCGACAAGGTCTACAAGACGGTCATTCCGCGCAACGTCCGGGTCTCCGAGGCCCCCAGCCACGGCAAGCCGGTGCTGCTCTACGATATGAAGTGCACGGGGTCCGAGGCCTATATCCATCTGGCCTCGGAAGTGTTGAAGCGCGAGCGGGAATTGTTGAGGGCCTAGGGAGCCTGAGCGAAGCGCTTAAGGCAGACCGAGGGCAAATCAAGAGGGTCCAAATTGGCTGAAGAAAAGAAGAAGGGCCTGGGGCGCGGCCTGTCCGCCCTGTTGGGCGATCATGCGGCCTCGGCCATCGCGGCGGTGACCAGCGCGGCGGCGGCCGGGCCGGAAGGCCAGGCGGCCATCAAGGGCCTGCGCACCATGCCGCTGGAGCACCTCCAGCCGGGCAAGTTCCAGCCGCGCCGCACCTTCGACGAGGATCGCATCGCCGATCTGGTCGAGTCGGTGAGGGAAAAGGGTATCCTGCAGCCGCTGCTGGTGCGGCCGCTGCCCAATAATCCCCACCGTTTCGAGATCATCGCCGGCGAGCGCCGCTGGCGGGCGGCGCAGGGCGCCAAGCTGCACGAGGTTCCGGTCATCGTCCGCGAGCTCTCGGACCGCGAGGCCCTGGAAGTGGCCCTGGTCGAGAACCTGCAGCGCCAGGACCTGTCGCCCCTGGAAGAGGCCGACGGCTATCGCCGCCTGATGGACGAGTTCTCCCATACCCAGGAGGAGCTGGCCAAGGCGGTGGGCAAGTCGCGCTCGCACGTGGCCAACATGATCCGCCTGCTGGCGCTGCCCGATCCGGTCAAGACCATGCTGGAGAAGGGCGAGCTGACCGCCGGCCACGCCCGCGCCCTGCTGACGGCCGCCGATCCGCTGCGTCTGGCCCGCGACGTGGTGTCCCGGGCGCTCAACGTCCGCCAGACGGAAAAGCTGGTCAACGACGAGGGCAAGGCCAAGCCGACCAATGGCGGCCGCCCGGCCGGCGGCGGCAAGGACCCGGACATCGCGGCGCTGGAGCGCGACCTCACCTCGCAACTGGGCTGCAGGGTGGCGATCCGCTCCCTGGGCAAGGGGGGCGAGCTGACCATCTCCTACGGGTCGCTGGAGCAGTTGGACGATATCCTGGCCCGTCTATCGCGCAATCCCGACCGGTCCGTCGAGGATCTGGACGCCGTCTGACCCCTCTCAATCTCCCCTCTATGAAGGATCGGCCCGCCTTTGTACAATAAAGGCGGGCGGCCGGAAGAATCCGCGCCACGACCGGGGGAGACGAGGATGGCGAACACCGAAGAAAACGCATCGCTGGACGCATTGCTGGCCAATCTGCCGGACAATGTCATCGAATCCTTCACCGCCGATCAGCGGGCAGCCCTGTGGAATGCCGCCAAGCCCATCAGTTGGCGCAAGCATCCCATCAATATCCGCATCACCTTTCCCTTCTTCGGCGGGCGCCATTTCGTCACCATCGTCGGCGGTTTCGAGCGCCGGTCCATCGACCGCATCAGCCGCGACCGCCACATGCACCCGCTGCGAACCGCCGGCAACGTACTGTTCATGCTGGGGGTGGGCGGCGCCTTCTATCTCGCCGCCGTCATCGGCATCTTCATGTTCTCCAACCTGATCGAGTTCTGAATGACCGGCTGCCCCTGCGGCTCCGGCCGGACCTACGATTCCTGCTGCGAGCCGTTCATCAGCGGCCAGGCGCTGCCGCCCTCCGCCGAGGCCCTGATGCGCTCGCGCTATTCGGCGTTCACGGTGAAGGCCATCGACTATCTTTACCAAAGCCGGCTGCCGGATCAGCGGGTCGACGTCAATCGCTCCATGTTGGAGAATTGGGCGAATGCCGCCCAGTGGCAGGGGCTGGAGATTCATTCGATCGAGGGCGACGGCCCCGACCGGACCGAGGCCATCATGGACTTCAGCGCTCATTTCCGCATGGCGGAGCGCAAGCTGGTTCATCGCGAGGTCGCGACCTTCCGCCGCGAGGGTGGGCGCTGGTACTACGTCAACGGCCGCCTGGGAGCGGCCGCGCCCTCCGGCCCCGTCCGCGCCGCCACTGCCGCCGGGCGCAACGACCCGTGTCCCTGCGGGTCGGGCCGGAAATTCAAGAAGTGCTGTGCCGCGGCGTGAACGGCGTGCCTGACGCTTGCCTCTTGCTCCATTGCCCGGCATTCTCGCCTTTTCCCAATCCGATCGAGTTTTGAATGACCTCCTGTCCCTGCGGCTCCGGCCAGACCTACGATTCCTGCTGCGAACCCTTCATTCTCGGCAAGGCGCTGCCGCCCACGCCCGAAGCGCTGATGCGGTCGCGCTATGCCGCCTTCACGGTGGCGGCCATCGACTATCTGCACGATACCCTGGCTCCGGACGAGCGCGGCGATTTCCACCGCGACGAGACCGAGAAGTGGGCCAAGTCGTCGCAATGGCTGGGCCTGACCATCCACGGCACCGCCGGGGGCGGCGAGGGCGACAGCGACGGCACGGTGGACTTCACCGCCCGCTTTCGCATGGACGGCCGCAACGAGGCCCATCGCGAGGTTTCCACCTTCCGGCGCGAGGACGGCCGCTGGTATTACGTCAGCGGCCGCATCGGCGGCCCGCCGGTGGAACAGCGCCGCGTCGCCGTGAAGGCTGGCCGCAACGACCCCTGTCCCTGCGGCTCGGGCAAGAAGTTCAAGAAGTGCTGCGGCGCCTGATCGCCTCGGTACGGGTCTGAAACGTGACGAAGGCCGGGCCGCGGACGCGATTCGGCCCTTTTCTCCGTTCGCCATAAGGCCGACCGTTCCGGAAACGGAAACGAGACGGTTTCATCGGGAGGGGAGAAAAGCAAAAGGGCCACAGTTTCCCGTGGCCCTTTTTGGCTGGTCCGATTGGAGCGGGCGAAGGGATTCGAACCCTCGACCCCAACCTTGGCAAGGTTAAAGTAGGCTCATTGCCGACGCTTCCCTACGATTCACGACCATTTCTAAGCGTTGACGTTCTGCGGCTTTCAGGCTTACCGTGGGGTTCGGGTCATTCCCGATGATTCCCCAATTCTGCTTCCCCGCGCTTCCCCCATGCTTCCCCGAGGAAGCAGGATGAGCCGGGGAAGCAGGGAAGCGAGAAGCCATGCCGAAGCTTACCAAGCGCGTCGTTGATGCCATTCGCCCCGATCCAGCCGGGAAAGATGTCTTCGTGTGGGATGCCGGTGACGGTGCCTTGAAGGGCTTCGGCATCCGCATGAAACCCAGCGGGGCCGCGTCCTACCTCGTCCAGTACCGCAACAAGGAGGGGCGGACCCGTCGCCTTGTCGTCGGCAAGGTAAGCACCCTGACCCCTGACGAAGCCCGGACCCTCGCAGGCGAGGCGTTGAAAGCGGCGGCCAAGGGCGGCGACCCTTCGGCGGATCGTCATGCGGTACGGACGGCCATCACCGTTTCCGAACTGTGCGACCTTTACGTTGCCGATGCCTCTGGCCGCATCAAGGCGTCCACCCTGGCAATGGACAAGAGCCGGATCGAACGGCACGTCAAGCCGTTGATCGGTCGCCTGACCGTCCGCAGCCTGACGACGGCGGACATTGAGCGGATGAAGGCCGACATCATGGCCGGTAAGACGGCCAAGCCCCGCAAGGAAGAAGGGCGAGGCGGAGTGACCACGGGTGGACCCGGTGTAGCGGCGCGTACCGTGGGCATGCTGGGGACCATCCTCGAATACGCCAGACAGCCGCTCAAGCTCATCAAGGAGAATCCCGCGCGGGGCGTGAGGAAGCCCGCCGATGGCAAACAGCGGCGGTTCCTGACTATCGAAGAAATCGCCACCCTCGGCGCGAAGATGCGCGAGGCGGAAGCGGCGGGCGAGAACCCGACTGGATTGGCCGTCATCCGTCTGTTGCTGCTGACAGGCTTGCGGCGCATGGAGGCGTTGGCCCTGCCGCGTGCCTGGATCGACAGCCGCAATCGCTGCATCCGCTTCGAGGACACTAAGAGCGGCGCGCAACTGCGCCCTATCGGTGCGGATGCCGTGCGCCTGTTGGACGCTGTACCGCAGCGGCCCGATTGCCCATGGGTGTTCCCGGCGGATCGTGGCGACGGCCACTTCATCGGCCTGCCGAGGGTGCTGGAACGGGCATGCGACAAGGCCGAACTCCAAGGCGTCACCGTGCATGTGCTGCGGCATACGTTCGCGGCGACGGCGGCGGAAATGGGGTTCAGCGAACTCACCATTGCCGGGCTGTTGGGCCATTCCGTGCCCGGCGTGACGGCGCGTTACGCCCATATGCCCGATACCGCATTGGTGGCGGCGGCTGACCGCGTGGCGGCCCGTATTGCCGCTGCGTTGGACGGCAGGGAAGAGGGTGGACAGGTTGTCCCGTTGCGTACCAGGGCGTGACGCTCATTGGCAGAGAAGCCATGGGCAGTACCGATTACGAACCAAACGTGTTGGGTCAGTGATGGAACATCGTAGCGACGAAAACACCGTGTTGAGCATAGCCCCATCGGACATGGAAGCTATGCAGCAGGCACTTGAGTATTTGCGCGAGGCCGAAGAGAGACGGATAAACGCCAAGACACCTGGAGAACGGCGTAACGCGGCCATTGTATGTCTAACGGGCTTAACTGGCTTGGGGCGTGTGTTGGCGGGGCCAGACATGGTTTGGACCGCATTGGAACTTCTGGCCTCCCTGCAAGACCTAAACGACGGCCGCACGCCCCCGATGCTCAAAGCAGCACCACGCGCCAGGACTACTCGCACAGTGCCCAGCGATTGGGATACACGAATGGCAACAGCTTGCGTTCTTGTCGATTACAAAGCGGCCGGATATGGCGAAAAAGATAAATGGATCGGAACGGTCGCTCGTCGGTTTAGGGTAACAAAGAAACAACTGTCTGATTTCAGAAAGGATCATATTGGCTGTGGTAATGGCAGGGCCAGGGAAGTATACGATTCATTGCTACCGATGCTCAAATCAAGCAATCTAACGGCGGATGAGGCTCTAAGAATACTGGGAAAGAACGTGCCTCGACGGCCCATCAAATAGTGCGAGCCTGAGCGCCACCCGCACTTTTTGTTCGGTCAACATCCACCCATTCCGGCGCTTCCGGGCAATCCAGAGCGCCCAACGAGTGAGGTGAATGATGACCGCTGATACCACCCTTCAACATCCGGGCCGCTTTCTCCGCCGTGCCGACGCGGCGGAATATGTGCATGCCCACTATGGCTTTCCGTGCTCGAAGCAGTGGCTTGCCAAGCTTGCCACGACCGGCGGGGGGCCGATTTACGTGAAGGCGGGCAAGTTCCCCCTGTATTCGGTCGAGGACTTGGATGCGTGGGCACAGGCCCGCCTGTCCGCCCCGATGCGCGCCACCGGCATCCCGGCGGGGGAGGCTTGACCATGGCCGAACCCATCTGGTCCCCCAGCGACATTCCGTGGCACGACACCAGTGCTTCACGCCCCGCAATCGGGACGCCCCTGCCGCTGATCGCGCCTCCCGCCCCGAGGGGCTGCCATCACATGTTCATGCCGCCCATGGCCTTCCCGATGGGCTACCGGCGATCCTTGTTGGTGCACGCCAATCTGTTGGACCGATTGCTTGGGGGTTATGTCCCTCGGGGCACCAAAATCTCCGAAAGCATTTACGTGTGCGCAGGCAGCCCTAAGCTCTACGGAAACATGGTGACATGGGTGAGGCTGGAAGACCTGACTTGGCGCTACGAGCCGGGCAGCCCAGGCTTCGCCGGGGATTTTGTCGCCCTCGTCCAACTGCGGTTCTCGCTCGAACGGGAGCGATCCAATGCTTGGGGGCTTGCCGTGGCGCTTCTCCGGCGAGCTTATGCCCGCGACTTGGTGACGGTTGAAGCGCTGGTGCAGCGGGGCGACGCTCTTAGAGCGGCTGGCACGCGGGCCAGCGGGAAAGCGTCCAAGGAAGCCAGGGACGCCCTCACCGAAGCGCGGGAAGCCTTCTCGGACGCCCTCCATACCGCCATGGGGAGGGATGCCACATGATTATCATGCCCCGCATTGACGGCTTCACCATGCACCGGGATGAACCGCTGCCGGATCGCACGGAATACCTGATCGGCAACGTCCTCCCCATGACGGGGGTGGGGTTGCTGGTCGGGAAACCGGGCGCAGGCAAGTCGTACCTTGCCATCGACCTGTCCGCCTCCATCGCCACCGGAAAGCCGTTTCTTGGGCAGCCGGTGGCAGCCTCGCACTATGCGGAAGCCCCGTCCCGCCGCACCGCAGGCGGGGCAACCATGTTCCTGGCGGGGGAGGGGCTAGAAACCTATCCCTACCGCGTCGAGGCGGCCTATTTGAGCTTGCCCACCGAACACCGGGACCGACTGGCCGACATGGGGTTTCCTGACCGGCTGCCGGTGAGGTGGGGGCCTGCCTTCAATCTCCGGGATGACCGGCTGTTCGAGACGTTTCTTGAACGAGCCGTGGATTGGGCCAACCAACTGACCCTCTATGCGGCCTTCGACCTTCGGCTGATCGTGGTCGATACCGTATCTGCCGTGTTCGGCTTCGGAGACGAAAATTCGGCGGCCGATGCCCAACGGGTCTTCAACAAGCTCCTTCGGCTTTCACGGGCAACCGGCACGTTCGTCTTGGGCGTGGTGCATCCGGGCAAGCACAAGGGGCGGGGCGACGTGCGTGGATCGGGGGTATTCGAGGGCAGCCCCGATTTGATCCTGAGCGCGAGCGCCGACAAGAAGGGCAAGGGAACGTTGGCCGTCACCAAAGCGCGGGCGACATCGACGCACAATGCCATATGGGGCTATAGCCTCGCCCCGATCACGCTGCCCAACGGCGATCCCCAGGCATACGTCATTGGCGCAGCGAACGCGACCCCAGCGAACGCACCAGCGGCGACAGCGGGGCGGAGGGGCCTGGGGCGCGACGCAGGATACGTACTTACGGCTTTGCAGAACGCGGTTCGTGAACGTCCTATCGCTTGGCTGTCTCCCGCTGGCACTTCAATGAGCGGGGCGGACGAAGAGGCCATTCGGTTCGAGTTGGGCAGGATCAAACCGCCATCGTCCACCGACGCCAGCCATAGCGCGGACGCTCTCCGCCAAACGTGGAGCCGAGGCATCAAAAAGCTCTTGGGGGCAAACATCGTCGCCAAGCTCGACCGGGAAGACGGGTCCGCCGTGTATTGGCACGTCGAGGACAACCTTGCCCGTCGAGAATGACGGTGGCTATACGCGGATGCCATCCATGAAAATGGCCTTCTCCGGTTTCCCAACCAACAAGCCGTTTCATCCATGCCAGCCGAAACGTCGGTCCCGTCGAGGCGGACTTCCCCTGACCACCAGTCCGAGGCACCGCTGTTATCGGCCACCCGTCGTTGAGGTGGTTCCTTCCTTGTCGGACAGAACGGACCGGCGCGCCGCACTGCGTTAGCTCTTGTGCGGGCGCGTCCGTGTCCGTGTCCGTGCGCCGAGTGTTCAGGAAGGTAAAGCGACTGCCCTGGCAGGATTGCTATTGCGACTGTGGTGTCCATTGCTGGGAAAGCCGCTGCGCCTCGGCAATCTGGTCCTTGGTCATCGCGCCTTCAAGTTGGTTCCGGGCTGTAGCAGCCTTGTCGCGCATGGTGGACTGCGACGCGGGGAAGCGCGACGCGGCAAGATTGAGCCATTTATAGGCTTGCACGTAGTCGCGCGGCACACCTTTCCCGTCAGCATAGATGGCGCCCAAGAGAAGTTGGGCAAGCGGAGCGCCCTGTTCCGCAGCCTTCCCATACCAGCGGATAGCCTCGACGTAGCTCTGCGGTGTTCCCTCGCCATTCTGATACATGCGGCCAAGGAACGTCTGTGCACGCACGTCACCAGTCGTCGCCGCTTGAAGGAACAGCCGCCTCGCTACGGTCAAATCCTTTGGTACACCGTGTCCGTCTGCATAAAGTATAGCCAATGCTGTTGCAGCCTGGGCCTCGCCCTGTCTTGCGGCCTTTTCGTACCATTGCGCGGCGTCAACGTAGCTTTGCCCCGTTCCCTTTCCTTCCTCATACATACGGCCAAGCTCTTGCTGTGCTGGGGAATACCCATTCTCTGCGGCCTTCTTGTACCAATTTATGGCGTCGCTGTAGCTCTTGGGCACACCTGCACCATCTTCGTACAGCATGGCTACGGCCACCTGTGCGATTTCATGTCCTTGTCGGGCTGCTTTGAGCAACCACTTGGCTGCTTCCACGTCATCTTGTGGTACGCCCGTTCCTGTCTGATAGGCCATGCCAAGGTTGATTTGTGCCTGGGCAAGCCCCTGTTCCGCTGCACGCCGTTCCCATCTTGCCGCTTCGGCGTAATCTTGGCGCACACCCTGACCGTTGGCGTACAGCAATGCGAGACGGGTTTGTGCGAGAGGACTGCCGTCATCGGCCAGGGGGCGCAGCAATCTGAACGCAGCGTCAAAATCGCCCCGATTGTACGCGGCCATTCCGTCTTCGTATGTGCCAGCAATACTTGGCATGGAGGCCGTCACGAGAAACACGAGCGCCCACACGATGATGCTTACCTGCCTACAGGCCCAACGCTTCGGTTCCGCCCCCATGTCGTTCGCCTCCAAATCCTTCACTTCTCGGCAGAGTTAAGCACTCGAGTACATGGCGTTGCAACGGCATACCCGCTTCCGTTGGCGTCATGGATGTTCGTCGGATCGTGGGAGCAAACGTCAAAAAGCACAGACTTGCGGCAGGGTTGTCGCAGGAAGAGCTTGCTTTGCGCGTTGAGATCGTTGACCAGGGCTACATAAGCGGCCTGGAAATCGGCAAGAGAAACCCGACCATCCTCACCATCTGGCTTGTCGCCAATGCGCTTGGCCTTGAGCCAGGGCAGCTATTTTCGACAGCGGGACTTCCTGCGGATTGGACAAGCGGGCCGATTAAGATTGTCAGCCGCCGCACTGGTCGGTCGGAGATTGACAGTCCGGGTTAATAGCAGAAATTTCCGCGCGGATTTTACCGGCATCTGCGGGAGATAGCCGCAACGCCTGGAAAGGCCCCCTCCCACCCCCGGCCTCCCCCCTGTCGAGTTTCGAGAAGGGTGGGGAGGGTGTACGGCAATCTACCGCCTTTGATGGCTCTGGCGGTGGCGCGCGATGGCTTGGGATTGCCGCGATTTCCCGCCGACTGCTTCCCCCATGCTTCCCCGGAAAAGCGAAAGGCCGGACACTGGGTCCGGCCTATCTCGTAACGCTTTGACTTTACTAGTCCGATTGGAGCGGGCGAAGGGATTCGAACCCTCGACCCCAACCTTGGCAAGGTTGTGCTCTACCCCTGAGCTACGCCCGCTCTGTTCGGCGTTTCCGCTGCCGTCGGCGGCGGAGGCCCGGATAATACGAAAAGAAACGGCCGACGCAAGCACTTTTTCGCATGCTTTTTCACAAGACCGTCCGGGGTGGGGTTTGGACTTGCCAGAGGGGCGCCAACGGTCCATCTATTGCGGGTCGAACCCGCGACCAGACGGACGGAAACAGCCATGGACCTGATGTTCAATTCCGGCGCCCAGGGAGCCGCCAAGAGCACGCCGCCGGGCGAACTGATCAAGGAAGCCACCACCGCCACCTTCGTGGCCGACGTCATCGAGATGTCGCAGAAGGTCCCGGTGATCGTCGATTTCTGGGCGACCTGGTGTGGCCCGTGCAAGACCCTGGGCCCGGCCCTGGAGAAGGTGGTGCGCGAGGCCCGTGGCGCCGTGCGCATGGTCAAGGTCGACGTGGACAAGAATCAGGATCTGGCCGCCCAGCTGCGCATCCAGTCGGTTCCCACCGTCTATGCCTTCAAGGGCGGCCGTCCGGTGGATGCCTTCACCGGCGCCCAGCCGGAAAGCCAGCTGAAGTCCTTCGTCCAGCGCCTGATCGCCGGCAGCAACGCCGGGCCGACCATCGACGACTACATCGCCGAGGCCAAGCGGGTGCTCGACGAGGGTGATGCCCAGACCGCCGCCGGCATCTTCAACCAGATCCTGCAGGAAGCGCCCGATAATGCCTCGGCTATGGCCGGATTGCTGCGCTGCCTGATGGCGGTGGGCCAGACCGAGCAGGCCGAATCCATGCTGAGCCGTCTGGCGCCCGAGATCGCCCGCCACCCCGAGATCGCCGCCGTGGTCACCGCGCTCGAACTGGCGCGCCATGCCGGCGGAGTGGGTGAGGCGGCCGAGCTGCGCCGCCGCCTGGCCGCCGATGCGGACGATCATCAGGCCCGCTACGATCTGGCACTGGCCTACTACGCCGGCAACGAGGTCGAGGCGGCGGTGGACGAGCTTTTGGAGCTGTTCCGGCGTAACCGCGCCTGGAACGAGGACGCGGCGCGCAAGCAACTGGTCAAGATCTTCGAAGTGCTGGGATTCTCCCATCCCCTGGCCAAGTCCGGCCGCGCCCGGCTGTCCACTCTGCTGTTCTCCTAAGGCCGGACCACGCCATGCAGGCCGACCGTCCGCTGCGCATCGACGACCTGCCCCGCGACCTGCCGGTTTTCGCGGTGTCGGGGGCCATCGTGCTGCCCAAGGGTACCAGTCCGTTCATGGTGTTCGAGCCGCGCTATCTGGCCATGGTCGACGACGCCCTGGGCATGGGCCGCCTGTTCGCCCTGGTCCAGCCGCGCGACGACAAGGACAAGGGCGGCGTGGTTTCCGGTCTCTACGACACCGGCTGTCTGGTCCGCATCACGGCGTTCGGCGAGACCGGCGACGGCCGTTATCTGATCACCGCCGCCGGGATCTGCCGTTTCCGTCTGGCCGGCGAGGTCGAGGGGCGGGCCGGCTATCGCCGGGTCCGCACCGACTATATCCCCTATGCCGGCGACCTGGACGGCAGCGACACCGGTCCGGTGGACCGTCGCGGCCTGCTGTCCATCGTGCGGGCCTATCTGGGGGGGCTTGGCATGTCGGCCGACATTGCCCAATTGGAAAAGGCCGACGACGCCGATCTTTCGGTGCGTCTGGCCATGGCCTGCCCCTTTGCCCCCGCCGAGAAGCAGGCCCTGTTGGAAGCGGCCAGCCACGCCGAGCGCTGCCGGCTGATGACCACGTTGATTCAACGGGAGCTGCTGAACGAAAGCGGCGGCTCCTCGATACATTAGGAGCTGTTTCCATGCCCGAGCGTGTTTCGGCCTTCGACACGAAGCTGCTGGATATCCTGGTGGCCCCCGGCACCCATGCGCCGCTGCGCTATGACGCGGCCGCCCAGGAACTGATCGACGACAAGGGCGGCCTCGCCTATCCCATCCGCGACGGCATTCCGATCATGCTGGTGGACGAGGCCCGCTCCATCGAGGGGGATGCGCGATGAACATGCCCGCCGAGCGTCCCTGGCCGGAAGAGATCAAGGTCGACAAGGTGGCCCGCACGCTGCGCGTCGCCTTCTCCGACGGCAAGACCTTCGTGCTGCCCGCCGAGCTGTTGCGGGTGGAAAGCCCCTCGGCCGAGGTGCAGGGCCACTCTCCCGACCAGAAGCAACTGGTTTCGGGCCGCATGCATGTGGGCATCATCGGTGTCGAGCCGGTGGGCAATTACGCCGTCAAGCTGGTGTTCGACGACCTGCACGACAGCGGTATCTATTCGTGGGACTACCTCTACGGCCTGGGCGCCAACCAGGATGCCATCTGGGCGGATTACCTGGCCGAGTTGGAGGCTCTGGGCCTGTCGCGCGATCCGGCCCTGTCCAAGGCGCCGCCGCCCAAGGCCCATGGCTGCGGTGGTGGCGGCGGCGGAGCCAAGTCGGGGGGCGGCGGTTGCGGCTGCGGCTGAGGCTTCGGGGCCGATGCGGATAAAGCAGGCATGTAGATCGGAGTAGGACCGGAAAAGGGGGGGATCGGATGAAGACGGTCATTGTCGCCGGCGGTGCCGGATTCGTCGGTTCATCCCTGGCGCTGGCCCTGAGGCGGGACATGGCGGATGGCGGGCGGGTCGTCGCCATCGACAATCTCAAGCGGCGTGGCAGCGAACTGGCGCTGGAGCGCCTGCGCGCCGCAGGGGTCGAGTTCGTCCACGGCGATATCCGCAACCCCGAGGATCTGGAGGCGGCAGGCTCCTGCGACCTGCTGCTCGATTGCTCGGCCGAACCCAGCGTACATGCCGGCTATGGCGCCAGCCCGGCTTATCTCATCAACACCAATCTGATGGGGACGGTGAACTGTCTGGAGCATGCGCGGCGCCATGGCGGAGCCTTCGCGTTCATCTCCACCAGCCGGGTCTATCCCATCGCGCCGCTTCGCGCCCTGCCGTTGGCCCCGGCGGGCGGGCGGCTGGTCCTGCCGGCGGGGGCAGCGGGTCCCGGCTGGTCGGGGGCGGGGATTTCCGAGGATTTCCCCCTGGCCGGGCCGCGCTCGCTCTATGGTGCCACCAAGCTGGCCTCCGAGATGCTGGTCGAGGAATACCGCGCCACCTACGGGCTCAGGACCCTGACCTACCGCTGCGGCGTGCTGGCCGGGCCATGGCAGATGGGCAAGGTGGACCAGGGCTTCATGGTGCTGTGGGCGGCCCGTCACCTTTACGGTGGCGGCCTGGGCTACATGGGATTCGGCGGCCACGGCCACCAGGTGCGTGACGTCCTGCATGTGGAGGATCTTTACGACCTGCTGGCGTTGCAGCTTGCCGATCTCGATCGCTGGAACGGCTCGCTGTTCAACGTGGGCGGCGGCGTCGCCAATTCCATATCGCTGCGCGAGCTGACCGCTCTGTGCGAAAAGGCGACGGGGCGCGCGGTGGCCATGGGCAGCACGCCGGAGACCCGTGACGCCGACATTCCCTATTACGTCACCGACAATGCCAGGGTCACCGCCGCCACCGGCTGGTCGCCGAGGCGGGACGTGCCGGGGCTGGTCGAGGAAATCTGCCGCTGGCTGGCGGAAAACCGCGCCCGGCTGGAACCCATACTGGCCTGAGAAGGCGCGCTTTACAGCGCTTCACCCTTCATCAATCGCGGCAAATCGCCCACCAGGCCCATGGCGTGGCGCATGAAGAAGCGCTTGGTATGGTCGAGCTGGTGGACGGCGGCCAGACCGATGCGGCGGACGTGCTTCAGCAATTCGACGTCATTGGAGAACAGGCGGTCCAGCCCGTCGGTGACGCCCAGCATCAGCATGGTGTCGAAGCGGCGCCAACGCTGGTAGCGCTCCAGAACGTCCGGCCCGCCGGCATCGAGGCCGAGGCGCAGGGAATCCACGATGACCTCGGCCAGGGCGGCCACGTCGCGGATGCCCATGTTCATGCCCTGGCCGGCGATGGGATGCATGCCGTGGGCGGCGTCGCCGATCAGGGCGAGGCGATGGCCGATCATGGCGTCCGCGAATTGCAGGGTGAGGGGATGGTGGAAGCGCTTACCCTCCAGCCGGATTTCGCCGAGGAAATCGCCGACCTTGGCGGCCAGTTCGGCCCGGAAGGCGTCGTCGCCCTGATCACAGATGGCGGCGGCGACGTGGTTGGCCTCGGTCCACACGATGCCGCTGCGGTTGCCGGCCAGGGGCAGGATGGCGAAAGGCCCGGCCGGCAGGAAGCGCTCGTGGGCGATGCCGTGGTGGGGCCGCTCGTGGGCCATGATGCAGACGATGCCGCTCTCGTGGTAGTCGCGCCGCGTCACCTTGATCCCCGCCTGCTGCCGGAGCATGGAGCCGCGCCCGTCGGCGGCCACCGCCAGGGCGGCGTGGACGACCCGTCCGTCTTCCAGCTCGGCCTCGACCCGATGGGGCAGGCGCTCGAGACGCTTGAGCCGGGCCGGAGCCAGCAGGGTGACGTCGGGAATGCGGCCGAGGGCGGCCAGCAGTTCGCGGCGGATGGCCGGGTTGGGGACGATCCAGCCCAGGGGATCGGCGCCGATTTCCTGGTGGTCGTAGTGCAGGAACAGCGGCGAGGCATCGTCGGTGACGCGGATTTCCAGAATCTCGCCCGCTTCGTCCTTCATGCCGTCCCAGGCACCGGCGGCGGCGATCACCTTGCGCGCCGTATAGGCGATGGCGATGGCCCGCGCATCCGAGCCGGGGCGGGCCAGGACTTCCGGCGGGGCGGCCTCGATCACCGCCACCCGGACACCGGCCCGGCCCAGCACGGCGGCCAGCAGGGCGCCGACCGGACCGCCGCCATTGATCAGGACGTCCACGCGCAGGGGGGAAGACATGCTCATGAGAATTGTTCTGCCATCCCCGGCCGGCCGATTCAAGGGTGGGCCGCCGTGAATCGCCGAGGAAACAGGCAAACCCACCCTGAAAGCGCCCAAGATTCAGGCGGCATGTTGATGGCGGCCCGGCTCAACACCTTGGCAAAGCGATATTTTTCATCATTTTCATGGGAAGGCCCAATTTCGGCATGCCGCTTGAATGGGAAAGGGCAGCGGAACATTCGCAAGAAGGCTTGCGACCGATCAACCGTGATCCGTTTTCTCGGCCCGCCAGGTCATCGGCGGACTCCGCACCGGGATGACGGATCCCTGGAATTGCATGGGGACCCCAAGATGAAGCTGATCATGGCCATCATCAAGCCCTTCAAGCTCGACGAGGTTCGCGAGGCCCTGACGCCCCTGGGCGTCCAGGGTTTGACCGTGAGCGAAGTCAAGGGCTTCGGCCGCCAGAAGGGACAAACCGAAATCTACCGTGGTGCCGAATACGTGGTGAACTTCCTGCCCAAGGTGAAGATCGAGGTCGCCGTCAACGACGATCTGGTCGACCGCGTGGTGGAAGCCATCCAAACCGCCGCCCGCACCGGCAAGATCGGTGACGGCAAGGTGTTCGTCACCGAGATCCAGCAGGCCTATCGCATCCGTACCGGCGAAAGCAACGCGGAAGCGCTCTGATTCGTTCAGCAGGCGGTGCAAGCCCTCAAGCCCGGAAGGCCCAATCCTTCCGGGCTTTTGCTTTGCCCAATCGCCGGCTTGTTCCGTCGCCATTGAAGCATTCGCCGCACAATATTAGCTCAGCACAAAATTTGACCACCACCCGATTTACCTGCCCAAAACTTCATCATTAATGGGGTTATCCCTGGGCCGGCAACGACAGGTCTCTGACAGAATCGCCTAATTCCGGCCTTTTCCGGCACTTGGCACGGTTCTTGTTACTGGAGAGCCAGCCGATCGTGCCGAGGATCATCGCAAGGCCGATCACAACGTTCATTCGCTGAGCCGCTTCGGGGGTAACCATGAGCAATCGTTTGAAGTCCGTTCTGTTAGGCGTAGGCCCCGCGCTCGGCCTCGCGCTTCTCGCCTCGGTCGCGGGCGCCGAGGAGGCCGCCGCTCCGGCCGCTGCCGCCGCTCCGGTGGTGCTTGATACCGGGTCGACCGCCTGGATGCTCACCTCCACCGCCCTGGTGCTGATGATGACCATTCCCGGCCTGGCGCTGTTCTACGCCGGCATGGTTCGCAAGAAGAACCTGCTGGGCACCATGATGCAGAGCTTCGCCATTACCTGCGTCGTCACCCTGCTATGGGTGATCGTCGGCTACTCCCTGGCCTTCACCGGCGAGAGCCCGTTCATCGGCGGCCTGGACCGCTTCCTGCTGACCGGCCTGGAAAAGGCTTCCCTGGCTCTGCCGAACCCGGTTCCCGAATCGGTGTTCATGATGTTCCAGATGACCTTCGCCATCATCACCCCGGCCCTGATCACCGGCGCCTTCGCCGACCGCATGAAGTTCTCCTCCATGCTGGTGTTCATGAGCCTGTGGCTGCTGGTCGTCTACGCTCCCATCTGCCACTGGGTGTGGATGATGGACGAGAAGGGCACCGCCGTCGGCTTCCTCGGCAAGATGGGCGTGCTGGACTTCGCCGGCGGCACCGTGGTGCACATCAACGCGGGCATCGCCGGTCTGGTCGCCTGCCTGATCATGGGGCCGCGCAAGGGCTACGGTACCGACAACATGGCTCCCCATAACCTCAGCCTGTCGATCATCGGCGCCGCGCTGCTGTGGGTGGGCTGGTTCGGCTTCAACGCCGGCTCCGCCGTGGCCGCCGACGGCCGTGCCGGCATGGCCATGGCCTTCGTGACCCAGGTGGGTGCCGCCGCCGCCGCCGTCTCGTGGATGCTCGCCGAGTGGCTGCTGCGCAAGAAGCCCTCCGCTCTGGGCATCATCTCGGGCGCCGTGGCCGGTCTGGTCGCCATCACCCCCGCCGCCGGCTTCGTGGACGTCAAGGGCGCCCTGGTCATCGGCCTGATCGCCGGCGTGGTCTGCTACTGGGGCGCCACCGGCCTCAAGCATGCCCTCAAGTACGACGACTCGCTGGACGCCTTCGGCGTGCACGGCATCGGCGGCATCACCGGCGCCATCCTGACCGGCGTGTTCGCGGTCGAGGGTATCGGCGGCACCGCCGGCCTGCTGGAAGGCAATGGCGGTCAGGTGCTGACCCAGGTCTACGGCGTGCTAATCACCGGCGTCTATACCGCCGTGGTGTCGTTCATCCTGCTCAAGGCCATCGACATGGTCATGGGCCTGCGCGTCACCGCCGAGGAAGAGCGGGAAGGCCTCGACCTCGCCCTGCACGGCGAAACGGTCCACTGATCCTCGAGCCTCCCCGTCGCCGCGGGAGAGAGGTCGAGGAGGGCGCCGGGGCAACCCGGCGCCCTTTTCTTTTATATGTCCCTCAATCGCCGGGCGGGTTCCTCCGAAACCCTTGGCTCCCGCGCCATAAGGCGCGCGGCCCCTTGGGCCTAGCCGGCCGGTGGGCCGGCGGGTTCACGTTCCTCAATCGCCGGGCGGGTTTCTCCGAAACCCTCGGCTCCCGCGCCATAAGGCGCGCGGCCCCTTGGGCCTGGCCGGCCGGTGGGCCGGCGGAAGGGCGCCGGGCGGCATCGTTAAACTTCCCCCTGGGGCCGGAGCGGGGAATAGGGTAATACTCCAATGTTCTGCCAACGTTTGCCTCGGCCCGCGGAAAAACATGACCATCGCTCCCCATCTCGACGCTCGTCTCGACGGCCTGCCCGATTATCCCTTCGCCCGGCTGGCCAAGCTGCTGGGGGCGCCGGCCCGGCCCGATTCCATCGTCATGTCCATCGGCGAGCCCCAGCACAAGGCGCCGTCCCTGGTGGCCGAGGTCCTGGCGGCCAATGCCGGGCTGTGGGGCAAGTATCCGCCCGCCAACGGTCCCGATGATCTGCGCCGCGCCGTGGCCGACTGGGCCGGCCGGCGTTATGGCCTGCCCGCCGGACTGGTCGATCCCGACAAGGCGATCCTGCCGGTGGCCGGTACCCGCGAGGCGCTGTACCTGATCGCCCAGACGGTCTGCGGCGATCGCGGCGGCCAGCGGCCGCTGGTGCTGCTGCCCAATCCGTTCTATCAGGTCTATGCTGGCGCGGCGGTGATGGCCGGGGCCGAGCCGGTCTTCGTGCCCGGCGCCACCGGTCCGGCCAGCCAGCCCGATTTTTCCACCCTGCCGGCCGAGATTCTCGATCGGACGGCCCTGGCCTATGTCTGCTCTCCCGCCAATCCGCAAGGATCGGTGGCCGATGCCGGCCTGTTGGAACGTCAGGTCCAGACGGCCCGCCGCCACGGCTTCGTCCTGGCCGTGGACGAATGCTATTCCGAGATCTGGGACAAGGCGCCGCCTCCCGGCGCGTTGGCGGCCTGCGCCGCCTCGGGCGAGGGATTGGCCAACATCCTGGTGTTCAATTCGCTATCGAAACGGTCCAGTGTGCCGGGTCTGCGCTCCGGCGTGGTGATCGGCGACGAGCGGGTGATCCATGCCTTTGCCCGTCTGCGCTCCTATGGCGGCGCCGCCACGCCGCTGCCCATCGCCGCCGTCGCCGCCGCCCTGTGGCGCGACGAGGCGCATGTGACCGAGAGCAACAATCTCTATCGCGCCAAGCTGGACGCGGCCGAACGGATTCTTGGCGGCCGCCTGGGCTTCACCCGGCCGGCCGGCGGCTTTTTCCTGTGGCTGGACGTGGGCGACGGCGAGGTGGCGGCGGTCAAGCTGTGGCGCGAGGGCAATATCCGGGTGCTGCCCGGAACCTATCTCGCCGCCGAGGATTCCGAGGAGGGCAATCCCGGAAGCCGCTTCATCCGCGTCGCCCTGGTCCACGATCTGGCCACCACCGAGGCGGCGCTGACCCGCCTGGGCGAGATCCTGGGAGGATAGGAGGGATCATGGCGGCTCCATCGCGCAAGACCATGCCCTCCGGCGGGTTCCTGCCGCGCGGAACCGTGGACTTCCTGCGTCGCCGCCTGACCCAGGTGGGCGGGCTGCTCATGCTGGCCCTCGGCGGGGCGGGCCTTGCCGCCCTGGTCACCGCCGACCCCCACGATCCCAGCTTCAACACCGCCGCCAGCGGCCCGGTGATCAACGCGCTCGGCCGTCCCGGCGCCTGGTTCGCCGACTTCTTGTTCCAGGCGGTGGGCTGGGGCGGCGCCGTCCTGGCGCTGACCTGGGTGGTGTGGGGCCTGCTGGTCGTGGTGCGAGTGCGGCTGCCCGGCCGCTGGATGCTGCGCCTGATGATCCTGCCGCTCACCATGGTGCTGTGGGGGCTGGCCCTGGCGGCGCTGCCGCTGCCCGACATGGCATCACTGCCCGCCGGTCCCGGCGGCGCCCTGGGTCTGTTGCTGGTCAAGGGACTTGGCCTGCTGCTGCCGCCGGAATTCGCCTGGATCGCCGGCCCCGCCGCCGCCTTGGTCGGGCTGGCGGCGTCGGTGTTCGTGCTGGGCCTGACCGGGGCCGAGTGGGCCGGGCTGGGGCGGCGTTCCCTGGACATGGCCAACGCGGCCAGTCAGGCGGCTTCCTCCTTGCGCACTCATCCCTTCGCCGAGCCCGAGCCGGGCATCCGCCGGGTCGATCCGGTGCTGCGTCCGGTTCCGGCGCGGGCCGAGCCGGTCGCCACGCCGTTGCCGCCCGATGACGAGGACGACGACGATCCCTTCGTGCCGCCGCCCCTTGAGGATACCGCCGATGAGCCGGCGCGGCCGGCCGGCTCCCTGGTCCAGCCCAAGCGCCCGCCGGTGACGCCGGGCAAGCGCGAGCGTGCCGCCCGCCAGGGGACTCTCGACCTGGGGGCCCCGCCGCCCGGTTCGGGCTACCAATTGCCGCCGCTGACCCTGCTGGCCCCGGCGCCCGATCAGGGCACCACCCGCGTCAATCAGGACGGTCTGGCCCAGAACGCCCGGATGCTGGAAGAGGTGCTGTCGGATTTCGGCGTCAACGGCAAGGTGGTGAAGGTTCGTCCCGGCCCGGTGGTGACGCTGTACGAACTGGAGCCGGCGCCGGGCACCAAGACCAGCCGGGTGATCGGTCTGGCCGACGACATCGCCCGCTCCATGAGCGCGCTCTCGGTGCGCATCGCCACCGTGCCGGGGCGCAGCGTGATCGGCATCGAGCTGCCCAACCAGAAGCGCGAAACCGTCTATCTGCGCGAATTGCTGGCCGCCGAGCAGTTCGAGAAGGCCTCGGCCAAGCTGACCCTGGTGCTGGGCAAGGATATCGGCGGCGCGCCGGTGATGGTCGACCTCGCCCGCATGCCACACCTGCTGATCGCCGGCACCACCGGCTCGGGCAAGTCGGTGGCCATCAACACCATGATCCTGTCGCTGCTCTACCGCCTGACCCCGGAAGAGTGCCGCATCATCATGATCGACCCCAAGATGCTGGAATTGTCGGTCTATGACGGCATCCCCCATCTGCTGGCCCCGGTGGTCACCGAGCCGGGCAAGGCGGTGGTGGCGCTGAAATGGGCGGTGCGCGAGATGGAAGACCGCTACCGCGCCATGAGCCAGCTCGGCGTGCGCAACATCGCCGGCTACAACCACCGCCTGGCCGAGGCCCGCGACCGGGGCGAGGTGCTGACCCGCACGGTGCAGACCGGCTTCGACCCCGACACCGGCAAGCCGCTCTACGAGGAGCAGACCCTGGCGCTGGAGCCGCTGCCCTTCATCGTGGTGATCGTCGACGAGATGGCCGACCTGATGCTGGTGGCCGGCAAGGACATCGAGGCCGCCGTGCAGCGTCTGGCCCAGATGGCCCGCGCCGCCGGCATCCATATCCTGATGGCCACCCAGCGCCCCTCGGTGGACGTCATCACCGGCACCATCAAGGCCAATTTCCCCACCCGTATTTCCTTCCAGGTGACCAGCAAGATCGACAGCCGCACCATCCTGGGCGAGCAGGGCGCCGAGCAGTTGCTGGGCCAGGGCGACATGCTGTACATGGCGTCGGGTGGGCGCGTCACCCGCGTGCACGGCCCCTTCGTCTCCGACGACGAGGTGGAGAAGGTGGTGGACCATCTGCGCTCCCAGGGCGAGCCGTCCTATGTGGAGGCGGTCACCGAGGAGGAGCAGGGCGAGTTCGGCCTGGGCGGCGGCGAGAGCGGCGCGGTTATGGCGGCGGTTCGGGCGACGACCTCTACGATCAGGCGGTGGCCCTGGTCTGCCGCGAGAACAAGGCCTCCACCTCCTTCGTGCAGCGTCACCTGCAGATCGGCTATAACCGCGCCGCCCGCCTGATCGAGCGCATGGAAGCCGAAGGCGTGGTGGGCAAGCCCAACCATGTGGGCAAGCGCGAGGTCCTGGCCCGTACCGGGGTCGAGTATTGAGGAAGGGTGCCGGGTGGGAGGACCATATTTCTTCCATAATCCTGGTGTCTTGCTGTCCTGGCGGTTCACACGGCGAATGGAACGGATGGTGATGAAGAGTTTGAAGATTTGGGTCGTCGCGGCCCTGCTCGGCGTGTTCTCGGCAGGCGTCCAGGCCGCCCAGCCGGCGCGCACGCCCTTGTCGGCCCAGGACAGGGCCGACATCGCCCGCGCCGAGGAGTACCTCAACGGCGTCACCACCCTGAAGGCCCGCTTTCTCCAGGTCTCGCCCAACGGCTCGTCCGTCGAGGGCGACGCCTATCTGTCGCGGCCGGGTAAGCTGCGGCTGCAATACGATCCGCCCAGCCCGCTGCTGGTGGTGGCCGACGGCAGCTTCCTGATCGTCCATGACAGCCAGTTGGGCGAGCCCAGCTATATTCCCCTGGGCTCCACCCCGGCCGGCATCCTGGTGCGGCCCGGCGTCAAGCTGGACGGCGGCGACGTGACGGTGACGCGGGTGACCCGCCTGCCCGGCGTGGTGCGCATCTCGGTGGTGGAAGCCGACGATCCGGCGGCCGGCGAGATCACCCTGGTGTTCTCCGACAAACCCTTCGCCCTGCGGCAGTGGCAGGTCAAGGACGCTCAGCATCAGGTGACCACCGTGTCGCTGTACCAGGCCCAGAGCGGCCTGACCCTCGACGGCAAGCTGTTCGAGTTCAAGAATCCCAAGTTCACCGCACCCGCCCTCAACACCGGCAACTAAGCCATGCCTAGAATGCATAGCGGCCATGCGCTGAATGCGCCTGTGAAGACAAAAACGGCACCCCAAATTCCAAGGAGCACGGCCGAGACTGCAATGGTCCGGCCCTGCGGGGTTGGTTTCCCCTGCCACCCCGCGCTCCACACGGAGCAATAGGGCGCCCGGTTACCCCCCTGACCGGGCGCCCTTTTCGTGTATTCTCCGCGCCTTCGCCAGATCATCCCGGCCATGAGGGAATCCCCGACCCGTGCGTCTCGTCACCTGGAACATCAACTCGATCCGCCTACGTATCGACCTGCTGCGGCAGGTGGCGTCGGTGATGAACCCCGACATCGTCTGTCTGCAGGAGATCAAGGTCGACGACCCGCTGTTCCCCCTGGACGAATGCCGGGAGATGGGGTTCGAGCACGTGGCCTTTCACGGCATGAAGGGCTACAACGGCGTCGCCATCCTGTCGCGACTGCCCATGGCCGAAATCCGGCCGCTGTCGCGCTGCGGCCGCGACGACCGCCGCCACCTGATGGCGCGCCTCGAGAACGGGGTGGAGGTGCATTGCCTTTACATCCCGGCGGGCGGCGACGAGCCCGACCCCGAGATCAACGACAAGTTCGCCCATAAACTGGATTTCGTGCGCGAGATCACCGCCTGGGCCGCCGCCGAGATCAAGCCTGATTCCAAGGCCATCCTGGCCGGTGACTTCAATATCGCGCCCCTGGAAACCGATGTGTGGTCCCACAAGCAGCTTCTCAAGGTGGTCAGTCACACCCCGGTCGAGGTGGAACTGCTCAATGCCTTCCAGGCCTCGGTGCCTTTCGTCGACGCGGTGCGCCATTTCGTGCCGCCCGAGGAAAAGCTGTTCACCTGGTGGAGCTACCGTTCCCCCGACTGGCAGCGGAATGACCGTGGCCGCCGTCTCGATCACGTCTGGGTGACGCCCGCCCTGGCTCCCGCCTTGCGCGGCACCCTGGTGGCGCGCGAGGCCCGCTCGTGGACCCAGCCCTCGGACCACGTGCCGGTGATGGTGGATTTCGACCTGTAGGCGGGGGAGAGCGCGGCCTTCGATGGTTCATCGACACGGATGCCACGGATGCCGCTGCGCGGCCGCGGATAAAAAATCCTCTATGATTATTTCATAGTCATCCGCGAGCGGTGCGCAGCACCGCATCCGTGTCCATGTGTGTCTTATGACACCGTCGGAATCAGGTGGGGTCTGATGACAGCCGGTACCCGCCGTTTTCGCTGACCAGCACACCCCCGCCCAGCTTGCGGCGCAGCTTGTAGATATGGGTCTCCAGGGTGTGGGTATCGATGCCGGCGCCGTAGCCCCAGACCTCGCCCAGCAGGGTCTCGCGGGCCACTACCTGCCCGGCGGCGCGGTGGAGGCGCCCCAGGATGGCGGTTTCCTTGGCGGTAAGGCGCACCAGCGCCCCGCCGTCGCCGTCCAGGACCGAGCGGCCCTCGTCGAAGCGCCAGCGGCCGACGCTGACGTTGGACCGGCGGGCGAGAATGTCGCGGATGCGGGTGACCAGGAGGGGCAGGCGGAGCGGCTTGGACACCACGGCTTCGATGCCGCAGCAGCGGGGCGTGCCGGCCGGCCCCAGCAGCAGCATGGGCAGGACGATGCCGTCCTCGCGCAGCCGCAGGCACAGGGCGGGACCGTCCAGGGCTTCATCCACCACCGCCAGATCGTGATCCCGGGCTCGACCCAGGGCTTCGGCGGCGTCGGTGGCCTCGGTCACCGACCATCCGGCGGTGGCGCGCAGATGCTCGGCGACGCTGCGGCGCAACGGGACGTCGGCGATGGCCAGAAGGATGCGGGGTACAGGGATCATGTTCGGCCTTTCGGACTGTAACCCTATATCACACGGCTTTGTGGTCTGGCGATGGCGCGCGAGTGGCGGGAGTGGGGCGGGGACGGGTTCGGACTCATCGGCTTTTCCTTTTTCCCGCCGGGGAAAAGGCTGTATGGTTCCGGCCGGCCGAAAAACGAAGCCTGTCCATGACCCGAAGCCTCGATACCACTCCCAAGCCGGAAACGGCGGCTCTTCCCTCGCTGATCGTTGTCGATCGCGCCATCGCCGAGCTGCGCCGCGGCGGGCTGGTGCTGGTCGAGCATGCCGACGGGTCGGCGCTGATGATGGCGGCCGAAGCGGTATCGGATGAAAGTCTGGTTCTGCTGGCGACGGCGGCCGGTTCCGATCCTCTGCTGGCCCTGACCGGGCGCCGGGCCGGGGTGCTGGGCCTGGGCGATACCGAGGCCGGAGTGTTCCGGGTGACCTCGGCAAACGGTTTCGATACGGCAACGATTGCCTGGCTGGCCGATCCCGGCGCCCGCTCGCTGCCCATGCCGGCCTTCTCGGGTCTGGATGCCCGTCGCGCCGGCGGCGTGGACGAGGCCTGCGTGGCGCTGGCCAAGCTGGCCCGGCTGCTGCCGGCGGTGGTTCTGGCCCCGACCGGTACCGTTCCGGCCCAGGCGGTGCGGGTGGCGGCGGCCGAGATCACCGGTTATCAGGAGAACGCCGCCCGCTCGCTGCGGCAGGTGAGCCAGGCCCGGGTGCCGCTGGAAAATGCCGAGAACGCCCGGATCGTCGCCTTCCGCCCGTCCGATGGCGGCATCGAGCATCTGGCCATCATCATCGGCGATCCCGATCCCGACCAGCCGGTGCTGACCCGGCTGCATTCCGAATGCTTCACCGGGGACCTGCTGGGCAGTTTGCGCTGTGATTGCGGCGACCAGCTGCGCGGCGCCATCGCTGAAATCGCCCAGACCGGCAGCGGCGTGCTGCTCTATCTCGCCCAGGAGGGCCGGGGTATCGGACTGGTGAACAAGCTGCGGGCCTATCAGTTGCAGGACGACGGTTTCGATACCCTGGACGCCAATCTGCAGCTGGGCTTCGACGACGACGAGCGCATCTATCTGCCGGCGGCGCAGATGCTGCGGCTGTTGGGGATCTGCCGGGTGCGGCTGCTCACCAACAATCCCATGAAGGTGGATGCCCTGGCCCGCCACGGTGTCGAGGTGACCGAGCGGGTGCCGCACGTGTTCCCCTCCAACGACCATAACCAGGGTTATCTGCGGACCAAGGCGACGCGTAGCGGCCACCTGTTCTAGGCTGCCGGGGCTCCCGGCAGGATTTGCCGCACGCTTTCTGCCCCATGGCGGCTCTTGCCGGGGCGGTTTGAATAAAATCGCAGCAATTTCAACGTTATGAAACTGGCATCACGGTTGCAAGGATGGTGGCGTCCTTCATCCGAGGTGCGCTATGTCGCTATCCGCCGTGTCCTCCTACCAGATGTCGAGCCTGCCCGGCTCGCTGGTGCCGACTCTGCCCACCGAGAATGCGGTGACGGCGGCGGAAGCCACGAAGGCCGCCAATTCCTCTCCCGACGTCAAGCAGCTCAGCATGTTCGCCGAGGGCGACGATGAGCCGTCGTTCTGGGACCTTCTCGACGTCATCAATCCGCTGCAGCATATTCCCATCGTCAACGACCTGTACCGGGAGGCCACCGGTGACAAGATCGGCGTGGCCGCCCGTCTGGTGGGCGGTACCCTGTTCGGCGGACCGCTGGGCCTGATCGCCTCGGCGGCCAATTGTATCCTCGAGGAATCCACCGGCCATGATGCCGGCGGGCATGTGCTGGCCCTGTTCCGGGACGATGATCCCGCCACCGGCACCGGCACCGCGCTGGCCTCGGCCGAGGAAAAGGCGCCGGCCCCGGAGGCTCAGGCGGCCCGTCTGGAAGCCTCTTCCCAGCAGCAGAGCCAGGTCCTGGCCGCCGCCGGACCCAAATCTCCCGAAGCGAAGCCCGCCGAATCCAAGACTGCCGAGCCCAAGGCCGATGATTCCACCAAGGCCCGGCCGCTGATCATGCCCGATCTGGTGGGCGACGACGCCCAGCCCGCCGCCGCCGTCTCGGCCGCCGCCGCCTCGGCCGCCGTCGCGCCGGTTCAGGTCGCCTCGGCCTCCGAGCAGGTGGCGGCAGCCGCCAACCGGCCCATGCCATTGGGTCGCGAGCCCCGTTTCATGCCCATTCCCGGACGCACCACGCCGCTCGCCACCCAGGCGCCCCTGGCCATCGGCACCACGGTGTCCACTACCGGCCTGCGTTCCAACGCTCCGATCGTCGGTCACCGTCCCAGCGCCCAGCGCGCCACGTCGGCGGCCACGGCCCAGCAGATGGTGGCCGCCCAGGCCGAAGCCTCGGCCACGTCGGGTTCCAGCGGTTCCGGTGTTCCGGGGGGCCAGTCGGGCGACTGGTTCAGCGCCTCCATGATGCAGGCCATGGACAAGTACGAGAAAAGCTCGCGTCTCGGCGGCGGCGCGACAGGAACCGTTACCGAACAGTAACGGTCAGCCCCGATGGCCGAAAATGGCCGAGCCCACCCGCACATGGGTGGCACCCTCGGCGATGGCCGTCTCGAAATCACCGCTCATGCCCATGCTGACCATGGCAAGTCCATGGCGCGCCGCCATGGCCGCCAGCAGGTGGAAATGGGGGGCGGGGTCTTCCTCGGCGGGAGGGATACACATCAGGCCGGCCAGCGGCAGCCGGTATTGCTCACGGCAAATGGCGACCATGGCGTCCAACTGCTCCGGCTCCACACCGGCCTTTTGCGGCTCGCGGCCGGTGTTGACCTGAATCAGCACCTTGGGACGGCGGCCGCTGCGTTCCATCTCATCGGCCACCGCGCGGGCCAGCTTGGGGCGGTCGATGGTCTCGATGACGTCGAACAGGGCGACGGCGTCGCGCACCTTGTTGGTCTGCAGCGGTCCGATCAGGTGAAGCTCGAGGTCGGGGAAGTCCGCCTTCAGCTCGGGAAACTTGGTCTTGGCCTCCTGCACCCGGTTCTCGCCGAAGACCCGCTGGCCGGCGCCCAGGGCTTCCCGTACCGCCTCGGCGGGGTGGGTCTTGCTGACCGCGACAAGGGTGACGGGGCGGCCATGGGCGGCGGCCTCCATGCGGGACAGGATTGCGGCAAGGCCGGTGGCGACGGCGGACAAGGCGGGGGCTCTCCGATAGAATGCGGCCATGACCGTAGCAAACACCCGACCCGGACTCAACACGGCCCCCAGTATCCTGCTGGTCACCGACGAGATTCGTCTGCCCGATCCCCTGGAAGCCATGGGAATTCTGCCGCCGGGTGCCGGAGTGCTCCTGCGTCATTACGGAACCGATCAACGGCGGAATATGGCCAAGGCGGTGGCGGCCCTGGCCCGGCGTCGGCGTCTTGTCCTGATCGTGGCGGGGGACTGGCGGCTGGCGGCGGAACTGGGGGCCGAGGGAGTGCATTTGCCGGAAGGGCTGGCGCGTCACGGTCTGCTGGCCGGCGCCCTCGGTTGGGTACGGCGTCGCCGGCGTCTGCTGCTGATCGCCTGCCACGGCGCCATGGCTCTGGGGCGGGCCAGGAATCTCGAGGCCGATGCCGCCCTGCTGTCGCCGGTCTTTCCCACCGCCAGCCATCCCGGCGCGGCGTGTATCGGGCCGGTACGGTTTGGATTGTGGGCGCGCCGCGCCGGCTTGCCGATCATCGCCTTGGGCGGCATGAGCAAACGGCACCTGCGCCGTCTGCCTCGCGGTACGGCGGCGGGAATGGCGGCGATCGGTTCACTCAGCGGGTGCTGAGCGCCTCGGCCACGGCCGCGGCCACCGGGCGCCAGTCGCCCACCGACGGCTGGCGGAACAGCCTGGCGGTGGGATACCACGGCGAATCCGTCCGCTGATCCAGCCAGCGCCATTCGGGATAGGCCGAGGCCATCAGCCACAGCGGACAGCCCAGCGCACCGGCCAGATGGGCCGTCGAGGTATCCGACGACACCACCAGATCGCAAGCCTTCATCAGGGCGGCGGTGCCGAGGAAGGCGCCGTCGGCGTCGCAATCCTTGGGCAGCGGGGTCAAGGGAAATGGTGCCTGCCCGACCGGCTCGTCGCCGCCGTGGACGCTGAAGAAATCCACCCGGTCGGCCACGGCGCCCAGGGGCGCCAGATGGGACAACGGCACGGAACGGAAGTGATCCAGATCATAATCCGTGTTGCCCTGCCAGTTGATGGCCACCGCCAGCCGTCGGTGGGCGACTGGCGCCCGGTGGCCGCGGCCGTGGCCGAGGCGCTCAGCACCCGCTGAGTGAACGAGGCCATCAGCCACAGCGGACAGCCCAGCGCACCGGCCAGATGGGCCGTCGAGGTATCCGACGACACCACCAGATCGCAAGCCTTCATCAGGGCGGCGGTGCCGAGGAAGGCGCCGTCGGCGTCGCAATCCTTGGGCAGCGGGGTCAAGGGAAATGGTGCCTGCCCGACCGGCTCGTCGCCGCCGTGGACGCTGAAGAAATCCACCCGGTCGGCCACGGCGCCCAGGGGCGCCAGATGGGACAACGGCACGGAACGGAAGTGATCCAGATCATAATCCGTGTTGCCCTGCCAGTTGATGGCCACCGCCAGCCGTCCGGGACGGCGGATGCGGCGACGCCACTCCTCCACCGCCGCGTCGGGAGCGCGGAGATAAGGGATTCGGGCGGCGCCGAACGGCTCGGTGGGCCATAGCAGCAGGGGAAGGCTGGCGATGCCGACCTTGTGGTCATGGACGGGTTCCGGCGTTCCCATGGCGTGATAATCCAGCCGGGGATGGGCGGGAAAACACACGCGCAGCATGGCGTTCATGCGGGCCGGCAGCGACAGGATGATACGGGCGCCGCGCTCCAGCAGGGGCAGGACGAAGCGGATATACTGGAACGTATCGCCCGCGTATTGATCCTGGTCGATCAGGATGATGCGTCCATCCAGCCGGTCCGGCAGGCGGGCGAAGGGGCGATCATGCCGCGCTTCGTAATCGGCCCAGCCGACGAGGTAATCCTCCTGACGAAGGGCGGCGAAACCGCGATTGAAGCGGGCCAGTCTGTTGTTCGGAGCCAGTTCCACCGCCCGGTCGAGAGCGGCGCGGGCGGCGGCGACCTCGCCCTTGAGCAGATGGGCGTTGCCGCGATTGATCCAGGCGCCCACATGGCCGGGGGCGCCGGCCAGCGCCCGCTCGCACAGGGCCAGCGCCTCGTCGGCCTCGCCCGCCAGATGCAGGGCCGAGGCCAGGGTGGCGGCGACGTCGGGATTGTCGGGGGCAAGGCTCAAGGCCTGGCGCAATTCGCTCACCGCCTCCGGATAGCGGCGGGCGGCCTGCAGGGTCTCGGCCAGGGTCAGGCGAAAGGAAAGGTCGGTCGGCTGGGCGGCGATGGCGTGACGGATGAACTTTTCGGCCTCGTCACGTTCGGCCGCGCCGCGCACGGCCAGCAGCGCGCGGGCCAGATTGGCGTGGGCGGCGGGGTTGGCGGCATCGAGGCCGATGGCGTGGCGGATGTCCCGCGCCGCCTCGTCGGCCCGGCCCAGTTGCAGGCGGGCGCATCCCAGCAGATGCCAAAGGCGGGCATTTTCCGGCTGGGCGCGCAGCAGCGCCTCGGCGGCTTCGGCGGCTTCGGCCGGCCGGCCCTGCCGCATATGAAGCACGGCCTGTTCGAAACTGGGTACGGTCATCGTCGGCTCACAAAAGAAAAAGGGCGGCCGAAGCCGCCCTCTCCCCAACAAGATGTCGACGGCCGATTAGAAGGCCAGCGACAGACCGGTCATCGCGGTCCAACCAGCGTTGTGATACTGGTTGTTGGCATTGGTGGTGTTCGTGCCATAACGCTGATCGGTGTACTCGATGTAGCCGACCGAAGCCAGGACGTCGACGCCCGGGCCGAGGTTGTACTTGCCCGAAGCCTGGTAGGCCTCGATGGTGTCGTCCTTGTCGGCGCCCGGAGTGCCCATGCGCAGGTTGGTGTCGCCAACCACCGAGGACTTGAAGTAGGCGAAGGACACGGCATACGGGCCGGAAGCGTACTGCAGGCCGATGTCGTAAGCCACGCCACCGAAGTCCAGTTCGGAATTGACGGTGCCCCTGGTCGCGGCGGTAGCGGCGTTGGCGTAGTAGCCCTTGCCGCCGTAGTTGCCGACCTGTGCGGTGCCGCCCAGAACGGCGGACTGCACGCCACCGTTCTTCTTGTCGTCAGACGCGCGCTGCACGGAGCCACCCAGGGTGAAACCGGCATAGGACAGCTGAGCGCCATAGGCCTGCTGGGTCAGGGCGTTTTCCGCACCGCCGGTGGCGGTCAGATCGACCCAGACGTAGCCGGCCGAGGCCTTCACGCCCACCGGGCCGAAGGTGTTGGCGTACATGGCGGCGCCGCCGAAGGCGCCCATGCCGCTGGAACCAGCGCCACGGCTGTGCTGGCCACCGAACGAGTTGTTGGTGTTGAGCTGGTTGGTGCTGGCGCCGTTGCCGCTCCACAGGGTCTTGGAGACGTTCGGGATGTACGAGGCGCCCAGGGTCAGACCGTAGAAGGACGGAGCGACATAGGTGATCTTCTCGGCCTTGTCGTCCGAGATGATGGCGGTGGTGCTGGACGAGGTGGTGTAACCCACGCGCTGGTTCATGCCCATCACGCCCGACGGCTTGGCGATGGCCCAGTTGCCCATCATCATGCCGCCGTTGCCGAAGTTGCTGGCGGCGTCGGGAGCCTGCACGTGCAGCAGGGCGGTGCCGTTGGCGTGGGCGCCGATCAGCACCTTACCGAAGCCACCCTCGATCCAGGCGTAGCTCTGGTCGATGCCGTCGGTGACGCCGTCGGTGTGACCGCCGCCTTCCAGGGACATCATGACGCCGACCTTCAGGCCGTTGTCCAGAGCGGTCGAGCCCGAGAACCAGACTTCGTTGTCGCCCTTGACGTCGACGTTCTGGCGCTGCACGCCGCCGGCGCTGCCGCCGTTGGCGCTGGCGCCGATGGTGCCGTTGTTGCCGTTCTGGAATTCCTTCTCCTGCCAGGCGCCAACGACCCACCACTTGGAGTAGCCGCCGACGTTCAGCTTGATCTTCTCAGCGGCGGAAGCGGCGCCGGCGGTCAACATGCCGGCGGCAACCAGCGCGGTGCTGGCGCAAAGAATCTTCTTCATGGTATCTCCTCTCTTTGGCCTTGCGACGACGACCCCCAATGGCCGCAACCGCTATCCAAATGAACGAACGGTCGACATCACGCCATGGCCGGTGATGACAGTCAAGCAAGGCGGGGCGTCCGCTGTATCGAAAACTCCGCACTGTGGCATCGATGCAACACAAGGGGCATCCAGGGGCGTTTGGCGTTACCGCTTGCAGGGCGGGCGTCTCTCGTAGCATTGTTGCCTGTCGCGACGGTGGGGCTCTGCCGTCGGAGGATTTTCGCGTGCCAACAGGCGGCGCATCGGCGCGGCGGGGTGAAGACGGTGATGACGAGGAAGATTTCGGTGGGTGGCCTGGGCGCTCTGGCGCTGATCGGTGTGACCCTGATGCTGTCGGCCTGCGGTGAATCCCAGGCGGTCTATCCGACCAAGGAAAAGGGCGAATCCGCGCCGCGCATGTCCAACGAAAAGCGCGAGACCATCTTCGGGCCGGAAGGACTGTTCGGCAAGAGCAAGCCGGACAACGAAGGCGTGGGTATCGGCGTCAACGCCTTCCTGTGGCGGGCGTCGCTCGACACCGTCTCCTTCATGCCCATTACGACGGCCGATGCCTTCGGCGGCACCATCATCACCGATTGGTATCAGCTGCCCGAGACGCCGAGCGAGCGTTATAAGGTCAACGTCTTCATTCTCGATCGCACGTTGCGCGCCGACGGCGTGAAGGTTTCGCTGTTCAAGCAGGTGCGCGACGGCTCGGGCAACTGGGTGGATGTGCGCGTCGACCCCAAGATGGCGGTGGATCTCGAGAATTCGATCCTGACCCGCGCCCGTCAGCTTCGGGTCGTGTCGACCGAATAGAGTCACTCAAGGTGGCGGGCGGCGCGGAAGTCCGCCCGCCACCTTGAACCTATCCCACCAAAAACAATGGACGGACCCATGTCGCGCCCGGAAGGCATCAGCGGCGACCGCTACAACGTCAAGGAAACCGAAGCCCGCTGGCAGCAGGCCTGGGAAGAGAAGCGCTGCTTCGAGGCCGAGATCGTGCCGGGCAAGCCCAAGTACTACGTGCTGGAGATGTTCCCCTATCCGTCGGGGCGCATTCACATGGGCCACGTGCGCAACTATACCCTGGGCGACGTGGTGGCGCGCTACAAGCGGGCCAGAGGCTTCAACGTCCTGCATCCCATGGGCTGGGATGCCTTCGGCCTGCCCGCCGAGAACGCCGCGATCCAGAACAACGTTCATCCCGCCAAGTGGACGCGCGAGAACATCGCCGCCATGCGCGAGCAGCTGAAGTCCATGGGCCTGTCCTATGACTGGCGGCGCGAGGTGGCCACCTGCGAGCCTGAGTATTACCGCCACGAACAGAAGATGTTTCTGGATTTTCTCAAGGCCGGGCTGGTCTATCGCAAGGAATCCTGGGTCAACTGGGACCCGGTGGAAAACACCGTGCTGGCCAACGAGCAGGTGATCGACGGACGCGGCTGGCGTTCGGGCGCCCTGGTGGAAAAGCGTCTGCTCTCCCAGTGGTTCCTGAAGATCACCCATTACGCCCAGGATCTGCTCGACAGTCTGGCGACGCTGGAGCGCTGGCCCGAGCGGGTGCGCCTGATGCAGGAGAACTGGATCGGCCGCTCCGAGGGTGCCCGGCTGATGTTCGACCTGGGTGGCCGTTCTGATCGGTTGGAGATATTCACCACCCGTCCCGATACCCTGTTCGGCGCCAAATTCGTGGCCATCGCCGCCAATCATCCCCTGGCGGGCGAGCTGGCGGCCGGCAATCCGGCCCTGGCCGGGTTCATCGCCGAATGCAACCGCATGGGCACCTCGGAAGCAGCCATCGAAACCGCCGAGAAGAAGGGCTTCGACACCGGCCTCAGGGCCGTCCATCCCTTCGATCCGGCATGGACGCTGCCCATCTACGTCGCCAATTTCGTGCTGATGGATTACGGTTCGGGCGCCATCTTCGGCTGTCCGGCCCATGACCAGCGCGACCTCGACTTCGCCAACAAGTACGGCCTGGGCTGGACCCAGGTGGTGGAGCCCGCATCCGATGGCGAGGCCGTGTCGGCCGCCATCGCCAGGGGCGAGGCCTATACCGGTGACGGCAAGGCCATCAATTCCCGTTTTCTCGACGGGCTGGCGGTGGATGAGGCCAAGGCCGAGGCTATCCGCCGCATCGAGGAGATGGGCCGCGGCGAGCGCACCATCAATTACCGCCTGCGTGACTGGGGCGTGTCGCGCCAGCGCTACTGGGGCTGCCCCATCCCCATCATCCATTGCGAATCCTGCGGTGCCGTGCCGGTGCCGGCGGAGCAGTTGCCGGTGCGCCTGCCCGAGGACGTCACCTTCGACAAGCCGGGCAATCCGCTGGCCCACCATCCGACCTGGAAGGATGTGGACTGCCCGTGCTGCGGCAAGCCCGCCCGGCGCGAGACCGACACCTTCGACACCTTCTTCGAATCCAGCTGGTACTTCGCCCGCTATACCTCGCCCGACCGCGACGATGTCGCCTTCGACCGGGCGGCGGCGGATTACTGGATGAGCGTCGATCAGTATATCGGCGGCATCGAGCATGCGGTGCTGCATCTGCTTTATTCCCGCTTCTTCACCCGGGCGCTCAAGGAGTGCGGCTATCTCGGCGTCAAGGAGCCCTTCGCCGGCCTGCTGACCCAGGGCATGATCTGCCACGAGACCTACAAGTCCGAGGATGGCGCCTGGCTCTTCCCCACCGAGGTGGTTTCCGGCCCCGACGGCAAGCTGGTCCATACCGGGACCGGGGCGCCGGTGATCGGCGGCCGTTCCGAGAAGATGAGCAAGTCCAAGAAGAACGTGGTGGACCCGGCCGGTATCATCGACGGCTACGGCGCCGATACCGCGCGCCTGTTCATGCTGTCCGATTCTCCGCCCGAGCGGGATCTGGACTGGACCGAGGCCGGTATCGACGGCGCCTGGCGCTACGTCAACCGGCTGTGGCGCATGGTGGTCAACGCCGAATTGCCGCCGGCCGGCGCTCCCATGCCGGAACTGTCGCCGGAAGCCGCCAAGGCCCGCCGTCTGGTCCACAAGACCATCGCCCAGGTGGGCGAGGATCTGGAGCGCTTCCACTTCAACAAGGCGGTGGCCCGTATCCGCGAGATGACCAACGGCCTGGGCGAATTGCCCGGGGCCGATGCCGGGGCCGCCTGGGTGCTGCGCGAGGGACTGGAGGCCACCGCCCGGCTGATCGGCCCCATGATGCCCCATCTGGCCGAGGAGATGTGGCTGGCCCTGGGTGGGGACGGACTGCTCGCCGAAGCCGCCTGGCCGGAAGCCGATTCCACCTTGCTGGTCGATGACAGCGTCACCGTGGCCGTTCAGGTCAACGGCAAGCTGCGCGCCACCATCGAGTTGCCCAAGGACGCCGATGCCGCCCTGGCGGAGCAGACGGCTCTTGCGCAACCCCAGGTGATTTCGGCAATGTCGGGAAAGCCCGCGCGCAAGGTCGTGGTCGTGCCCAATCGGATCGTCAATGTGGTGGTCTAGAGCGCTTCTTCTGTTCGCTGTTCTGGCGCTGGGTCCGGCGGGCTGCGGCTTCAGGCCCATGTACGGCACGCCGAGCGGCGCGGCATCCGGCGTGGATGCCGATCTTGCCGCCATCCGCGTCGGTCCGATCAAGGACCGCGTCGGACAGCAATTGCGCAACGCCCTGCTGCAGCGCCTGTCGCCCCGGGGCGAGGCGGCCGACTACACCTACAATCTCGACGTTACCTTGAGCGAGACGGTGAGCAATCTCGGGTTCCGCAAGGATACCTTCGCCACCGCCGCCAATCTCGCCATGACGGCCCAGGTCATATTGACCCGCAACGGCCAGAGCATTCTGGGCGAAAACGTCACCACCACCGTCTATTTCGACCATCTGGGGCCGCGTTACGCCAGTGTGGCGACGGAGCGCGACGCCGAGGAGCGGGCGCTCAACCAGCTGGCGGACGATATTCGCAACCGTATCGCGGCGGCCATTCAACGATATCAGGCCAATCCCAACGACGAACGCTATCGCCAGCGCTCGATTTTCCGCAACGAAGCCGGCGAGGCGCGCCGATGAAGCTGAGCGGGTCGCGGGTCGAGGCGTTCGTCAAGGCGCCGGACCCGTCCGTCCGTGCCGTCCTGGTGTTCGGCCCCGATCTGGGGCTGGTGCGCGAAAGGGTGCAGCGGCTGATCCGCTCGGTGGTCCCTGACGCTTCCGATCCCTTCCGGGTCGCCGAGCTTTCTCCCGCCGCGCTGAAGGAGATTCCCTCCCGTCTCGCCGACGAAGCCGCCGCCATGGCTCTGGGCGGCGGACGGCGCGTGGTGGTGCTGCGCGATGCCGGCGATGGCCAGAGCGGGGCGGTGTCGTCGTTCCTGGCCCGGCCCATGGGTGATGCCCTGGTGGTGGTGGAGGGCGGCGAGCTCGGGCCGCGTTCGTCGCTGCGCAAGCTGTTCGAAGGCGCCGACAACGCCGCCGCCCTGGCCTGCTACGGCGACGAGGGCGGTTCGCTGGCCGGGGTGATCCAGGAAGAACTCAAGGCCGCCGGTCTGATGGCCGAACCCGACGCCATGGCCTATCTGGTCGAGCATCTGGGCGGCGACCGCCGTCTGACCCGTGCCGAGTTGGGCAAGCTGGCGCTTTACATGGGGGGGCCTGGGCGGGTGAGCCTGGACGACGCCGTCGCCTGCGTGGGTGATACCGCCGCCCTGGGTCTGGACGATCTGGCGTTGTCCACCGCCGATGGGGATCATGCCGGGGCGCAGCGGGTCCTTGACCGCCTGCTGCGCGAGGGTGGCCAGCCGGTGGGCATGCTGCGTTCGGTGTCGCGGCACTTTCAGCGCCTGCATCTGGCCGCCGGTCTGATGGCCCAGGGCAAGTCGGCGGATCAGGCCATGGCCGCCCTGAAGCCGCCGGTGATCTTCAAGGCGGCGGACCGGTTCCGCCGCCAGTTGTCGCGCTGGCCCGCCGACCGGGTGGGCAAGGCGCTGGACCTGCTGACCGAGGCCGAGGTCGATTGCAAGACCACCGGCATGCCGGCGGCCGAGATTACCTCGCGGGCGCTGATGATGATCGCCCGAGCGGCAGCGAGACGATGATGACTTCTGCGGCAGCGAGACGATGATGGCCGGGCGTACCTCCATGGGGCGGGTCGTCGCCATCAATCTCGGGGTTCTCCTGGCCGGGCTGGTGGTTGCCGAACTGGTGTTCGGCAGTTGGCTGTTCGGCCCCAGTTGGGGAACCATGAACATTCCCCGCGACGTCCATCGGGTCTTCGATGTCAGCGGCCTCTACGGCGGACCCAAGGATGCCGTCTACAGCCGCGACCGCTGGGGATTGCGTGGTTCTTACAAGGACCCGGGCGCCATCCAGATCCTGACCATCGGCGGTTCGACCACGGACCAGCGCTTCATCGGCGACGGCCAGACCTGGCAGGATTACCTGTCGCAGGCCCTGGGCGGTGCGGTGGTGGTCAATGCCGGCATCGACGGCCAGTCGACGGTGGGCCATCTGCGGGCCTTCGATCGCTGGCTGTCGCAGATTCCCGGCCTGAAGCCGCGCTTCGTCCTGGCCTATATCGGGGTCAACGACGCCCATCTGCAGGGTCGGCAGCAATGGGACGAGATGGCTTCGCCCACCGTCTGGCGCCGTGTCGAGCGCTATGTCGCCAATCATTCCGCCCTGGTGCAGGTGGTCTCGACCATCCAGGGGACGCTGAAGGCCCGCAACGCCCACGTGGTGCACGGCGGCACCGACGTGGCGCACGGTCCCTGGGTGGCGGGGCCGGCGCCCGCGCCCGGACAGGCGGTCGACCCCGTCCTGCTCGACGCCTATCAGCAACGGGTCGCCGCCCTGATCGCCCGTATCAGGACCATGGGAGCCCAGGCGGTCATCGTCACCCAAAGCCGTTCCGACTACCGGGTCGATGGCGACGGCCGGCCGTTGGGACGAGTGTCGGCCTCCGGCGCGGTGGATTTCGGCTCCTGGGCCATGCAGACCGCCTTCAACCGTCGGGCTCTGGCCGCCTGCGAGCAGGCGGGTGCCGTCTGCATCGACCTGGGCGGCCGGCTGACCTTCGAGGACGGTGATTTCTACGACTGGGTCCACACCACGCCGGCCGGCAACCGCCGCATCGCCGACTGGCTGGCATCCCGGCTGGCGCCGACCCTGCGCTGATGGAGGCGCCCCGTCTGGCCCTGGCGCCTTTCGCCGCCTCGCAGGCCGAGGGCGTCTATTCCGAAGACGATCTGCGCCGCGCCGCCCCCCCGTTCGGCAGCGAGGCGAGGAACGGCGGCAGTTTCTGGAAACCCGGCGTCTGGCCCGCTCGCTGCTGCCGCCCGGCCGCTGGGGCATCGGTGCCGATAAGGACGGGCGCCCGCTGATTCTGCCCGCCGGGGCCGGAGACCTGTCCCTCTCCCATGCCGGGGGCTGGGCGGCGGCGGCGCTGGTCGAAGACGGGCGCGTCGGTGTCGACATCGAGGTCGTCCGGGAGGGACGGAATGTCCGGATTCTGGCCGAGCGTTTTCTGTCTCCCGCCGAGTGCCGCGTGGTGGTCGCCGAGGGCCAGCCCGCCTTTCTGGCCTTCTGGACCATGCGGGAAGCGGTGTCCAAGCTGTGGGGCCGGGGACTGGCCGAGGCTCTGGCCCTGGACGGATCGATTCTGCCCGCCGGCCGCAATTCCCGCTGTGCCGGCCTATCGCAGGGACGGCCCTGGGTGATGGCCCACCGCCAGATGGGCGAGGTGCAATTGGCCCTGGCCTGGTCGCCGCCGGATTCCGTGCCGGGCGAGCAGGCGGAGGCGCTGGTATGGGACGCCGTGACGGCCCTTGCCGACTGAATTCCTTGGCCGTCTTGTACAAGCGGCGGAACTGCCCCATTCTTCCTAGAACGATACGTCCAGACCTTGCGGGCAAGGGGTGGGCCGATGGGAGGGGTGGGCCATGGAAATCTCCGCTTATCTGGATCGGCGCATCGCCGACTTGTCCGATACCCTGGCCAAGGCTGGCGCCGAACGCCTGATCCGTGCCTATGCCTCCGGCATTCCCCTGGCCGATCTGGCCGAGGCCGATCCCGAGTTGGTTTATGGCGCGGCGCTGGGCCTGTTCGCCTTCATGCGCGAGCGTCAGCCGGGGGTTCCATCCATCCGGGTGTTCGATCCCGATCTTGACCGCCACGGCTGGGTGTCCAGCCATTCGGTGGTGGAAATCGTCAACGACGACATGCCGTTCCTGGTGGATTCGGTGGCCATGGAACTGGCCCGGCGCGGCATCAAGGTGCATCTGCTGGTCCATCCCGTGGTGCGGGTCGACCGCGACGGGGCGGGAATGCTGCGCCAGGTGACGGCCAACGGCTGGCGGGCGCCTTGCAGGAATCGGTCATGCATGTGGAGATCGACCGTCAGCCGGTGGAAGTCCAGGAGCAGCTGGCCGCCACGCTGGCCGATATCCTGGGGCAGGTAAGACTGGCCGTCGCCGATTGGCGCCGCATGCTCGACACCCTGTGGGCGGGAGTGGCCGAATTCGAGGCGGTGGCCGCCAAACTGCCGGCCGATGAAAAGCAGGAGACCCTTGCCTTCCTCGACTGGCTGGCCGACAACCATTTCACCTTCCTGGGCTACCGCCGTTTCGACCTGTCCAAGGGGGTGGTCGCCGATTCGGCCAGCGGGCTGGGGATATTGTCCGACGCCGGCGCCCATGTGTTTGATGAGACCGTGACCCTGGCCGACATGCCGGTGGAACTGCGGGCCTTCGTCCAGCGCCCCGATCCCCTGATGGTCACCAAGTCGGCCCGCCATGCGGTGATCCATCGGCCGGTGCGCATGGACATCATCGGGTTGAAGCAGTTCGACGCCAAGGGGCGGGTGGTGGGGCTGCACGCTTTCCTCGGACTGTTCACCTCGGCCGCCTATAACGACCGCCCGGCGCAGATTCCCCTGCTGCGGCGCAAGATCGCCCGCGTCGAGGCGCGGGCCGACTTCAACAAGTCCGGTCACGATGCCAAGGCACTGGTCAATATCCTGGAGACCTACCCCAGAGATGAGCTGTTCCAGGTATCCGAGGATGCCCTGTTCGAGACCAGCATCGGCATCCTGCACCTGCAGGACCGTCAGCGGGTGGCGGTGTTCCTCAGGAACGACGAGTTCGAACGCTTCGTCTCCTGTCTGGTCTTCGTGCCGCGTGACCGCTACGACACGCCGCTGCGCCTCGCCATCACCGCCATGCTGGAGGAGGCGGTGGGCGGCACGCTCGACGCCTTCTATACCCAAGTGGCCGATCTGCCCCTGGCCCGGCTGCATTTCATCATCCGCACCACGCCCGGCCACCTGCTCCGGGTGGACGCTCCGGCGCTGGAAATGCGTATCGCCGACGCGGCGCGGACCTGGTACGAGCATCTGCAGGACGCCCTGGTCCAGACCCACGGCGAGGCGGCCGGGCGTGGCGCTGGCGCGGCGCTGGGGCCGGGCGTTCCCGGCGTCCTACCGCGAAAGCCATGGTGTCCTGGCGGCGGTGGCCGACGTGGGACGCATCCAGGCGGCGTCGGGCGGCGACATCGTGCTCAACCTCTACCGTCCGGTGGAGGCCGAACCTTATCAGGGCCGGCTGAAGCTCTACCGCTCCGGCCATCCGGTGCCCCTGTCCGGTATCCTGCCCATGCTGGAGGCCATGGGGCTGGTGGTCATCGCCGAGGTCCCTCACGAGATCGTTCCCGCCTCCGGCGGCGGGACGGTGTGGGTCCATGATTTCGAGGTGGAAAGCGCCGATGGCTCGCCGCTCGACGTGGCCGAGCGGCGCGACCTGTTCCACGACGCCCTGGCGGCGGTGTGGCGGGGCGACGCCGACAGCGACGGCTTCAACCGGCTGGTATTGTCGGCCGGCCTGTCGTGGCGGGAAATCATGGTGCTGCGCGCCTACACCAAGTACCTGCGCCAGACCGGCATCACCTACAGCCAGGCCTATATCGAGCAGGCCCTGAGCGGCAATGCCGACATGGCGGCCGCCTTGGTGCGGCTGTTCCTCGCCATCTTCGATCCCAAGGGGGAATCGGGCGACGGGGGCCATATCGAGGCGTCGCTGCTGGCCGGCCTGGACAAAGTGGTCAGCGCCGATGACGACCGCATCCTGCGGCGTTTCCTCAACCTGATCCGTTCCACTTTAAGAACGAATTACTTCCAGACCGATGGCGGCGGCAGGCCCAAGGCCTATCTGTCCTTCAAGCTGGATTCCAAGGCGGTGGACGAGTTGCCGGCCCCCCGGCCCCTGGTGGAGGTGTTCGTCTACAGCCCGCGTGTCGAGGCCATCCACCTCAGAGGCGGCAAGGTGGCGCGCGGCGGCATCCGCTGGTCCGACCGGCGCGAGGATTTCCGTACCGAGATCCTGGGCCTGATGAAGGCCCAGATGGTCAAGAACGCAGTGATCGTTCCGGTGGGCGCCAAGGGCGGTTTCGTGGTGAAGCGCCCGCCGGCCACCGGCGGGCGCGAGGCGTATCTGGCCGAGGGCATCGAGTGCTATAAGATTCTGATGCGCGGCCTGCTGGACCTCACCGACAACCTGACGCCGGAAGGGGTCAGGCCGCCCCCGGACGTGCTGCGCCGGGACGGCGACGACCCCTATCTGGTGGTGGCCGCCGACAAGGGCACCGCCACCTTCTCCGACATCGCCAATTCGGTTTCGCTGGAATACGGCCACTGGCTGGGCGATGCCTTCGCCTCCGGCGGTTCCCAGGGCTACGACCACAAGAAGATGGGCATCACCGCCAAGGGGGCCTGGGTGGCGGTGGAACGCCATTTCCGCGAGATGGGCGTCGATACCCGGAGCGAGGATTTCACGGTGGTGGGCGTGGGCGACATGTCGGGCGACGTGTTCGGCAACGGCATGCTGCGCTCGCCCCATGCCCGGCTGGTCGCCGCCTTCAATCACGCCCACATCTTCCTCGACCCCGATCCCGACCCGCAAAAGACCTTCGCCGAGCGCGAGCGGCTGTTCGTTGCCGCCAAGGCCTGGCCCGATTACGACACCTCGACTATCTCGGAAGGCGGCGGCATCTGGCCGCGCACCGCCAAGACCATTGCCATCAGCCCTCAGGTCAGGGCTCGTTTCGGTATCGAGTCAGATAGTCTGACGCCGACCGAGCTGATCCGCGCCCTGCTCAAGGCGCCGGTGGACCTGCTGTTCCTGGGCGGCATTGGCACCTATGTGAAGGCGTCGGGCGAAAGCAACGCCGAGGCCGGCGACCGGGCCAACGATTCCCTGCGCATCAACGGCGCGGAGGTTGGTGCCAAGGTGGTGGGCGAGGGCGCCAATCTGGGCTTCACCCAGCTGGGCCGCATCGAATACGCCATCGGCGGGGCGGGCGGCGGGGGCGGGCGCATCGATACCGACGCCATCGACAATTCCGCCGGGGTGGATTGCTCGGACCACGAGGTCAACATCAAGATCCTGGTCAACGACCTGGTGGCGGCGGGCGATCTTACCCCCAAGCAGCGCGACAAGCTGCTGGTCGAGATGACCGGGGAAGTGGGTGCCCTGGTGCTGCGCGACAATTACCTTCAGACCCAGGCGCTGACCATGCTTCAGGCCCAGGGCGCCGAGCTGCTGGACGCCGAGGCCCGCTTCATGCGCCTGCTGGAAAAGAGCGGGCGGCTGGACCGGGGCATCGAGTTCCTGCCCACCGACGAGACGCTGACCGAGCGGGCGGCGAAGAAGCAGGGCTTCACCCGTCCCGAACTGGCGGTGCTGCTGGCCTACGGCAAGATCTGGCTCTATGACCATATCCTGGCCTCGGAACTGCCCGACGATCCCTTCATGGCCATCGACCTGACCAACTACTTTCCCACGGCGCTCCGGGATCGTTTCGGTCACGATGTCCAGCGCCACCGGCTGCGGCGGGAAATCGTCGCCACGGTGGTGACCAATTCCATGGTCAACCGGGTGGGCGGCGCCTTCGTCTCGGAACTGATGGAGACCACCGGCCATCCCCCGGCCCAGGTGGCCAGGGCCTATATCGTGGCGCGCGACGCCTTCCGCATGCGCGAAGTCTGGCGGGCCATCGAGGAGCTGGACGGCAAGGTGCCGGCCGCCGCCCAGACCGCCATGCAGATCGAGGCCAACCGGCTGGTGGAGCGCGCCACCATGTGGGTGCTGCGTTCCATGCCGTCGCCCTTTGCCCTGGGGGCGGGCATCGCCGAGCTGTCGCCCGGTGTCAAGGCGCTGGAAGGCGCCGTGCCCACCATCCTGCCGCCCGATGCGGCCGCCGCGGTTCTGGCCCGCATCGAGTATTTCGTCGGCCAGGGCGTTCCCCACGATCTGGCCCAGCGGGTCGGCAACCTGATCGTCCTGGCCTCGGCCGCCGACATCCTGCGCATCGCCACCCGTCAGGACCTGTCCATCGAGACGGCCGGGCGCCTCTATTTCGCGGTGGGAGCCCGGTTCTCGCTGGGCTGGCTGCGCGCCTCGGCCGAAAAGCTGTCGGGACAGGGCCACTGGCTGAAGCTGGCGGCGGCGGCGGCCATCGAGGACCTCTATGGCCATCAGCGCGATATCACCAGCGTGGTGGCGGCCTCCTATCCCGGCCTCGAGCCCGACGCGGCGGTCCAGTCCTGGCTGGAGGCCAACCGGGCGGCGGTGGAGCGGGCCGAGACCCTGCTGGCCGAGCTGAAGGCGGCGTCCCATATCGATCTGTCCATGATCACGGTGGCCAACCGGCAATTGCGTACCCTGACCGAGTCGGGTGTTGCGGCGGCAGGCGGGAAGGGCTAAGGAGGTTCATTCCACAATGAGGATCGCCCCATGAAATACGCCGCCTTTCTCGATCAGCAGATCGCGGAGCACGCCGAGACACTGGCGGTTACCGGCGCGGCGGTGCGCGAACCCTTTCAGCGTCTGGTCCAGGCCTGTCTCGACAGCCTGGCGGCGGGTGGCAAGATCCTGTTCTTCGGCAACGGTGGCTCGGCCGCCGACGCTCAGCACCTGGCGACCGAACTGGTGATCCGTTACCGCTACAACCGCAAGGCCCTGGCGGCGCTGGCGCTGACCACCGACACCTCGCTGCTGACCGCCTGCGCCAACGACTTCTCCTACGAGGAAATCTTCTCGCGCCAGATCGAGGCGCTGGGCCGGCCCGGCGACGTGGCCATCGGCATCACCACCTCGGGCAACAGCCCGAACGTGCTGACCGCCCTGGCGGTGGCCCGCGACATGGGTCTGGTGGCGGCCGGCTTCTCGGGCCGCGACGGCGGCAAGATGGTGGGACTGGCCGACCCGCTGCTGGTGGTGCCGTCCAGCGTCACCGCCCGTATCCAGGAGATGCATATTCTGATCGGCCATGCGCTGTGCGACCGGGTGGAAGCCGTGGCGGCTCCGGCCTGAGCGGTTTGCCTCAACTGGTTGGGCTGTGGTAGAAGTCCGGCAACCTTCAGCAAGGGGATCGTTTCCACAGCATGAGCACGTCACAGGGCGCCATCGACGGTGGGTCCCATGCCCGCAAGGTCGAGATGGGTTCCGAGCGGTCGTTCGGTCTGGTCTTCGCCGCTGTCTTCGCCGTCGTCGCCCTGTTGCCGCTCAAGGATGGCGGTGAGCCCCGGTTGTGGGCCGGAGCGGTCGCCGTGGGATTCCTGCTGGCGGCCCTGGTGGTTCCCAAGGCTCTCAGGCCGCTCAACAGGCTGTGGTTCCTGGTCGGCATGGCGTTGCATCACGTGGTGACGCCGCTGGTCATGGGGCTGCTGTTCTTCCTGACCGTGACGCCCATCGCCCTGATCATGCGCGCGCTGGGCAAGGACCCGCTGCGCCTGAACCGCGATGACGCCGCCGCCAGCTATTGGATCAATCGCACCCCGCCGGGCCCGGCGCCCGACAGCATGCGGCGCCAGTTCTAGGAGAGACCACCCGTGAGCTTCCTCATCGAGCTTTGGCAGTTCCTGCGCGAACGCAAGAAGTTCTGGCTGCTGCCCATCCTGATCATGATGGTGGTGTTCGGCGGCCTGATCGTGCTGTCGCAGGGCTCGGCGGTGGCACCCTTCATCTATACCCTGTTCTGAGGTCCTCCCTTGCGCATTCTCGGCCTATCCGCCCTCTATCACGATAGCGCCGCCGCCCTGGTCGAGGATGGCCGCGTCATCGCCGCCGCCCAGGAGGAGCGCTTCACCCGCAGGAAACACGACGCCGCCTTCCCCGAGAAGGCCGTGGCCTATTGTCTGGCCGAGGCGGGAATCGGCCTGGACGACGTGGATTCCGTGGTGTTCTACGACAAGCCGTTCCTCAAGTTCGAGCGGCTGCTGGAGACCTATGTCGCCTTCGCGCCCAAGGGCTTTTCCTCGTTCAAGACCGCCATGCCGGTGTGGCTGAAGGAAAAGCTGTTCCAGAAGGATCTGCTGACCCGCGAGATCAAGCGCTTCGCACCTGATTTCGACTGGATGAACAAGCTGCTGTTCGCCGAGCACCATCTCAGCCATGCGGCCAGCGCCTTCTTTCCCTCGCCCTTCGAGGACGCGGCGGTGCTGACCATGGATGGGGTCGGCGAGTGGACCACCACCTCGCTGGCCATGGGGTCGGGCAACCGGCTGGACATCCACAAGGAACTGCATTTTCCCCATTCCCTGGGGCTGCTCTATTCCGCCTTCACCTATTACACCGGCTTCAAGGTCAATTCCGGCGAGTACAAGCTGATGGGTTTGGCGCCCTACGGCGAGCCCAAATACACCAGGCTGATCCTCGACAATCTGGTCGATGTGAAGGAGGACGGTTCGTTCCGCCTGGACCAGTCGTATTTCGACTACTGCACCGGGCTGACCATGACCAACCAGCGCTTCGCCGCGCTGTTCGGGCAAAAGGTGCGCCAGGCCGACGAGGACCCGCTGACCCAGTTCCACATGGATATCGCCGCCTCCATCCAGGAGGTGACCGAAATCATCGTTTCCAAGCTGTGCCACGGCATCAAGAAGGAAACCGGGGCGAAGAATCTCTGCCTGGCCGGCGGCGTGGCGCTGAACTGCGTCTCCAACGGCAAGGTTCTGCGCGAAGGCATCTTCGACAACATCTGGATCCAGCCGGCTTCGGGCGATGCCGGCGGCGCGCTCGGCGCCGCCCTGGCCGGCTACCACATCCACAAGGGCCAGCCCCGCAGCGTGACCCCCGGCAAGGATGCCATGAGGGGCTCCTATCTCGGTCCGGTGTTCGAGCAGGCCGATATCGAGGCGCGCCTGACCGCCGCCGGCGCCAAGTTCGCGGTGATGGGCGAGGCCGAGGTGACCGAAGCCACCGCCCAGGCCCTGGCCGACGAAAAGGCGGTGGGCTGGATGCAGGGCCGCATGGAATTCGGTCCGCGTGCCCTGGGCGGCCGCTCCATCCTGGGCGACCCCCGCTCGCCCTCCATGCAGAAGACGCTGAACCTCAAGGTCAAGTACCGCGAGAGCTTCCGCCCCTTCGCGCCCAGCGTGCTGCGCGAGGATGTGGCCGAGTGGTTCGATCTGGACGGCGACTCGCCCTACATGCTGCTGGTGGCCCCGGTGGCGGAAAAGCATCGCCGCGCCATGACCGCGGACGAGGAGAAGCTGTTCGGCATCGACAAGCTGAACGTGCCGCGTTCGGCCATTCCGGCGGTGACCCACGTGGATTACTCCGCCCGCGTCCAGACCGTCCATGCCGACACCAATCCGCGCTATCATGCGCTGATCTCGGCGTTCAAGGCCCGCACCGGCTGCCCCGTGGTGGTCAACACCAGCTTCAACGTCCGGGGCGAGCCCATCGTCTGTACCCCCGAGGACGCCTTCCGCTGTTTCATGGGCAGCGAGATCGAAGTGCTGGTGGTCGGCAATTGCTTCCTCAGGAAAGAGGAGCAGGACCCGGCGCTGAAACTGGATTATAAGAACGCCTTCGAACTGGACTGATCTCGGGGAGGACGGGGCTTGGGCCTGAGCGTTTCCCTGCTTCTTTGCCTGTCCGTCGGTCTGGGGTTGGGGGCGTGGTGGCATATCCCGTCACCCGGTACCCGCCTGATGCTGGGTATCATGACCATTCCGGCCGTTCTGCTGGTGGGTAATATGGCCCTGGGGTTGGGCTTGCGGGTCCTGGCCTGGGGCTTGCTGGTTCCCACTCTGGCGGGATTGGCCCACCGGCGGCCCGGAGCGGATCTGTGGCGCCTCCGGCCGTGCTGCTGCCCCTGACGGTGGCGCTCCTGGCCGGATGGCGCGGGGACTTCGTCTATCGGGTCCATTCGTGGGATGAATTTTCTGCCTGGCTGACCTAGCCGCACGAGGCCTTTCTCGAGGATGGGTTCCTGTCGGAGGACTCCACCTGGGTGGGCATGGGCTACACCCAGGGCCTGCCGGCGTTGCTGGCCTTTCCCAATCTGCTTTTCGGGCAGTTCGAGCCGGGCCGCTCGCTGGCCCCCTTCGTCGTCCTGCACGCGGTGCTGATGGGGCTGATCTGGGAGATGCTGGCCGAAACCCTGCGCGGGCGGGGAGCGGGGGCGGGTGCCGCCGGACTCGCCGGCTGGGCCACTATCCTCGGGCTGCTGGGGCTGGAAGCGGCCTGGACCCTGGTGCCCCAGCTGATGCTGGTGGAAAAGCCGCAGATCTATCTGATCGCCGCGATGCTGCTGCTACTGGTACGGGCCGGCCGTGGCCTCGATGGGGCCTTGATCGCCGCCGGCATGTCCTACCTGATCAAAGGCTACCGGGGCGGCTTTGGCCCCGGCCCTGGCGGTGGGGGCCCTGGCGCTGATGATCGCTGATCCCCGTCTGCGCCGCCCGGGACCGGCCCTGGCCCTGCTGGGGCCGCTGGTGGCGGTGATGCTGGCTTGGCGCGGCCTAGTCCCGGTGGCCGGGGCGGGAAATTGCGCCAGCAACCCCCTGGCCACCCTGGCCGACTGGAACGCCCTGGATGCGGCATTGGAGACCGCCCGGCGCATGCTGGCCGGCATGGGGGCCTATGCCCTGGCGTTCAAGCTGCCGCTGAGCGGGGCCGCGCTGCTAGAGTCAGTCTGAGTTAAGCGGAATCGGAATTGGGATTCCCCTGGGGCCGAGAATGTGATTCAAACTGCTGGCTGGATAGGAGGCCAGCAGGGATGGCAGGACCTCTTTCGCAAGACCTTCGGCAGCGGATAGCCGCAGCCCTGAATTCAGGCGAGACGACACGCTCGGCAGCGAAGCGCTTTGGGGTTTCGGTGGCGACGGCGGTTCGGATCGGCCAGAAGTGGCGATCCGGGCGCGGTCTTCAGCCCAGCAAGATGGGCGGGCATCGCCGCCCACTTTGCTGAGCGGAGAGACCGCCGATTGGATACAATCCCGGCTGGCCGAGAAGAAGGACCTGACCATGCGGGCTCTGGCGGCAGAACTGGCCGAGCGGGGTGTCGTCGTCACCCACGATACCGTCTGGCGTTTCGTCCGTGGTCTGGGCTTGAGCTTCAAAAAAAACGCTGATGGCCAAGGAACAGGATGGGCCGAGGGTAGCGCGGCTGCGCCATCGCTGGAAAACCCATCAACACAGGCTTGATCCCTCGCGCCTGGTCTTTATCGATGAGACCTGGGTCAAGACCAACATGACGCGTCTGCGCGGATGGAGCCCTCGGGGAGAGGCCCTCCTGGCCAAGGTTCCCCACGGCCACTGGAAAACCCTGACCTTCCTGGCGGGCCTGCGCCATGACCGGATCATCGCTCCCCTGGTCCTCGACGGCCCCATCAATGGGGCGACCTTCACCGCCTGGGTGGAGCAATCCTTGGCACCGGCCCTGGAACCCGGTGACGTCGTCATCCTCGATAATCTGGGAAGCCACAAAGGAAAGCCGGCACGCCAAGCCATTCGCAAGGTCGGTGCTCATCTGCTCTTCCTGCCGCCCTACAGCCCCGATCTCAATCCCATCGAGATGATGTTCGCCAAACTCAAGACCCTCGTCCGAAAGGCTGACGAACGAACCATCGAAACCACATGGAGGCGCGTCGGTAAACTCCTGGACGCTTTCCCTCCGCAGGAGTGCGCCGCATATCTGCGGCACGCAGGGTATGCTTCAATCTAAGTCAGACAGACTCTAGGGTGTTTAGTCCCGGCATTTGATGGATCGGATCGAGTCTGAAGCGTTCAGGCTCGGCTGCCCAGATTCTGCAGATGTATTCGTAGGGCGTGAGGCCCTTCAGGGTTTTGAGCCGCCTGGCAAAATTGTAGGCCATGACGAAGTCGCCAAGGTGGGCACGCATCTGTGCGTGGTCATCGTAGTGATAGCGTTTGACGGTGGCGCCCTTGATGGTGCGGTTCATCCGCTCAACTTGACCGTCGGCTCCACCAAAATCAAAGGACCCGGTCGCAGACGCGACCGGGTCCTTTCGATTCCCGCGCCGCGTTAACCCGGCGTTATGACCACACCTGCTATTGGGTGAAGGTTACAGCTCTCCCGAACTGGAACCGCTGCGCCGTGGTGTCGTCCATCTCGTTTCTCACCGCCACTCAGATTGCCGGACTTACGGTCACGGCGGTGCAGTCGTTGTCGTCGACCTCGCTCTCGGCGCTCAACGCCACCCAGGTCCGGGCCTTCTCCGTCACCGGCATCCAGTCGCTCTCCTCCACCCAGGTCGGCCAGTTGGGCACCACCCAGACGGCGGCGCTGACCACGACCCAGATTCAGGCGCTGGGTCCGACGCAGATGGGTTTTTCCGCCACCCAGTTGGCGGTCCTGAGCGCCGCCCAGGTCGATGCCTTCGACGCCGCCGAGATCGCGGTGCTGTCCACCCAGCAGATCCGGGGATTGACCGTCACCGAGGTCGGGGCGCTGAACACCACGCAGATAGCCGTTCTGGCTTCGTCGCAACTGGCGGCGCTGACGGCAAGCCAGATGCGCGGCATGACCTCCACCCAGTTGAACGCCATCACCACCACCCAGATGGCCGGCCTGACCGTCACCCATCTGGGCATGCTGAACGCGACCCAGATCAGCGGCTTGACCACGGCGCAACTGGGCGACCTGTCCACCACCCAGGTCACCGGATTTTCCTCGGCCGGCGTGGCCGGCCTTTCCACCACCCAGCTGACCTCGCTGAGCTCCACCCAGCTGGCCCGGTTGACGGCCACTCAGATCAAGGGACTGAGCTCGACCCAGGCGGCGGCGCTGGACACCACCCGGTTGGGAGCCTTGACCGCCACCCAGATCGGCGGACTGACCGTCACCCAGGTCCGGACCCTGACGACCACGGTGGTGGCGAATCTGACCTCCACCCAGGTGGTGGCCCTGTCCGTCGCCCAGATCGCCGCCCTGACCACCACCCAGGTCGGCGGCATGGAGACCACCGATCTGGCCGCCCTGACCACCACCCAGGTGGCGGCGCTGGAGCGCACCGATCTGGGAGCCATATCCACCACCCAGTTGGCCAGCCTGACGGCGACGCAATTGGGGGCGCTGACCGCCACCAACGTGACCGGCCTGACCACCACTCAGGTGGCCGCCCTGTCCACCACCCAGATCGGCGGCCTGATCAGCACTCAGGTCGGCATGCTGACCGCCACCCAGATCGGCGGACTGACCACCACGGGGCTGGCGGCCGTCAACACCACCCAGTTGAACCAGCTGTCGGCCACCAGCTTGCGGGCGCTGTCCACCACCCAGGTCCTGGCGCTGTCCACCACCCAGATCGGCGGACTGAGCATCACCCAGGTGCCGCAGTTGACCACCACCCAACTGGCGGCGGTCACCACGACCCAGTTGGCGGCGCTGACCTCCACCCAGACGGTGCGCCTGACGGCCGTCCAGATGGCGGGCCTGACCACCACCGACGTGGCGGCGCTGTCCACCACCCAGTTGAGCGGCCTGACCGCCGCCGGCATCGCGGGGCTGAGCACGACGCAGATCGGGGCGGTTTCCACCACCCAGGTGGCGGCCCTGTCGGTCACCCAGATGGGCGGCCTGACCCTGACCCAGGTGGCCGGACTGAGCACCACTCAGTTGTCGGCGTTGAGCTCCACCCAGATCAATCGCCTCAGCATCAGCCAGATGCGCGGGTTGAGCACCACCGACATGGCCGCGCTTTCGACGACGCAGTTGAACGGCCTGACCGCCGCCCAGATAAGCAGCCTGACCTCGGCCCAGTTGGGCGCGCTGTCCACCACCAGCCTGACGACGTTGACCACCACCCAGTTGAGCGGACTGGCCTCGGCCGTTCTGGTGGGCTTGACCTCCACCCAACTGACCTCCCTGACCACCACCCAGATGGCCGGGCTGAACGCCACCCAGGTGCGGGGATTTTCGGCCACGCAATTGGGGGTGTTTACCACCACCCAGGTCGCCGGGCTGTCCACCACCCAGGTCGCCGGACTGTCCACCACCCAGGTCAACGGCCTCGGCACCACCACCCTCGACGCGCTGACCACCACCCAGTTGCGCAGCCTCAGCGTACTGCAGGTCGCGGCGCTGTCGTCCTCGGGACTGGCGGGATTGACCACCACCGACCTCGCGGCGCTGACCACCATGCAGATGACCGGGCTGGAGGCGACGGACATCGCCGCCCTCGGCACCACGCAGGTCGGGGGGTTCTCCACCACCCAACTGGCGGCACTGACCGCGTCCCAGATCGGCGGCCTGTTCACTACCACCATCTCGGCACTGTCCACCACGCAGGTCCGCGGCCTGACCGTCACTCAGGTCGCGGCGCTGACCTCGAAGCAGATGGCGGCGCTCGATACCACCGATCTGGTCCAACTCTCCACCGGCCAGTTGGCCGGCCTGAGCGCCACGGCGACGGCGGCGCTCAGCACCACCCAACTGGGAGCGCTGGCCCCGACCCAGATTGGCGGATTCGCCGCCCTGGCCTTCGCCGCGCTCAGCAGCACCGATCTGGCCTCCCTGTCCACCACCCAGATCAGCGGTATTGCCGCATTCCAGCTGATGGCGCTGACCACCGCCCAGGTGCCCGGCCTCTCGACCACCGCCCTGGCCACCCTCGCCACGACCCAGGTGGCCGGCATGTCCGTGACCGGTCTGGCCGCACTGACCTCCACCCAGTTGAACGGCGTATCGACCACCCAGTTGACCGCCCTGACCGCCACCCAGGTGGGACGGCTGACCTCCACCCAGGTCGGCGCCCTGGACACCACGGGCCTGACCGCGCTGACCACCACCCAGGTGGGCGCGCTGTCCATCACCCAGGTGACGGCGATCACCACCACCGGCCTGGTGGCCATGTCCACCACCCAGATCAGCAGCCTGAAGCCCACGGCGATCGCCCAGCTCGCCACCACCAAGCTCGCCACGCTGACCACCACCCAGGTCGGCGGCCTGTCCTCCACCGCCATCGCCGCACTGAGCGCGTCCGGCATCGGCGCCCTGACCACCAGCCAGGTCGGGCAACTGAGCACCACCCAACTGGCGTCGATCACTGCCGCCAATGTGCGGGGCCTGACCACCACCGGGCTGAGCGCGCTGTCCATCACCCAGATGGGCGGCCTGACGGCCACCCTGGTTGCCGGCCTGACCGCCACCCAGCTCAACGGGCTATCCACCACCAGCCTGACGGCCCTGACCACCACCCAGATCGGCGGGCTGGTCGCCCTTCAATTGTCGGGGCTGAGCTCCACCCTGGTGAATGCACTGCCCTCCACCGATATCGCGGCCCTGACGGCGACCCAGATGCGCGCCCTGTCCGTCACCAATCTGGAAGCGCTCAGCACCACGCAACTGGGGGCGCTCGGCACCACCCAGATGGCCGCACTGAGCCCCACCCAGGTCCGTGGCCTGTCCACCACCACCCTGGCGGCCTTGTCCACCACCCAGGCGGCCGGGCTGTCCCTGGGCAGCGTGACGGCGCTCACCACCACTCAGTTGGCCGGCATCACCACCACGGCCATCGGCGCCTTCACCACCACCGGCATCGCCCAGCTAAGCTCCACGGCGGTAACCGCCCTGACATCGACCCAGATGTCGGCGCTGTCCACCACCCAGTTGTCCAGGATCAGCGCCACCGCCATCCAGGCGCTGACCACCACGGCCCTGACCAGCCTGTCCACCACCCAGGTCGGTGGACTGATCGCCAGCCAGATCGCCGTCCTGACCATCACTCAGATCGGCGGACTGACCTCCACCGAGGTGAGAGCCCTCTCCACCACCCAGATGGCGGCCCTGACCGCCACCGGCATCTCCGGCCTCAACACCACCCAGTTCGGGACGCTGAGCACCACCCAGGTGGCCAGCCTCTCCGGCGCCCAGGCTCGCGGGCTGGATTCCACCGATCTGGCCGCGCTGTCCACCACCCAGATCGGCAGCCTGACGGCCACCGTCCTGGGCTCCTTGTTCTCCACCGCCGCCGCGGGCCTCAACTCGGTCACGCTGGCGGCGCTGTCGACGACCCAGGTTCTCGGGCTGACCGCCACGACCCTGGTGACGCTCTCCACGGCCCAGTTGCAGGGCTTGACCACCACCCAGGTGGCGGCGCTCACCCCCACCCAGATCAGGGGATTGAGTTCGACCGGAATCGGCGGATTGACCACTACCCAGTTGGGCTCGGTGACATCGGCCCAGATGGGGTCGCTGACCACGGCTCAGTTGGCCGCCCTCAGTTCCACCGGCGTGGCGGGGTTGACCACCACCCAGATCGATGGGCTGACCGCCACCCTGATCGGGTCCATCCCCACGACCAGTCTGGCCGTGCTGAGCACCACCCAGATTCTGTCGCTGACCGCCACGCAGGCGGGAGGCTTCACCGCGACGCAGGTGGCGGCCATGGCCACCACCCAGATCGAGAGTCTGGTGGCTCTGTTCTAGGATTCTGTCTGTACGAAAAAGCTCCGCCTTTTCAGGGCTCAAGCGCCGCTCGGGCTTAAGAGTTCTTCGACGTCCCGATTCAGCTTGAGTGCGAAGATACCCTAGTTGGTCTTGGTGGTTCCCTTGACCGACTGCATCTCGGCGATCTTGGTGCGCATGGCACCCAGCAACCCGTCGATCTTGCCGCCATTGGCCTGAATCACCGCCGAGTACTCGTTGCGGTAGGTGATGGCCATGGAGGCTCCCTCGACCACCAGATCGACGACCCGGAGATCGGGCTCGCCCTTCTTCAGCTTCCACTGCAGATTGATCGGTGTCTGGTGATCGCGTTCGACCATGGATTCCACCACGATGCCACGTTCGCCATCGGGCATGGCGTTGGTCACCACATGACGCAGGTCGCCGCCGTAATCCTTGAAGCGGGTCGCCCAGGTCAGGACCACGATCTCCTCGAACGACTTGATGAATTCCTGCTGCTGCTCCGGCGTGGCGGCACGCCAGTGCCGGCCCAGGACGAACTTGCCGATCTCGGGCAGATCGACATCCGTGGTGAACTGGGTGCGGAAGCGCTGGCTGCGCTCGCCGTCCGAGATCCCCTTGGCGGTCATGGTCTCCATGGCCTTGCCGGCCAACTGGGCGACAAAGGCCTTGGGATCTGCCTCGGCGGCGGCGATGGGATTGAGCGCAAGGCCGAGAAAGAGCCCGACCAGGACGGCGAGAAAGAAACGACGGGAAATCATTGTCTTGTCCAGCTTATGGAATGTCACTGCGCCGACTGGGAAAGCTCTTCAACCTTGGAGACGCCGGAGAGCCCGGGAGCCGGGACCTTCTCCCCGCCGCCACGGCCATTCTTGATTTCCGAGGCGCGATACTGGCGATAGAGCGAACGCAGCGAGGCATAGTAGTCGAGCGAGGTCCGCTCGATCTCGTCCAGGGTATCGATCAGTGCCTCGCGCTTGTCCAGGCCGGTCATGCCCATGCGGGTATAGGTGATGTATTCCCTGCCGATATTGGCCATGGCCAGGTCGAAGGGGTCGGCGAACATCTCGGCCACCAGGCCGACGGTATCGCGGGGATTGGACGGCCCGAAGATGGGCAGCATCAGGAACGGACCCTCGCCCACGCCCCACACCGCCAGGGTCTGGCCCAAATCCTCCTCGTGCGGGGGGATGCCCGCCGGGGTGGCCACGTCGATGAAGCCGGCCAGGCCGAAGGTGCTGTTCAGCATGGCGCGGAAGAAGGTCTGCACCGCGCGGTCGGTCTCGCCCTGCAGCACGTCGTTGGCGAAGGTCAACGGACTGTTCAGGTTGGTCAGGACGTTGTGCACCCGCTCGCGGCCGAATTTCGGCATGACGGCGCGATAGCCCTCGGCCGCCGGCTTGATGGCGTACTTGTCGGCGGCGCGGTTGAAATCGAAGATCGCCCGGTTCATGGGCTCCAGCGGGTCGTTGACCTGCTCCCATTCGGCGACGGCTTCCGTGTCGTCGGCCGGCGGGGGCGTGGCGCAGCCGGCGACCAACGCCAGGGCGAGCACGGGGGCGACGAGGTGGGCGATGGTCCGGCGCGAGGCATTCATGGGCTACGTACCTTCTGTACCTTACGGTCTAAGGAAACGGGCGCGCAAAAGCATCGCCCGGACTCGGGAGCCACTCGCCCCTCCGTATTCCGAGGTATCACAGTCCCGATTTAATGGCTAGAGGGGAAAGGGAATTTCGCCCTCCGGGCACCGAATCCCGTGGCAATTCCGCATCATCCGGCAAACACCCGATGCCCCGGGGACAAAGAACGCTTCATATCCGCATAAAGATATGTTTATATGTTTTCAGAACTCGAACGGGAGCCCCTGTGGTGGAAACCTTGCTGACGGGATTGCGCGCCGCCGCCGAGCCGACCAGGCTTCGGCTGCTGCACCTGCTTGCCCAAGGCGAGCTGACCGTCACCGAGATCACCCAGATTCTCGGCCAGAGCCAGCCGCGCGTGTCGCGCCATCTGAAACTGATGTGCGAAGCCGGGCTGCTCGACCGCTTCCCCGAGGGAGCCTGGGTGTTCTACCGGCTGGCCGCCAAGGGACGCGGCGGCGCCGTGGCCCGCCGCCTGCTGGAATTGCTGCCCGAGGCGGGCGACCAGACCCTGACCCTCGACCAGCAGCGATTGTCGGCCATCCGCGCCGTGCGTGCCGACCGGGCCCAGGCCTATTTCCGCGACAACGCATCACGCTGGAACGAGATCCGCTCGCTGCAGGTGGACGAGGCCGAGGTGGAGAAGGCGCTGCTGGCCGTGTTCGCCGGGCGCCGCATCCACGATCTGGTGGACATGGGTACCGGTACCGGCCGGGTGCTGGAGGTGCTGGGCCCCCATGTGGAGCGCGCCATCGGCATCGATCTGTCGCGCGAGATGCTGAGCGTCGCCCGCACCAACCTGGAACGGCTGTCACTCAGCAATTGCATGGTGCGCCAGGGCGACATCGCCCAGCTTCCCCTGCCGGCCGCCACCGCCGACGCGGTGACCATCCATCAGGTGCTGCACTACGCCACCGATCCCGCCGCCCTGGTGGCCGAGGCCGCCCGCGTGCTGGAGCCCGGCGGCAGGCTGGCCATCGTCGATTTCGCCCCCCACGGCGAAGAAGCGTTGCGCGACCAGCACGCCCACCGCCGCCTGGGGTTCGAGGATGCCGAGGTGGAAGGCTGGCTGCGCGCTGCCGGGCTGGAGCCCGGCCCGGTATCCCGCCTGCCCGGCAAGCCCCTGACCGTGGTGGTCTGGACCGCCCACAAACCCCATCCGCACATCAAGTCCACAGGAGCGACGCGTTGAGTCTCCCCCGTTCCGAACTTCCCATCGCCGCCGCCAGCCGCAAGCCGGTCAGCGTCTCGTTCGAGTTCTTTCCCCCCAAGACCGACAAGATGCAGCAATCGCTGTGGGAGTGCATCGAACGCCTGGCCCCCCTGGCGCCGCAATTCGTCTCGGTGACCTATGGCGCCGGCGGCACCACGCGGGAGCGGACCCACGAGACCGTGGTGCGCATCGCCCGCGAGACCAGGCTCAAGCCCGCCGCCCATCTCACCTGCGTCGGCCACGCCAAGGGCGAGGTGGACGACATCGCCCGGCGCTACTGGGACGAGGGTATCCGCCACATCGTCGCCCTGCGCGGCGACATGCCCGACGGTCAGGCCTATGTGGCCCATCCCCAGGGCTATGCCTATGCCGTCGATCTGGTGGCGGGCTTAAAGCGCATCGCCGATTTCGAGATTTCGGTGGCCGCCTATCCCGAGACCCATCCCGACGCCCCCTCGGCGGGGTTCGATCTGGACAATCTGAAGCGCAAGATCGACGCCGGCGCCAACCGGGCCATCAGCCAGTACTTCTTCGATCCGGCGGTGTTCCTGGCCTTCCGCGAGCGCGCCGCCCAGGCCGGCATCACCGTGCCGATCCTGCCCGGCATCCTGCCGGTGACCAACTTCGCCCAGGTGCAGAAGTTCTCCGCCGCCTGCGGCGCCAGCATCCCCGGCTGGATGGCCGACCTGTTCCAGGGCCTGGACGACGACCCGGAAACCCGCCGTCTGGTGGCCGCCACCATGGCCGCCGAGCAATGCCGCATCCTGGCCGCCGAGGGGGTGGAGCAGTTCCACTTCTACACCCTGAACCGCGCCGACCTGGCCTATGCCATCAGCCACATCCTGGGCGTGCGGCCGAAGGCGGCCGGCTGATTTTTCGCGTCATCGCCGGGCTTGATCCGGCGATCCATGGATGCCCGGGGCAAGCCCGGGCATGACGATTTCGAAGGAAGACCACCGATGACCAACATTCTCGATCATCTCTCCCAGCGTGTTCTCCTGTGCGACGGCGGCACCGGCGCCCTGGTGCAGGCCATGAACCTGTCCGTGGAAAAGGATTTCCAGGGGCTGGAGAACTGCACCGAGATCCTGGTCAAGTCGCGGCCCGACGTGATCCGCGGCATCCATGCCCGCTATTTCGAGGCCGGCGCCGACATGGTGGAGGCCGACACCTTCGGCGCCTCGCCCATCACGCTGGCCGAGTTCGGCATCGCCGACCGGGCGCACGAACTGAATCAGGCGGCCATCGAACTGGCCTGGGAAGCCGCCGAACAGTTCAAGGGCGATGGCCGCACCCGCTTTGTCCTGGGCGCCATCGGGCCGGGCACCAAGCTGCCCAGCCTGGGCCATATCGGCTATGACGCGTTGGAAGCCGCCTACGTCATTCAGGCGGCGGGCCAGATCGCCGGCGGCGTCTCCGCCTTCCTGGTGGAGACCTGCCAGGACCCGCTGCAGATCAAGGCCGCCGTCAACGGCTGCAAGATCGCCAACGCCGCCGCCGGCACCGATGTTCCCATCTTCGTGCAGGTGACGGTGGAGACCACCGGCACCCTGCTCGTCGGCGCCGACATCGCCGCCGCCGCCACCGTGGTGCAAAGCCTGGACGTGCCCTTGATGGGCCTCAACTGCGCCGCCGGACCGCAGGAGATGGGCGAACACTTCAAGTGGCTGATCGAGAACTGGACCGGCTTCGTCTCCATCCAGCCCAATGCCGGCCTGCCCGAACTGGTGGACGGCCAGACCCGCTATCCCCTTCTGCCCGCCGAACTGGCCATCTGGCACGAGCGTTTCGTCGCCGCCGGCGCCAATCTGCTGGGTGGCTGCTGCGGCACCACGCCGCCCCATATCAGCGCCACCAACGAGATGCTGAAGCGCATCGGCAACGGCTATCGTCCCGCCCCGGTGAAACGCTCCGTCCACTGGGTTCCCTCGGTGGCGTCGCTCTATACCCAGGTACCGCTGCGCCAGGAAAACGCCTTCCTGTCCATCGGCGAGCGCTGCAACGCCAACGGCTCGAAGAAATTCCGCGACCTGCAGGATGCCGAGGACTGGGACGGCATCACCGCCATCGCCCGCGAGCAGGTCAAGGAAGGCAGCCACACGCTCGACGTCTGCACCGCCTTCGTCGGCCGCAACGAGGTCTCCGACATGACCGAGGTAGTGAGCCGCCTGCGTGGCGCCGTCACCACGCCGCTGGTCATCGATTCCACCGAGCTGCCGGTTCTCGAGGCCGGTCTCAAGCTCTATGGCGGCAAGGCCATCCTCAACTCCATCAATTTCGAGAACGGCGAGAAGGATGCCGCCGACCGCCTCAAGCTGGCCAGGAAGTTCGGCGCCGCCGTGGTGGCGCTGACCATCGACGAGGAGGGCATGGCCAAGGATGCGGCCGCCAAGCTGCGCATCGCCAGACGCCTCTACGACTTCGCGGTGAACCAGCACGGTCTGCCGGCCAGCGACCTGCTGTTCGACCCGCTGACCTTCACCATCTGCACCGGCAACGAGGATGACCGCAAGCTGGCGGTGGAAACCCTCGACGCCATCGAGATGATCGTCAAGGACCTGCCCGAATGCGGCATCGTGCTCGGCCTGTCCAACGTGTCGTTCGGCCTGAAGCCGGCGGCCCGGCAGGTGCTGAACTCGGTGTTCATCGACCATGCCATCAAGCGCGGCATGACCGGCGCCATCGTCCACGTCTCCAAGATCGTGCCGCTGCACACCCTGCCCGAGGAAGAGGTCAAGGCCGCCGAGGACCTGATCTATGACCGCGATCCCCAGGCGTTGTCGCGCTACATCGCCCTGTTCGGCGACCGCAAGGCCTCCGAGGTCAAGAAGGAGCGCCCGGCCAAGGCCGAGGACCGCCTCAAGCAGCGCATCATCGACGGCGACCGCACCGGCCTGGAAGACGATCTGGCCCAGGTGATGGCCGAGGGCTGGAAGCCGCTGGACATCATCAACACCCTGCTGCTGGACGGCATGAAGGTGGTGGGTGAGCTGTTCGGCTCGGGCAAGATGCAGTTGCCCTTCGTGCTGCAATCGGCGGAGACCATGAAGGCTTCGGTCTCCTTCCTCGAGCCCCATATGGAAAAGGCCGAGGGCCAGCAAAAAGCCACCATGGTCCTGGCCACCGTGAAGGGCGACGTCCACGACATCGGCAAGAATCTGGTGGACATCATCCTGACCAACAACGGCTACAAGGTGATCAACATCGGCATCAAGCAGCCGGTGACCGAGATCATCAAGGCCGCCAGGGAGCACAAGGCCGACGCCATCGGCATGTCCGGCCTGCTGGTCAAGTCCACGGTGATCATGCGCGAGAATCTGGAGGAGCTGACCACCGCCGGCATCGACGTGCCCGTGCTGCTGGGCGGCGCGGCGCTCACCCGCAAGTACGTGGAGGAGGATTGCACCAAGGCCTACGGCTCGGGCCGGGTGGCCTATGCGCGCGACGCCTTCGACGGCCTCGACCTGATGGCCAAGGTGGCCGACGGCGGTTTCGACGATCATGTGGCGGCCAAGGCGGCCAATCCCCACCGCCCCGGCTCTCCCAGCCGCACGTTGGGCGAGGCCGCCCAGCCCGCCACCCGTCCGGTGGATTGGGACGAGATCAACCTGCGCCGCGCCGAGCTGCACAAGGACGTGCCCGCCCCGGTCCCGCCGTTCTGGGGCGCCCGGGTGATCGAGTCGGCGCCGCTGCAGAACCTGATCCCCTTCCTTAACGAGACCATGCTCTACCAGTTCCACTGGGGCTATCGGAAGCAGGGCAAGTCCCTGGAGGAATTCAAGACCTGGGCCCACAAGGAAATCCGCCCCATCGCCATGGACATGCTCAAGCGCTGCGCCAAGGAGGAGATCCTGCGGCCCCAGGCGGTCTACGGCTACTGGAAGGCGGCCAGCGACGGCGATTCCGTGGTCCTCTTCGCCGAGGACGGCAAGACCGAGGTGGCCCGTTTCCCCTTCCCGCGCCAGGCCAAGGAAGGGGGCCTGTGCATCGCCGACTTCTTCCGCCCCATCGGCGACAGCGTGCGCGACGTCATCGGCCTGCAGGTGGTGACCATGGGCAAGCGTGCCACCCAAGTGGCGCAGGAGTGGTTCAAGGCCGACAAGTACCAGGATTACCTCTACCTGCACGGCCTGTCGGTGGAGATGGCCGAGGCCATGGCCGAATACGTCCACAAGCGCATCCGCTCGGAACTGGGCTTCGCCGCCGAGGACGCCGCCGACATGGACCGGCTGCTGAAGCAGAACTATCGCGGCTCGCGCTTCTCGTTCGGCTATCCCGCCTGCCCGCGCGTCGAGGACCAGACCCAGTTGCTGGCCCTGCTGGGCTCGGAGCGTATCGGGGTGACGCTGTCCGAGGAGTTCCAGTTGGAGCCGGAACAGTCCACCTCGGCCATCGTCACGGTGCATCCGCAGGCCAAGTACTTCAGCGTGTGAACACCGTCGCCACTCGTCACCCCCGGGCTTGACCCGGGGGTCCCACGCTGTTTCGCCGGAATGCTCTGGGAAACAAAGTGTGGAGTTGCGCCGCGTGGATGGCCGGGCCAAGCCCGGCCATGACGATGAAAGACCGGGTACCCGTGCGGCAAACGCAGCGCGGGTGAAGGATTTTCCTTTGACCTCCCCTTTTGTTCGCGTTGAGATGCCCCGGTCCCTTTCATTGGAGGTGCCGGTCATGGCCTTGTCGTCCCTGTTGCGAAATGCCCTGGTGGGTGCCGTCCTGGTGTTGTCCGCCGCCGCTCCGGCCTTGGCCGAACCGCCGGCCCAGCGCGCCGATCAGGTGGGCGGCTGGCACCGCTTCAAGCTGGGCGGTTTCCAGGTGACGGCGCTCTATGACGGCTATATCGACCTGGACCGCAAGACCCTGCTGGGCACCGAGGCCAAGACGGTGGAGGCCCTGCTGTCGCGCATGTTCGTCGATTACGGCAAGGGCATGCAGACGGCGGTCAACGCCTATCTGGTCCATACCGGCTCGCGCCTGGTACTGGTGGATGCCGGCACCGCCAAGGCCTTCGGCCCGACGCTGGGCTACATCCTCGAGAATATCAAGGCGGCGGGCTACGATCCGGCCCAGGTGGATACGGTGCTGCTCACCCATCTGCATCCCGACCATGCCTACGGCCTGCTGACCCCGGACGGCGCCGTCGCCTTCCCCAATGCCCAGGTGTGGGTCGACAAGGACGAGGCCGGTTACTGGCTGGACGAGGCGGTGGCCGCCAAGGCACCCCAGGCCATGCAGGGCATGTACAAGCTGGCCCGCGACGCCGTGGCGCCCTACAAGGCCGCCGGCCGCTTCAGGACCTTCAGCGGCCAGGCCGACCTGCCGGCCGGCATCGCGGCCGTCGCCACCCACGGCCACACGCCCGGCCACACCTCCTATCTTTTCACCTCCCAGGGCCAGAGCCTGCTGGTGCTGGGCGATCTGGTACACAGCCACGCCACCCAGTTCGCCCGCCCCGACATCGCCTTCGAATACGACAGCGACAAGGCCCAGGCGGTGAAGACACGCAAGCAGGTCTTCGCCGATGCCGCGAAGCAGCGCCTGTGGGTGGCCGGCGCCCATCTGCCCTTCCCCGGCATCGGCCACATCCGCGCCGAGGGCAAGGCCTTCGCCTGGGTGCCGCTGGAATACAGCCCGATCCGCAGCGATCGATAGGCGGATGGCATGGAGAGGGGGACGCCCCTCTCCATTTCCCGTTGACCCGCCCACCGCACCCGCTATGATCCGCCCACCATTCTTGCGGTGCCCCAGTGGCGGAATGGTAGACGCGGCAGACTCAAAATAACTAGCAGCTATCTTTTAGCCGCATTAACACATTGTAATAACAGCGTTTTATAGCTCTTGATCTTTCTGCACAATCATAGCACATTTTTGCACAAACGTGCAGTTCCTCTCCGCTTTGCGCATTGCGGCCAAACTTCCGGTGTGCTAGACGTTCAGGCTCTGCACGACCCAACGTGCCCCGTTGGCGGAATTGGTAGACGCACCGCACTCAAAATAGATCTCCCCCAGTCTAATAGCGGAAATATCTCGCAGAATTACGCGATTTTTGATCCATTGACGTAATCGCACACATATAGCACACTTTGCACACTCGGCAGTTCGCATTGCGCATTGCGGCCCTTAGGCCGCTGTGTTAGATGTTCGCGCTGCTGCGCAGGACATATTGCCCGTCTGTCGGAATTGGTAGACGAACACGACTCAAAATCGTGCGCCGTAAGGCATCCCGGTTCGAGTCCGGGGACGGGCACCAACTCATACGGTTGGGATCGCAGCACGTGCCCAAACGCATCGAAGACCCTTGGCGTAAGATGCGCGACGGCAATGTCGTGCTCAAGATGCGAAAGGGCTCCTCATACTGGCAAGCCCATTTGAAGGTGCGCGGCGAGTGGCTGCGCCTTTCCACCGGCACCAGCGATCTCCGTCAAGCCGCCCAATGGGCCTGCGATCAGTACGACGACATGATGTACCGCGTGCGGCACAATCAGGTGCCGCGCACCAAGCTGGTGCGGGACGCGACGGCACAGTACCTGAAAGAGCTTGAGACTGGCACGCTCGCCAGTGCCGAAGACTATCGCTGCACAATCAGGAAATGGGTCGATCCTTTCCTCGGCGGCAAGAAGCTAGACGACCTAAGCCATCAAGACCTTATGGCCTGGAATGCCTGGAAACGGGAAAAGCACGGCAAGCCGTTCGTCAAATCCACCATCACCAGCCACAACGCCTGCCTTCACAACGTGCTCAAGCTTGCCGTCCGTTATGGCTGGCTCAATGAATGGCAGATTCCGAAGATGCCGAATGACGGCGAGGCTGGCCTCCGTCGTCCGCACTTCGACGAGGACGAGATTGCCCTCTTGCTGATCCGGATGTGGGAGCTGATCCCCCAAGGGCGGAAACAGCGCACCCGCGAAATTCGGCAACTCCTCTACTACTACGTCATCATCCTGCTGCTGACCGGAGCCCGTCCAGGCAAGGAGTTGGACAATCTGCGATGGCGGCATGTGGATGTGGCTTGGGAACACGGCGGCCAAAAGTACGTAAAGCTGACCATCACCGCCGGCAAGACCATCAAATACAGCAAGGTGCGGCAGCGGGTGATCACCGCCCCGGCCAGCGTCGCCGCCCAACCGTTCAAGGCGTTGATGGCATGGCAGGGCGCGGACAAGACCCCCGATGATTTCGTTTTCCGCTTGCCCGATGGAACATTGCCGGGAAACGTGCAGCACAGTTTCCAAACGATCCTCAAGAACATCGGCATGCTGTGGGACAAGGGCGATCCGCCGTCGCGCCGCACGCTCTATTCCCTGCGCCATAGCTACGCGACGACGCAGATCGTCCACGGCACGATGTCGCTGATCGAGTTGGCGACCCACATGGGAACCAGCGTCGCCATGCTGGAGCAGCATTACGCGCATCTGGGGCCGCTGACGATTGCCCCGAAGGCGGCTGCAAACGCCATGCTGATCAGCCCGCATGTTGCTGCTGGCGCATTTGGCGTCGGACAACCCCACGATACCAGCAAGAAGCGGCAGAGGTCCGAAACTCGCAAAGCCCCTCCCGCAATCCCGAAGAGCTTGGCCGCCGCGCTGGCCGAGACAGAGGATTAATCCCTTCCGCGCCTCGGCGCAGCCCTGTCGCGCTCGCACGCTGCTCATCGTGAGATGCCCTGCTACCAGGGGCGCTGGAGCAGGCAAGAGCAGCCCGTAGACGCCCTCCGCGTCCCGCCGCTATAGCAGCAGTCCCGGGCGCAACGCCCAATCCCGGAAACGTGCCCGCGCAACAGCGAGGGCCGCATGGACCGGACGGAACGTATCGCCGAACTGAACGACCGGCGTCGCCGGGACCACAGTTACGGCAAGGTGGTGATCACCAGGGGCATTCAGGCACTCGGCCACCAGGCTGTCATGGAGGTGCTCACTGCCGTCGCCGCGTTTTCCGATTTCACCCCCGACAACGACCCCTACGGCGAGCACGATTGCGCGGTGATGACCGTAGGGGACCATCGTGTCATTTGGAAGATCGACTACTACGACCCGGACCTGAACTTTGCCTCCGACGATCCGGCAAACCCTGCCGTGACCATCCGCGTGCTGACGATCATGCTCGCCGACGAATACTGATCGGGCTAGGTTCTGTACCTATAAACAGGATTCCCATTGAGGCGCGGTTGTGATTCAAACTCCGAAACTTGGGAGTTTGGTCATGGCCCGCTTCGACCTTTCGGAAAAGGAATGGGAAATCATCGCGCCGCTGCTGCCGAACAAGCCGCGTGGCGTGCCCCGAACCGATGATCGCCGGGTGCTCAACGGCATCTTCTACATCCTGCGGACGGGTTCGCCGTGGCGCGATTTGCCTGAACGCTACGGCCCCTACACGACCGCATACAATCGCTTCAATCGCTGGGCGAAGGCAGGCGTTTGGCTGAACATTTTCGAGGCGTTGGCGGCACAATCGCCACAGTCGCTGCAATTCATCGACAGTTCGATCATCCGTGCCCACCAGCATGCCGCTGGGGGTAAAAAGGGGGCGCGGATAACGCCATCGGCCGTTCTCGTGGAGGACTGAGCACCAAAATCCACGCCATCGTGGACGAGTGCGGCTTGCCGGTAAAACTACTGCTGACGCCGGGCCAGGCCTCGGACAAGGCGGCGGCGCCAGCCATGCTTGAGGGCTTGCCGACCGCCCAGGCATTTGTCGGTGACCGTGGCTACGACTGGCAGGCGCTGGTTGATCTGGTCAAATCCAAGGGCGGCTGCGCCCACATCCCAACCCAGCGCGACCGCAAGGTCCAACGCTCCGTCGATCATGGGCTTTACCGGAAACGGAACCTCGTCGAACGGTTCTTCAATAAGCTGAAGCACTTCAGGCGAGTCGCGACGCGCTTCGACAAGTCGGCCAGGAATTTCCTCGCCGCAGTCATGCTCGCCTCAACCCGCCTGTGGATGCGGACTTATGAGTCCAGAACCTAGGTCCTACTCGGCACACCGCACCAACAAGTTCGCTTTTACCCAGTTGTATGAGAAGGCGACGCCCCATCTGCGGCCACGGAATGTAAGCAGGTAGGCCAAGATCATGCGGCTGCCTCCTCGCGCTCTTTGACGTAGCCCTCATAATGCGGGCCAGCAGCCTTGCCGGTGGCCTTAAGCGCCACTTGGAACTCCCCAAAGGCCTGGTCATCGACGAAGGCTACCAGCGGCGCGCCCTGGTCGTCATAAGACACGGTGAACAATTTGCCGGGTAACGGCTCGGAGTACAGGTGCCTGCCGTCCCAGACGCGATAGACGCAGGACACGCCCCATTTCTTGAACGCCCGGTAAGCCCCGAGCAGCGCGCTGTGCCAGCCCTCCTTCCAGCCCGCGAGCCCCGGCAACTTGTCCAGTTCGCTCCCGAATTCGCTGACCGCCACAGCGCGGACATAATATTTTGCGCCATCAATCTCCACCTCCCCGCGCCCGAACTTATGACGGTCGTTCCAGATAGAAATCTGACAGCCCTTGCGGGTCTTGGGCTGCTTCTTGGCCCGCGACACCACCTTGTAGTCGTCATGTGCCGCATCTGCAGAGCGAGGCGGCTGGCGAGCGTCGTAGTGCGAAGAAGGTGGCTCTGCCACGTTGGGCGCGTCAGCGCCGTAGTGCTGGCCGTCAGGCTCATGTTCGCAGTCGTTGTTGGCCACGTCTCCCGACGCGCGAGCGTCCAGGTCCGAACTACCTACTTTACATACCATACTTAAACTACTTAGCGGCTCGCGAAATCCCAGCGTTTCCGCCAGTCTGAGGCCCATTTTGGTTGGGTTCTGGTTGGGTTTTGGTTGGGTGTCGGTCAGGTTTTGGTTGGGTTCTGGTTGGGTTTCGGTTGGGTTCTGGTCGTGGTTCGGTCGGGTCTTGGGATGCGACTTCGACTTGTCGAGGAAGCCATATGCAGCGCGGAATCGCACACTCTGGTCCTTGGTCAGCACCAGCGACTTAAGGTTCAGATCCTTTCCGGTGTGCCGCGCCACGTTGGCGTTGAACCAGTCCAGCGTGCGGACCAGTCGACCAGTCGTAGCGAGTTCGAGAACGCAGTTGTTGAAATACCGCGCGAAGCGATGGTCGGCTTTCGCGATAACTTCCAGTTTGCGGAAGTAGTTAATATAGTTTGTCATTGAAAGCCCCTTAAAGACCAAAGCCCGCTGGCGTTGTTGAAGGGGACACAACTAAAACTGCCAGCGGGCTTGCCATGCTGCCTACCCCGTCGAGTGGCAGCTGAATTCATTTTCTTGTGTCCCGATGATATTTAGCGGTCGCCCTCGGCAATTTATTGAACCTCCGCGCAGGCCGAGGCCACCGGGGGTTCGTCCCGCGATAACCTGGCAAAATCGCCGCAAATCCACGTGCGATTCCAGCGGCTTAGTTGACCGCTAGAGCCGTCCGCGCTACCAACGTGCTGGACGCGTCCGATCTGAGGGGAAAATGACAAAAATCGAGGAAGCCCTGCTGATGATGGCAATGCAGGCCAAAGAAGGCCCGCGCGCCCAAGAGGCTTTCGTCAAGGCGCTCTACTGGCTTCACGAGCACACGCCCGAGCAACTAGAAAAGCACCTGCTCACGATGCTTACCCAAGACCTTATCGTGGGGTTTACCGACCGCGCGCAGCCTGAGTGGTCGCTGCCATACATCGGTCCCATGCCGGAAGGCGGATGGGGATACGCGCCGGGCGCAAAGCACACCGCTCCTCGCATAGAGCCCAAGCCGATCTGCGGCGAGAATGCGGACGACCTATATGTGTTCGACTTCCACGAGGCCGCGCGCGCGTTTTTGGACAACGAAACCGGTGCGGCGATTTACGAAGCAAGCAAGACCTGGCTCACGCCCCTCCACGCGACCTTCTTGGTGGAACTCATGATCTGGCTGGACATTTTGCCCGACGAACCATTCGAGCCGAGCGACATGATGCCGCCTTTCGTTTTCCTCTGAACGCGGCAGACGGCCAGCAGCGTTGTCGCCACTGGCCGTTCTTGTCGTCACCCGAATTTGAATTCCGGGATGTCCACTAAAGTCGGCATGCTTGCCACAAATTGGAACTCGGGGATGTCAACGAGCGTTAGCGGCTCCACCACCAGTTCTGGGGCGGGCGTGCAAGCCGTCACATTGACGGGACTACGTTTCGGTCGCCGGTCTTTGACGAATTTCGGTTCGCATCGCCTTGGGCCGGTGTCGATGTGCAGTAGGTCGAACCAGATCGAGCCGCCGGCTTTGCCGCATAGCGTCTTCTCGAAATAGTATGTTCGCCCGAACTGCGCCATGAGATTGCGCGGTACGTGCTCACACAACGCTATCGGGGTCAGACCGATAACGCCGGCATCCACTCCATACTCAAAGCCGTCCGAGCCGCGATATACGCCGTCGCCGGAAGCGGTCGGGAACGCAACAACATTCTGCCCGCTTACGGTCCCGATAGGACGTTCGAACCAATTGTTGCTCGCACCAAGTTCGTCCCATTGGTCGCCGGTGATGACCGTGCAAGGGTCGCCGACCCAGTAGTAGCCAGGCGGTACCACCACGGCCTTGTAGGTCGGGTGGTACGTCATGCGGGCGATGGCCTGCTCGCTCATTGCGCGGCCTCCGCGTATGGTGGCAACCTCTCGGGATATTTCGCGGCGTAGGCCTCGTATTCCTCGTCGGTCATGTCCTCGAACGCCTGAGGGGCATCTTTCCACGGGTTAAGGTCGGGCTCCTCCAGGCGCGTGCTGAGATCGCCTTTGCGCCCCATCATCCAATAGAGCATGGGGAGGTCGCCAACATCGCGCACGCGCTGCCGGCTATAGGACGTTTCCTCCACGTCGTACTGGAGAATGCTCAGTAAGTCGTTGACCACGTAGACGCAGACCCAATAGCCGTTTGCGGCGGCGAACTCGGTTAGGTCAGCAAGGTCGAGCCCCGTAACGCCGTTCCAATAAGCCTGCTCGAACTGCGACCAGATAATGTCGTCCATCGACTCTGCGTTCACAAGCGCATAGGCCTGCATAAGCCGAGCCATGGCCGGGTCGTGTTGCCACCACAGATCGCGCAAGATGGTGTTGCCATAAGCCGTCCAGAGGTCACGCATGGGCCACCTCCTTGCCCGCGAAGCCCTGATAGGAGGCGTTGAAGGCCTTGAGCGCGTCAGCAACCGTATCCTCGAAGGAAATGCTCTCGATGTCGTGCTGATTGACCAACCAGGCGCTCCAAGGCGCAGTGATCGCTACGCCTTCGGTGAGGCCGTATTTACGCATCGCCTCATGGAAGCAGACGGCCAAGATGTCGGCCGACGCGAACTCGTCGTAGTCCACAAAAACCGACTGCGCGTCGTGGACAAATTCGAAATTGTTGAACGACATAAGACCTTGATGGTCAGCGACGATGCGCTGTGCGACTTTGACAGTCTGCGCCCATTCGTCCGCGTCCTCGGGCTCCACCTCCGACATAAATTCGTCGTTGCCGTCCTCGATGTTCCAGACCAACCAATCCAAGTTGGCCGCATAGATAAACGCATCCGCAGGCCACTTGACCTGCGCCAAACAAAACATACCCATAGTTTTACCGGAAATTTTGGCCGCTGCCCTTGCCTCGGCCTCTTGTCGAAAACGACGATAGCCTGGGCGCGGGTGCCCGAGTCGATATGTTTTTCCACATACCGAAGTATAGGGCACTGCCGATCCTCCCTCGAATATTCATCCGGCTGCGGCTAGCGGAAATCCACGACGGATATTGCCTTGGGCTAAGACGCCTACGCCCGCCTCTGGAACGCCGTAGCCGGGTCCGTTTAACTCAGATCGTCCATTCGCGCTTGAAGCCGCGAGCCTCCAGCCAATTCTCGACCTTCGTGGCCTCCTCGTGACGGAGCGCCATGCCGTTGCCGGTGAAGTGCATGTACACGGCGTTGCTGGGCGCGTCTTCGTCCCGAGCATCCAGCAGCGGTTCGAACACCGTCTGGAGCGCAGTGATGCGCGCACCGGCCTTGGTAGTGTCGGGACCGCGCGACCAAATCAAACAGGTCAGCGCGTCAAAGGCCCTTTCGGCATTAGCCATGCGCGACGGCACATGGATAATGTTCTCGACGATTTCGTGAACCAAAAACTCAGCAGCATCGCCGATCATTACTGTACTCACATTCTGTATTGTGTTTTGTGAAGCGCATAAAAAGTCTTCAGTTGATCGCTTCCATGTTTAAGACGCTAGCATACTTCCAAAAATGTGTGTTGATATTTTTTGACAACCTGGAGTTGTGCAAATAATTCCAGCAAGGATTTGTGATTAATTACCGCCACAACAAAATACCCGAGTAATGCCGGCTCCAAGCCTGCGATGTCTAGTTGCATCAATAATCCCGACCCTCCAAAAATATTTTTCCACCGATATATCAATGGGTTACGCGGCACGCCTTGCCAAAAAAATCGGCATTTTTCCTGCTTTTATGATTGTGAATCAATGGCTTGCCTTGCCACCCCTCCGCCTTCGCAACTTCACTTGACAACACAGCACCATACAGATCGTAGCTAAGCAGTAGCAATCAACAAGAGAGGTTGCCACTTTGGATGTATCGCAAAACACGATTGACGATTAGGACGGCCTACGCCGATCCGGTCGGCCCGCTGACCTTCGGGTATGGCTATTACCTGAGAACACCCGAGCAGCGCACCGCGCGGGCATACCATCGAGAAGAGCTAACAGCCACGAGCGGGGATGTCAGAGACGCCGCTAGCGGTACGCTCGTTCGCACCGTCGCAGGCCTTCCGAAGAAAGGTCGTTCCCCACTGTTTGGTTCAAGCGAGCCGAGCCCACAGGCGTTGTACCTGGACAGCTTGCCATTTCCCGCCTAGAGATATGGCTGAATTGCTGGTTCGCATTGATCGAGGCACTGCTACCGAGCTTTTCCTTCTATTCGATCCGTGTAAGCTGCACACAGTCCACCTTTCCCCCGAGAGGACGGCTTGCAGCGAGGCATCGTGCCGTTTTGAAAGAGCGGTCTGGTTGATGGGGAATTATGCGTAGCGCGGTCACCTCCAAACTCATGCCCCAACAGGTCGCCACTGCGGTCCTTTATCCTGTTATCTGGGTCTTGGCCCACAAGGCGGCGGTGGCAATGAATGTTGGCCCCGGTGTCAGCATCTGGTATCCGCCGGCCGGACTGACCTTCGCCTTTCTTCTTCGCTTTCCCCGGTTCTGGCCGCTGGCTTACGTGGGCATCGGCACTGTGGTGCTGCTCAGCCCCTATGCCGTCACCACGCCGGGCGCGTGGTTGTCGTGGCTGATCCCGCCGACCGGCTATGTGGTCGGCGTTGCGCTGCTACGGCGCTGGCTTAATAGCCCGCTGGACCTCAGCCGTCAGGCGCACATCCATCGCTTTATCGCGGCCTCTCTCGCCACCCCAGCCATCGTCGCGGCTATCAATGTCCTAAACTTCTGCGCCGATGGGACAATTCCATGGTCGGAATACGGCCCATTGGCAGCTCGCTTCTTCATTGGCGATGCGCTGGGCATTGTGACCTTGGCACCCATGCTGTTGTTGCTGAACCGTCCGTGGCGATCCCACTTCCGGCAAAAGGATGGGCGCGTGCTGTTCCTCGGCCTGCTGGCGACCGCCTTGATCCTGTACCTGGAGGTGGCGGAACTGCTGTTGGGGCATGATCAGGGGCGCTTTTCCTATTTCGTCATGCTGCCGGTGGCGTGGAACGCGGTGGCCTTCGGCGTGCTGGGCGCGGCCTTGTCCACCTTGCTCGCCAATATCTCGATCACGGCGGCCAGCTTGCTGCGGCCTGACCAAACAGTCTTGGCCGGTGCTCCTTATTTCATGCTGTCCATCGGCTATCTCAGCCTGATCCTCGCCGGGGCGATCGAGGACCGCGAAGGGGCGTTGCGCAAGCTGCGTAAGCAGGATCGCGCCTTGGACAAGGCGTACCGCCACTTCACTACCCACGAAACGGCGTCCAAGCTGGCGCACGAGATCAGGCAACCCCTGGCCTCGGCCTCCACTTATGCCCAGGCGCTGCACACCATGGCGGAGCGAGGAAACATCGATCCAGCGGAACTGCCAGAAATCACCGGACGACTGGAGCGCGAGGTGCAGCGGGTGCGCGAGATCATCTCCGCCAATCAGGCGCAATTAGACCAAGCCGCCGGCAGGCGAGAAGTGCTGCCGCTGGCGACGGTGATGGGTGATGTTGTGCCGCTGCTGCGCCAGATTTGCGACGATAGCGGCGCATCGGCCCAATTCGAGTTGGGCAGGTGCACTGCCAAGGTCTTGGGCGACCGCACCACCCTTCAGCAATTGGCGGTCAATCTGGTCCGCAATGCCTGCGAGGCTATGGTCGCTGTGCCCCAGCGGACCTTGTTGGTGGCGCTGACGGAAGAGAACGGCAAGGCGGTGTTGCGCGTTCGGGACAGCGGCCCCGGCTTCCAGGAAGAGACGTTGCGCAGCGGCCATGCACTGTTCGCGTCAGCCAAGCCCGGCGGCAGTGGCTTTGGCTTGCCTATCGCGCGGGCCATCTTGACCGCCCACGGCGGCGATCTGGAGATCGCCAACAACGCCGATGGCGGCGCCTGCGTCAACTGCTGGCTACCGGTCGCATCATGACTGAAGCGCCCTTTGTTGTTGCCGTCGTCAATGACGATATCAGCTTCCGTGAAGTGTCATAGCCCGGCGCGATGCACCCGGCGCTCCATTGAGGCCGGATCACCCAATGATGACCCGGCTAGATGACTTTTCGCCTCAGAACTTATAGGCAATGCCTACTCGGAACAGATTCTCCCGGGGAGCCAATTCATCCGGCTGACCGTTGGCGTCGAGATAGGTCATCTTCTCGTAGGCCGTGTGAGTGTACTCACCCCGCACCATCACCTTGTCGGTCATGGCGATCTCCATGCCGACGCCCATCCTGAGGCCCCAAAGCTCTTCCTCGCTGTGACGGCCTCGATTGCTTTTGTATTCCACGCCGCTGCGGACGGCTCCGACACGGCCATACAGCAGTGCGGTGTTGGTGATGCGATAGCCGCCCCGCAGGGACGCCCCATAGGTGTAATTCATGCCCCACCGATTCCGGGTGCCGTCGGCGACGTCTTCCTTCATCTCGTAGCCGTCCAGGTTGGCTTCCGCCTCGCCGCCGATATAGACCCGGCCGGGCATCCATCCGTATCCGGCGTACAGGCCGCCGGTAAAGCCGTGGGCGGGGCGGCTGTAGTAGAAGGTGTCGTTCTGCCTCTGGTCGCTCATCAGCTCCTTGGCGGATGCATCGCCGTAGCCGGATTGCAGGCCGACATAGAAGCCGCCGAAATCCACCGGCTTCTCGTTCTGCACGGTCGTGTCATCGATGCCGAAATGGTAGGCCACACCCAGGCGGGCCATGCCGATGGACGGTTCATAGGAATTGGTCGGCCGCGTGAAGGTCTCGAACTGGCTCCAGAGATATTCGCCGCGAACGCTGAATCCGCTGCCGACCGCCAGTTCTGTTCCGATACCGGCGTCCCAGCCATCCAGGGTTCGGGTGTCGTTGGTTCCGTCACCGGTAAATTTCAGCTTGAAGCGGCTTCGCAGGTAGTCGCCGCGTACATAGACCAGCGTGTCCCGTCGGGCCAGATAGCCAAGGCGTAGACCGCCGCCATAGGTGAACTCCTGCCGCAGGCTAAACGTGTTCGAGACGCTGGGATGCACCTCCAGCGTGGCGTCATTGTCGGTCTGAATCTTGAATTCGGGGGCCACGAACCAATTCCCGAACGCCTTGCCGTATCCGGCGAAGCCACCAGGGCGCGGCTCATTATAGGAGCCGAAATCCTGCGTATAGGTCTCGCTTGCCGTCGTTCCCCGATTGCTGCCTTGGTAGAGAGTTTGGCCGTAGCCAATATCCATGCCCGCGTAAGCCCCCTCAAGCGGGCCAGTACCGGCTTCGGCGCCCGTCGCCAGGAATAGGGCGCACGTCGCAAGCCCGGAGGTGGCGCCAAGCAGCTTCTTCATCGGAATCCCCTCTCGCATCAAAGAACAATATCAGCCCGCCGCCACCCCGGATAAGGAAGGCGCAAGCCCTTACGGAACGAATGCGTGCATCTCCGCCCCTCGCCCCAACAATAGAGGCAGGCTAAAGATGCATTGGGGTTTGGTGTATTGTGGAAAACTACGGATAGACGGGGGGGCCTCAGCCAAGTCGGGCAACAACGATTTTGGCCTTCCCATCGGGCATGACATCGTGCCGACTATGGCGCCTGCACGGCTGCTGTGGGCAGCATCTATTCAGCCAACTATTTTAGAATTTGCTCTTTGAGATTCCTGGCGTTCTCGCAGCGGCTGCGGCTGCCTTCCAGTACCATCTCGCGATTGATCCCGGGGAGGTTGATCACGGTATCCTGATAGACCAGATAGGACGCGCAATCGGCCTCGGCGAGGATTGACCAGCAGACGCTCCTCGCTTCTGGGTCGCCGTCGTTGTATTCGCGAATGGCATTGACCAGCAATTTATCATACCAATCCGCCTGCTGACGGAACTTCATGGTCGCCTGAACATCCGCTTCGGCTGTGATCTTCAGATTGATGTCTCGGTGGTACATATGCTGGCTGAGCCGCTCAATCAGCTGCTGATAGATGGGAGGAAGTCGCAGTCGCATGTTTTCGCAGGCGGCATTGGTCGCATAGGCTTTGCACGCTGTGAATAGCAACGCCACAACGGGCAGGCTGATCCCTAGACCAAACTTTCGCCTCACCCGTTGCCATCTTATGCTACCGACCGCGGATGGCGTCATAGGTCGCACTCCGGGGGTCATTGATGCTGCATTCCCTAGATACGGACGGACTGACACCATGCGAGGAAAAGCACTGGTCGAGAGCATTGGTCATGTCATTCATTGTCCAGCCGCGCTGAAGCCAGTCATCGGGAACTGCACCTCGGCAACCGCCTTGTGACAGCGCCTTTCTGGTCAGGTCAAAATACGTAGCGCATGGATCATATTTCGGCGCCTCTCCCTTTGTCGGTTTGTCAGCCTTCCTGTCACCTGAGAGCAGGCCATAGAGCACGGCAACGGCGAAGCTCAGAAGAAGAAATTTCCGCATGTTACCGTATCCGGAACTGTGGCCGATTATGGCCGCGTGGTGCCAAGGCTACCTGCACTTGATGTAGCTCGCGGTCGGCTTTCCGGCCTTGTTTTGCACGGTGGCGGTGATTTTTTCGCCCCCTTTGCCTCCGCTTACATGCTCAACTTCAAGTTTCCGACCATCGGCAAGGTCGAAATAGAGCGTCGTAAAGGTAACGGTCGTGCCGCCGGATTGCCGGTCCACAAAAGATATAGCCGTCTTCTGGTTGCCCATTCCGGTCTCGGTCACGGCATCCTTGGCGATAACAAAATCAGTCGTGCCAGCCTTGCAAGCTTTCGCATAGTTCCCGAGCATTTCACCATTATAGGTCCACCAGTTGCTTTCCTGGGCGAGGGCGGGCACAGCAAGCAGGGCACATGCCAAGCTAATCAACCACTTCATTGCGATTCTCCTTAAGGAAGTTGATGCCGCCTATTCATCGAAGCTGCTGCCTGCAATTTCCCCAAATCTGCTGCATCTGAAAGGAGATTTGGGGCAGGCTTGCCGATGCGGAAAGCTGGTATCGCCCCGTTATGGATGAATAAAGATCGAGTAACGTTTTCTGCATCTGCTCACAGACCAGTGCGCAGGTGCTGTTGCCGCTCTCGAGGCATTTATCTGCGATATTCTCCATGCTGGAATAGACAGATTGGGGGCGATTAAAATCCGGCTGATCCGCCGCCGCCACGGGATGGGCAATGGCCGCAGCACAAAGGCCCGCGATAGCTGCCAGTCTGGCTGATATCCACATCGCCGTTACCGCCGCTGCATCTGCTGCATGAGTTGGCGCTGCATTTCCTTCTGATCTTCCATGGCCTTACTCATCGCCTTGGCACCGTCTTCGGCGGCACGGTTGGTCACATAGACCGAATAGGCAAAAGAACCGCCAATAAGCAGCACCACGGCCACCAAGGCGACAATCATCTTCTGGACACCAGACATAGCGTTTCTCCGCGCTCCTCAATCACGACTTTTGCACGGTACTGGGCTGTGCTAGGAAGAGGTATAGTGGAAAATTACGGATAGACGGGAAGGCGAGACAGGAAATACGCGGCCTTGTGCAACTCAGACAAGCCACTCGCCGCCATCTTCTCGAAAACCCGCGAGCGATGGATTTCCGTTGTCCGGATACTGATCCCGAGTGTCTTTGCGACTTCCTTGGTCAGCTGTCCATCGATCATCAGCCAGAACACCTGCCGCTCTCGCTCGGTCAGCTGACCATAGCCCTTCATGGCGTTTACCGAACGCCCATGCTCACGGCATTGCCGCCGATGCGCAGTGCAAGCCGCCGCGACGGAGGCGATCAGCTTATCGTTGTCCACCGGCTTTTCGATGAAGCCCGCCGCGCCAAGCTGTACTGCTTTGACAGCGGTGGGGATGTCGCCATGGCCTGAGATCATCAGGACGGGCGCATCATGGCCGCGCTGCCGTGCCACCACGAAGGTGTCGATGCCGCACGCCCCGTCCAGGCGCAGGTCGAGCAGCACGCAGCCGATGGATGCAGAGTCATGGCCGTCGATGAAGGACGGGGCATCGCCATAGCTCCGCACCATGTAGCCGTTAGCTGTGAGCAGCCAACCGATCGCATCCCGGAATCCGGCATCATCATCAATGACTGCGACGACGAAAGGCTGTTCTGGCGGCATCTCGACCTTATCCCCCTCGCGCGACCGGCACGACCGGACGCGAATATGTACTTCTGTATGTTTCATTAGGTTTCTGCCGCCCAGAGGCGCGGCCGCCAAGGCGAGGCGTTTTGCCCAGCCGGAAATGTGCAAGGACGCACATGGAAGAAATCAGGCGGCAGCACCTTGGATTTCATTGCTGAACACCGGGCCTTGTCTTATTTACAAACATACATTTTCTTATGTTATGGCTATGCCATTGAAATAACGCATAGATCAACGCCGTTGCGACTTCGGGCGTTTGTCACATATAACGTTTTACACGAATGCGTTGATTTCTCAAGGTTCCAGCCATGAAACAGGCCAAGGTCCTGAGCGAGAGCGAACTGAAGCGCGTGCTGGCCATCATCGCCGGCCGGAAGCACGCGGCCCGCAACCGTGCCGCCCTGATGCTCAGTTTCTATGCCGGCATGCGAGTCGGCGAGATCGCCGCCTTGACCGTCAAGGACGTGCTGGACGGTGAGGGGCGGGTCAAGGATCAAATCCTGCTGCGGGGCGCCATCACCAAGACCGGCGAGGCGCGGGCCGTGTTCGTGGGCGACAAGCTGCGCAAGGAACTGGAACGCTACATGGCCGCGCTGAAGGTGGCCCATCCCTCCGGCGACACCCCGTTCCTGTTGACGCAGAAGCAGACGGCATTCTCGCCCAATACACTGTGCCAGTTGTTCACCCATCTCTACGCGGCGGCGGGCATCGACGGCGCCAGTAGCCACAGCGGGCGACGCTGGTTCATCACCCGGCTCGCCCATTCCGGCGTATCGGCCAAGGTGATCATGACCCTGGCCGGGCACCGCCACCTCAGCACCACGCAACGCTATATCGAGGTCAACGACGCCATGATGCGGGCGGCGGTGGAAATCCTCTGAATGGGAGCGCCGCTAAATACCGTGGTCATCAACACTGCGGATATCGAGGCGCTTTCATGAACATCACCACCACCGACGACGTTACGGCTGCAGCACGCCGATTTCTCCACCTATGGATCACCATGCTGGGGCTGACTGATAGGCCCGACCGCACTCATGTCGAACAACTGGTCAAGGATGCCTACCGCGCCGCCGGGCTTCATCATCCGCGCCGTATCGTCTGGTGCTCGTCACCGCTGGCTATGACCTGGGTGAGGTCCATCACCACTGATATCTGGCAGGAGCAGGTCGGGCAGGATGTCAGATCCTTGCTGATCCAAGATCCCCTGCGGAGAACCTGGCCCGGCATCCTGCGGAAGATGAGCCGCGAGTTCCGCCAGGACCTGCGGACATGCCTTGAAGGCGGCCTCAAGGATGCCGTGAGAGCCAGGGAGCAAGCCCTGTGGGACGCGCTGGCCGACGCCGTGGTCATGCCATTCGATGACATGGGCCCCGGACTCCAGGCCGCCATCGTGGAGTCCCTGGAGAGCTGTGGCCTGCGGCAAACGGCTGCCATCCGGGACAATTACGGTAGCGGGGGCGTCATCCGGGGACAGGTGGAGGATCACGCGATCACCTTGGCGTTCCTGCGCAGACGGTTGGGGCTGGTGGCCGAAACCCAGCCCATAGAGCCGCTGATCGCCTTGCTGCAAGACGCGCATGCCTTCATCGCCCATGAGAATGTCTGCTGGATATCGGAACCGCCAACGGTGGTTGCCGATGATTGCCTGCGATACGGAGACGGCTGGACGATTCCCATCAGCGAGACGCTGCGGGCGTGGACCAGGGAGTGGGCCAACGGCACCCCTGCTGTGGAGGCGTAATGGCACTGCTCTATCTTGATATCGACGGTGTGTTGCTGCGCTCGGCCACGCCCGGAGCGGTGTGGAACGCGGGATGGGAAATCGCCCCGCATGCAGGGGAGTTCTTGCGTTGGGCCATTGAGCGCCACACGCCCTACTGGCTGACCACTCGCGACCGCTCGGGAATGCATGTCGGTATCATCAGGGCGTTCCGTGAATGCCGGAATTGGGATAATGCCCTGGATTCGCGGTTACTCCCGGTAACGCCGCTGCAGTGGGACGCTTCCAAGGCAGCGGCCATCGACATGGAAGCGGACTTCTACTGGATCGATGACAACCCCGATTCGTTCGACCTCATGCTGCTGGAACAGCATGGCCGTCGTGACCGCTGGATCGAGGCGAACACGGATGTGTTTCCCAATGCCCTGCCAGCGGTCATGACCATCATCGATACGCTCGCTGATATCTAGTCAGCACAAATTGACCATTGGATTGCTGCGTATGCGGCAACTTCTGACGAGCGCCATCATAAGTAGCAGCATACGCAGCGATTTGGAGACAGGCGTGATTTTCATCGAAGTTTATGACGCCCTTAAACACGCAAAAGGAGCGTCATGAGCGACCAACACAGTCTTGCAGTACTTCTTATGCAGGCGAATCACTATGACCGGCAGGCCGCCCTGCTGGCACGGGAGGGGCGCATGAACGAAGCTGAAGAAGCCCACCGGGAAGCTATTACCGCATGGCGGGATATCGCCAAAGTACCCCAAGCAGCGCAGCATTAAGCTTACTTGCCATAAGGCAGCCAATATCCCAGCACTGACACGCCACTCACCTTGGCGGCAAATCTCAGGCGGGGGCAATGCGGATACGGCAGAGCTATCAGCACGCTCACTCCAATATGCTGAATGATTTTAGCAAGAAGATGGGGGCGAATTGCTGGGACACTATGGCAGTAGTAATGCCGTTGTTTCGCCCTTAGCAAATGGGCCGTTGCTCGGAAATTTAGCCTCCAGTACGCTCGAGAGGCACCCAACTCTTAGGGGCAATATCTGAGCAGCTTGGGGGGGGATGCGTTATGCTGGACAGAGCGACGGAAGCGATTGTCATGGGCTTGACCACGGCAATTCGTAGAATGCCCAAAGGGTTCTACGACAGCTTCGACTTTACACGCACAGGCAATAACCTTTGCCACTCGGTGACGTTGGGCGCGCTGGCTAGTGTGGTCTCCTCCATCAAGGGGGTAGCCTATGTTGGCATAGATGTTCGTCTCAACCGTGATGGCTTGAAGTTCCAACCGGATATCGTTGGCTTCGGAGAAGACGGCGACCACGCCGTCTATGTAGATTTCGAGAGCCCCAACAGCAGCGATGCCCGTGTGCCGTGGAAGGACGTGGACGCTTATCTGAGTTGGTCGGGACCAAAGCTGGAAACCCCTTACATCGTGGTCACGTCACTCCCTGACCGGGAAACTTCCACGTGGGAACTCCGCTGGACGGCGGACGGATACTACAACGCGGATCACAAAGAACGACGATCCGAGATCAGAGCCAACCCATTCCGTTATTGGTCTGAGGCCTGGCGTACCGCAATGGCCGGTTGGGATCTGTCTACGGTCGCAATCATCAATATCAATGGCAAGAAGGTCGCACAGGCCAGCCTATAAGGTTGGCATGCCACCTACGGAGGTCGCCGTGTTCGTATTGTCAGGCGTTATTGGGATTGGGTTCTTGGTGCTCGGCACCGTATGGATGGTGCTGGATTTCATTGATAAAGAATTTTGGGGAGGAGCATCGTATTTTTTGGCCGGCCTGTCGGGTTTTGTATTGGTTGCGTTCTGGCGGGAGGTAGCCAAAGGCGAATTTATCGGCAGGTATGTCGTATCAAGGCTCTGCGCCCTTCTTGGTATTCTGGCCGTCTTTCGCGAACATCCTGGGTTCAATATGTGCCTCGTTGAGGCAAACGCCGAATTAGCTGGCGTTGCCACGTCGATGATGAGGATGCCTGTCCGCCACGCGGCAAGACCTGATGGAGATGAGCTTCGGATGCTCATCCGGTGTTCTACCCAACCGCAATTCAACCTCTCTGATGCTGCGTCGTCTCTGTTCAAGGCGCTTTACCTTGAACCTGAGTACTCCATCATCGAGAGGCTCGGTGGTAAGCCACAGCCACCACATGATGATTGCGCGGATGCATACAAGGAGTTGCGTGACAACATCCTCTCGATCCGCCCAGGCATAGAAGAGAAGTTTCCTTGCCTTAAGCGCATAACGGCTGAGCCGAGCCTGCCCCAAGAGCAATAGCACTCTACTTGCGGCTCACGAAACTGTCGTGCATAGGGCCATACATGGTCGATAAACCTGGATCAATGCCCTGCGCCAACCTCTCCAGTGTCCTCAGGAGGAGCAAAGGAAAACGGCAATGGCTGGATATCGGCAAGCTTCGTGGTCGACTCCGCACCATCAGCATACGTATGGATCAGCGCATTCGCTTCGGTATCGTATTCCGTGGTTTCAGGCAGGAAATCGCTCAGCTTATAGGGGTTCTCCGCCGCAAGTTTGCTCAACCGCTGTAGCTCGTAGTAAACCGCATCAACCAGTATCACGTAAGCACTGCGGTTCTTGATATTTCTAAAATTTCCGTATGGACCGATCCCGGCCAGCATGACACGCGACATGGCAGGAAACCAACCTTCCATGTTCTCCTTCAGCTTTGCCACAATCTTGAGTGCAACCCGCTGCTGAAGCGGGTCCATTCCTGCTGGCTCGTCCTCATAAAATGGAAACAGGGTGTGAAGTGTGCCGCTGACGTGCGACCAGAAGGGATCGTTTACGCCTTCGAATGAGTTCGCAATGGTCTCCAGCGATTTGGACGTCAGTTCCGCGACGGCTTCGATAATATTGCCACGACCGTAGCAGTCTGCGCCCCGCCTGTAGAGGTCGTAAATTCGATCAGCCGTGAGCGTTGCGAGATGGTTCCGCGTGATTTTAATGAGCGCATCAACCCCGGAATCGGCTTCAATACTGAGGCCGACCTCAAGGTTATTCGCACGCTTCATCTTGCTCAGTTCCCGAAAAACGTGTTCGTAAACATCCTGAAGGTGGGAAAAATTACGACCAGACCAGTAGCTACTTTCTTCCAATGCGGCCTTCAAGCTCAGTTCGGCGGCGGCGTTCAACCGCATCATCATGGCTCTTGTTGGAGTGCCGAGACTACCGAAGCGAATGCCTGCAAACGGCTCGTAGGTCTGCGCAATGAAATGGTCGCCAAACAGGCTTTCCGATAGGACGGGAGCTACGCTGAAGCCGCCATAGCCAACCTCACGGGACATCATACTCTGATCGAGCAGAATCGTTTGGAGCGCCAATTCCTGCACGAAGCGTTCAGCATGGCGAGAATTTAGACGCTCTCTGGCAAGAGAGTTCATAATATCCGCTGCCAGCCAAGGGGAAAATGTAACGAGTGAGGCGCAAAATTTATGGTCAGATATTATGCCGAGAAACGATGCTGCATATCGGCCATCTTTGATTTTCGCTCGGCAACGAAATTCCATAAAGGCACTGAACTCACGGCCATCCCCGATAAAATTCGCCACGCGAATGAGAGTGGGCAGGTTACGCGCAAGATCTCCCGCGAAATCCACGCAATCTCGTTCATTGCCTTCCGCCAGCAGCGCAGCACCAGCACGGACAAACCGTTCGACGGCCCCTTCTCGGATTGTGATCGGCGCCAAAGACCCAAATGCCAGGAAGGCATAGGCCGTGACAAACAATAGGGTGCCGAGAAATTCCCAGAAGAGCGGATGACCTATGATCGCAACGCGGGGGATTGGGAACTGAGGAAGAAGTGCGGCCATCGCGATTGGCAAGGTTCCGGCAAAAACCAAAGCGTAAATCGTGATCAAAGAGATACGGCGCACCTTTAATCGGAGCAGATAGATAGGCTTGAGAAATTGGGGGACGATCAACGTTACGCCAAGCGCAGCGACGACATCGCCGAGCGTGAAGTAGACATTAGCCGCGTTTGCGGGGTCGTAAGCGCAGCCTTCCAGCGACAACCCCAGACAGCTCAACATGGTGGCCCTATTCTCTATATCTCACCGCCGCAACTACGGAGGGTCGCAGAGCACGCAGAAAGGGTCTACCCAAATCTGATTTGTCATGGACCTGCCGTGCATGAGACACGCACGGCAGCGAAAGCCTACTTGTTGGCCTTCTTCCGTGAAGCCAGTGCCGCGTTCATCGCAGCATCCAGTTCACCTGCCTTCACGGCTTCGACCACCGTCTGGATCGTCGGAACGAGCTTGTCCTTGGTGCCGACCTCGATCGCGTTCTGATCCTTGGCGAGGCTCAGCACGGTGTTGGCGTAGCGAAGCTCAAGAAACCACTTGCCGCTAAGGTCGTGCCAGTACCAGGGGCGCAGGCGCTTGTCGCGCTCGACGGTCACGGCGCTGCCGTCGTCATTCTTCTTGGTCACGGTGCGAGTAGCCGTATAGGAGCGACATTCGATGAGGGCGGTGGCCATCGCCAACTGCTCGGTTAGGTGCGCAACCATGCGGTTGCGCATACGCTCCTCCGGGGTCTCCTCGACTGGCTTGCGGGAGGCATTGGCGAGCTTCAGCTTGGTCAGGGCAGACATCGGTCGTTCTCCGTGTGTTTCCACTGAACACACGCTAACAACCGATTCTCAGAAATTCTGCCGATTTATCTTTGAAAATCATCACCGTAGATTGTTGCGAAAACATACTGTAGGCTGCATATGCCTAGCCATGGGTGGGTTGTTGAGGGTGCTGCAATACAGACTTGGATGCTTAAGATTATCAGCGGAGAGCATGCGTGGCGCGAAGACCTGGGAATACATTGGAGAAGTGGGAAGTTGCCATCGTTAAGGCGATGCTGGCGAAGAAGTACGTACCACAGGATATTCAGGCCTATTTTTCAAGGCCCACGCGCTCTATCAATCATGCTCGCATCTCTGAAATACGCGACGAGGCAAAGCACAAGGGCGTTAAAGCCGCCTCTGAAGCTGAACTTGATAGTTTCTTAGATGCTTGGCCAAATATCGATCCGGTAACAGGCCTGCACCTCCAGGGGGATGAGCTCCTCGTCAAAGCACGAGAGGCGATGATCGCAGCGGTTCACACATTTAATAGTGCAGGACTATATTTTAGGGCAGAGTTATTCATCGTCACCAGCATTATCGCCTGGACATATTTGTTGCACGCACACTACAAACGAGAAGGCGTAGACTATCGGCACAAGAAGGGCGGTATTGTCGAAAAAACGCCAGCCGGTGCAGATAAATACTGGGAACTCGGCCAGTGCCTAGCCCATGGGAAGTGCCCCTTGGACAAGGGTGTCGTCAATAACCTGAAGTTCCTGACCGAGATTCGCCACGAAATCGAGCATCGGTCCACAAATAGGATCGATGACGCCCTGAGCGCCAAGCTCCAGGCCTGCTGCATCAATTTCAACGATACGATCAAGGCGCTATTCGGGAATGAATTCGCACTTGAGAAGAGACTGCCGATTGCATTGCAGTTTGTGACATTTAATGGTTCGCAGAGAGCCAGCCTGATAGGAGCAAATCTTCCTCAACACATTGCCACCGCGATGGACAATTTCCATAACGGGCTAACCGAGGACGAGCAGAAAGATACGCAATTCAGATACCGAGTAGCTTTCATTCCGAAGGTCTCAGGCAAAGCCTCGAAAGCCGACCTCGCCGTCGAATTTATCAAACCGGGGTCGCCAGAAGCTGAAGCCGTCGAGCGAGTCCTGCTTAAGGAAGTTGAGCGACCGAAGTATCTGCCCTCTGAGATTGTTAAGAAGGCAAATGCGGCTGGCTATCCAGCGTTCAGCATGTACGACCACACCCTGCTTGCGAGACAACTCGATGCGCGCGCGCCCGGCAAGGGCTTTGGCGTTATGGTTGCTAAGGCTTGGTATTGGTATGAGAATTGGTTCGAGAAGGTGATGGAGAAGCTAGCGGAGGGATGGGCGCGCCCCTAGCCGGCTGCTCTGTATTACCGGAGGTAACGCCTATCTACTCTTCGCCCTCTCCATCAGCCACACATCGGCGAACTCCGACGCCCGGCTCTTGGTGTTGTCGTGGCCGTAATGGCGGCAAACCATCTCGGGGCTGGTGCCGAGATTGAGCACCACCAGCCGCACATCCTGCGGGGCAGTTTGCTGGCGAGCTTAAATGATGTAAGTTCGCAGGAAGAAGCAGCGCCAATGCGCACAGCACACTTTGCAGCACATTGGCAGAAATTCATAATTTTATCGTTTTAAATCAATGCTATGCCCACACGCTGTTTACTCAAAATGCGGCGACCTCTGGTCATGCTGGTTCGACTCCGGCACGGGGCACCACTACTCGGGGTGTAGATTTGCCCAAACGTATCGAAGATCCTTGGCGCAAGATGCGCGACGGCAACGTCGTGCTCAAGATGCGTAAAGGCTCTTCGTATTGGCAAGCGTATCTGAAGATGCGCGGCGAATGGCTGCGCCTTTCCACCGGCAAAAGCGATATCCGCGAGGCCGCGCAATGGGCCTGCGAGCAATACGACGACATGATGTACCGGGTGCGGCATAACCAGGTGCCGCGCACGAAGCTGGTACGGGATGCGACGGCGCAATACATCAAGGATCTCGAAACCAGCTCCCTTGCCAGCGCAGCCGAATACCGTCGCACCATCAAAAAATGGATCGATCCCTTCCTCGGCGGGAAGAAGCTCGATGAGTTGAGCCCGCATGATATTACGGCCTGGAATGCCTGGAAGCGCGAGCAGCACGGCAAACCATTCACCAAATCCACCGTCACCAGCCATAATTTGTGCCTCAGCAACGTCTTTAAGAGCGCCGTCCGCTATGGCTGGATGAGTGACTGGCAAATTCCCAAACTGCCGAATGAGGGCGAGCTTGGCTGTCGCCGACCGCATTTCGACGAGGACGAAATCTCCGCCCTGCTGATCAGGATGTGGCAGTTGATTCCCGAAGGGCGCAAAGAGCGAACCCGTGAGATTCGGCAACTCATCTACTACTATGTCACCGTCCTTCTGCTAACCGGCGCACGTCCAGGCAAGGAATTGAACAACCTGCGTTGGCGGCAGGTGGATTTAGATTGGGAACATGGCGGTCAGAAGTTCGTCAAACTGACGATCACCGCCGGCAAGACCATCAAGTACAGCCGAGTCCGCCAACGGGTGATCACCGCCCCCGCCAGCGTGGCCGCTACGCCTTTCAAGGCGTTGATGGCATGGCAAGGCCCGGACAAGACGCTCGACGACTTCGTGTTCCGCCTGCCCGATGGCTCGACGCCAGGGAACATGGCGAACAGCTTTCAGGTCATTTTGACCAAGATCGGAATGCTGTGGGACCGGGGCGACCCGCCCGCACGCAGGAGCCTCTATTCCCTGCGCCACAGCTACGCCACGACACAGATCGTCCACGGCACGATGTCTCTCATTGAGTTGGCAACCCACATGGGCACCAGCGTCGCCATGCTGGAGCAGCACTACGCGCATCTGGGGCCGTTGGCGATTGCCCCAAAGGTGGCGGCCAACGCCATGCTGATCAGCCCGCATGTGACGGCTGGCGTCTTCAATGACGGCAAGCCCCACGATACGAGCAAGAAGCGGCAGAAACCCGACAGGCACAAGCCCTCACCCACGATTCCGAGAAGCTTGGCCGACGCCCTGGCCGAAACGGAAGACGAATAACCGGCGCCTCTACGCAGCCCTGCCGTGCTCGCACAGCGTCCGGAACGATGGCCTCAGCTGCCTGGACGTGGATGCGCCCGTGCTTGGGGAAATACGGGCGGGGGCATTTCTAGCCGTCTGTAGACGCTCCACGCGCTCCACTGCTATAGCAGCAGCACCGGGCGCATTGCCCAATCCCGGAAACGTGCCCGCGCAACAGCGAGGGCCGTATGGACCGGACGGAACGTATCGCCGCACTTAACGATCAGCTTCGTCGCGACCACAGCTACGGCAAGGTGGTCATGCACAGAAACATACACAGTTCTGTCAATCAGCGTAAAATTCCAGCAGAAACAATATTTTATATAGACGCAGTTTCCTTAAAATCGCTCGCCTTCGGGCGTGCCGGTTCGATTCCGGCAGGGGCCACCATCGCTTGGGATGACGTGCCAATTCGTCGCCGCGCCGCGACTGTAACGTGATCACATGAAGAACAAAAAGAGTTTTGTTGTGCGGCGTGCTATGGTATAAGCACTCCATCAACACCCGAATTGTGTCTTGCGGCTATCGGTCAGTTCCCGATTTGAGAGAGTTTGTCCTTGCCGCTTCACCGACAGGCGGGGCGGGTGGGCAGGTTTGTGGCGATATGGATTCGTCTCGCAATACCCGCCCCGTGGTAAGCCCACGGCAATACGCATCAGCAGCATGCTTGTCGCCCTGGCGTGATGCTGCCAGCAGCCACTGAGCGGCAAGGGCCGGATCGGCGGTAATTCCCTCACCATTCGCGAACATGGTGCCGAGATAGAACTGCGCCAGGACGTTTCCTTGGGTGGCGGCACGCTCGAACCAGCGGGCCGCTCTGGCGTTTTCCCCGCGTTGATTGCCGATAGAGTAGAACAACTCGCCGATGGAAAAGAAGGCAGTTGCCTCTGATTCGCCGACCTTGACCTGTATGTCCTGGTAGCGCCGCTCCGCCTGTTCGAAAAGCGCAGCCGCGAGTTCCGGGTCACGCGCAACGCCGTCTCCATTCCGGTACAGGGTGCCCAGATCGCGAAGAGCGCGATAGTCGCCCGCAGACGCCTTGGCTTTCAGGTCATTCAGCGTATCCGGGGTCGGTTTGTCTCGGGGAGCCGCCAATGAGGTCCCCGCAATCCCGAAGCAGGCAATAAGAACCGTCAGGAATGTGGCAATCCGCATGCGCCCCTCGCGTGCAACTTCAACCTATGACAGCAATGGAGACATGAAATGGATAATAAGCTCAACCCCGATTTTGGGTGGTTTGATCGTGGGATACTTGGCCCGCTGCCATCACCGGGTGACCGGGGCATCATTCCAAAGATCAATCGCGACCGAGAGGCGGTTGATGAGATTTACGCGCAAATCCGGCACCTGAGCGAAGTTCGGGATGAACTCCAGCAGCAGCTCCAGGACATGAAGGCCCAGGTTGACAAAATGTCTAACGGCGAAGACAGGCAGCAGATGATTGAAGATTATAATGCCCTGTCACAGCATCTGGAGGCACTTAAGGGCGAGATATTGGACCTAAAAATGGCAGCCCCGGACGAGCGCGCAGGCGACGACCAAAATGACGATACACATGATATTGCCGAACTGCCGGGAGGCAGCGGAGGAGATGAAAGTGATGACGGTGGCGGCGATGACGGCGGTGGTGAAGGTGGCTGGGACAACGGACTAGACGTTGAACACAAGGTCTTCCAATTCAGCCATAAGAATGTCGATCAAGTCGAACCTTTTGCGCCTGAAAGCGATCCTTACATTGCGGACATGATGCAGATGGCAGCCTCTCCGACAACCGACCCGGCCCGCTCGGCGCTGTTGAAGCCGGTGGATAAGTGGACCGAGGGCGAAATGAAGGACGTGCTGAACTCGGCGCAGGGCGACTTCAACGGCTGGACGTCGGGCGACCCGCTGAAGGACCATATGTATGAGCGCGTCCAGGACTGGCACAGCCACGTCTATGGCGATGGCGAGCAGCAATATGACGGTGGCAAACCCATTGAGCCGCAGCCCATCACCGCCATCCCCGACCAGCCTTCGCCCCACATCACTCCCGATGGTCAGGACTTGTGGCAGGCATCCGCCGACATGGGCAAGACGCTCGCCACTGCCGCCCAAACCGATGGCTACGGCAATGCGGTCAAGGGGCTGCAAAATGGCCTCAACATGCTGAACGACGCCAATCCGCCGCCCGAGCGCTCGCCCGCCTGGGGCTACTATACTCCCCAGGACAAGCTTGCCGAGGATGGCGATTACGGCCCCAACACCGACTTCGCCCTGAAATCAGCGTTATCGCAGCATGGCGCGGACAAGGTGGACAATGTCCTGTCGCTGGGCCGCTTCAACACTTTCGCCCGCGACGCGGCGGCCAGCGGCAATTCCGATGGACTGGACGACAAGACCACATCGCTGTTCGGCGACGATGCCGGCCGCAGCTTGCAGCGCAGCCTCAACAAGACCGGCGGCGATGTCGTCGATGGCTGGGAGCCGCTGAAGGAAGATAACTGGATCGGCCCCAAGACCACCGACGCCTTCAACTCCGTCATGGACACTGTGGGACCGGACGAGTTCAGTCGGGGCTTCGGCGAAGAGATGGGCTTGCTGTGACCCAAGAAGGCGTGAGCTTACATGACGTAAGTTCACGCCTTTCATGACGGGGAAAATGCGGGCCATGGCCGCGATTGTGCAAACACAGAAAAATACACAGTTTGCTGTAAGTGCAATTTAATCTTTTAATACAACGCACTATATAAGCGCGATTAACTTAAAATCGCTCGCCCTCGGGCGTGCCGGTTCGATTCCGGCAGGGGCCACCATCCGCCGTGAAGGGCTTGCCGGTCAGCGGCGGTCGGTCGCGATGTTCCGCGCCGCCCGCTCCAGCCAGGCGGCGAGGTCGTCGGTGATGTGGTGGACATGGGCGAGATCGCCCCGATCCTCGCCCAGCACCTCGGTGTCGGGGTGGCCGTCCTCGCGCACCCACAGGGTGGTCATGCCGATGGCGGCGGCGGGCCGCAGGTTGCGGTGCAGGTCCTCGACCATCAGGGCGGCATGGGGATCGACGGTGTGGCGGTCGATCAGCAACTGGTAGCATTCGGGTTGCGGCTTGGGGATGAAGCGGGCGGCCCGGATGTCGAAGATGCCTTCGAAGTGCCGGGCCAGCCCCAGGCGACCCAGCACGTTCTCGGCGTGGCGTTCCGATCCGTTGGTGAAGATCAGCTTGCGGCCCGGCAGGGCGTCCAGGGCGGCGTCCAGGCGGGGCGCCGCGTCCAGCACCGTGCAGTCGATATCGTGGACGAAGGACAGGAACGCCTCGGGCTCGATCTTGTGCACCAGCATCAGGCCGCGCAGCGTGGTGCCGAATTCGCGGTAATAGCGCTTTTGCAGGGCGAAGGCGTCGTCCAGCGACAGGTGCAGCCGCTCGGCGATGAAGCGGCGCATGCGCACGTCGATCTGGGGGAACAGGCTGGACGACGCCGGATACAGCGTGTTGTCCAGGTCGAAGACCCAGGTCTCGATACGCGACAGGTCGGGAAGGTGGTTGTCCATGCCCAAGACGTAGCGCGCCCCGGCATCCAAGGCAAGGTATAGCCCCTTTAGGAGATCGTTAAGCGCCCATACCTATGGTAAGGAGGGAGTGGGGACGTGACGGCCGGGATTCCAGAACGGATGAGCGCGACGGGCGAAAAACAGCGAGGCAAGCCGCCATCGGGCGGGCGACCCGCCATGGTCTTGGGTGCCGAGGGGCTGAACGCCTTTCCCGGGCCCGCCGTGCTGCTCGACCGCGACGGCACCATCCTCGCCGCCAATGGCCGGGCGGACCCTCTGGCCCAGGCGGTGGCCCAGGACCGGCTGGGGTGCCTCGGCGCCCTGGTGGCCCAGCCCGGTGCCACCTCGGTGGAAAGCCTGCCTTTGTCCACCGGCGGCTCCCTGATTCTCGATCTGGTGTCCATCCCGGCCGAAGGCGGCCAGATCATCTTGTTCGGCCGCGACGTCACCCTGGAACGCAACCTGCGGGCCGCCCTGGTGGAATCCCGCCAGCGCTACAAGGACCTGGTGGAGATTTCCAGCGATTTCGCCTGGGAAACCGGGGGCGACGGCCGCTTCGTCTTCGTCAGCCCCAAGGGGGCGTTGGGCTTTGCCGCCGACGAACTGGTGGGGCGCCGCCCCGCCGAGTTCGTGCTGCAGGAGGAGGATACCCACGGCCCCGGCCCGTTCGAGGCGGTGGCCCCGGTCGAGGACATCGAGGTGTGGATGCGTCAGAGCGACGGCCAGCCCATGTGCCTGCTGGCCTCCTCCACCCCCATCCGCGGCGATGGCGGCGAGTGGCGCGGCGCCCGTGGCGTCTGCCGCGACGTGACGCAGGAGCGGCTGCGCGACGCGGCGCTTTCCCGCGCCAACAACCGCGAGCGCCTGCTCAGCTACATCGTGCGCACCATCAGGGACGAGGTGGACCCCGCCGACATGCTGAAGGCGGCGGCCGAGGCCACGGCGCGGGCCTTGGGGGCTACCGGCTGCCAGATCTTCCGTATCCAGTCCGAGGATTCCGATTTCGTCCTGTCGGCCGATTACGGCCAGTTCGGCGAGTCGCGGTCGGTGCTCGACACCTTCGAATCCACCGACCATTACGATGCCGACCTGGGCGACTGGCGGGTGCTGGCCTCGGTATGCCGCTATCGCCACTCCATCAACGGCGCCGTATTGCTGTGGCGGCAGATGAGCCGCGCCGCCTGGAGCGACGACGACCGCCTGCTGATCGACGACGTGGCCAATCAGGTGGGGCTGGCCGCCGAGCAGATCACCAACCACGAGCGCATGGTCAAGCTGTCGCGCACCGATGGTCTGACCGGCCTGTTCAACCGCCGCGCCTTCTTCGAGGAGATCGCCCGGCGCTTCCACCGTCTGACGCGCGAGGGGCGGCCCGCCGCCCTGATCTACGTGGACCTGGACAATTTCAAGGCGGTCAACGACGTGCACGGTCACCAGACCGGCGACGAGGCATTGCTGGCGGTGCGCGACCTGCTGCTGCAGCACACACGGCCCATCGATCTGGTGGCGCGCCTGGGCGGCGACGAGTTCGCCATCTGGCTGGAGGCCGCCGAGGAACGCATCGCCGTCAAGCGTTGCCAGGACCTGCTGGAGGCGGCCAAGGACCTCGGGCACTATTCCGGCGGGGCGGACAAGCCGCTGGGTCTGTCGCTGGGCGTGGCGGTGCATGGCGGCGGCGAGAAGGAATCCATCGAGGATCTGATCGCCCGCGCCGACAAGGCCATGTATCAGGTCAAGCGCACCGGCAAGGGCGCCTTCCACATCGCGCCGCTGCCGGGCGGTGGGGGGGCGGCGTGACCGGATTCCTCAAGCGGCTGTTCGGCGGCGGGCGCAAGGGACCGCTGGACTACGAGCAGGCCAAGGAACTGGCCGCCCATCCCGATTCCAAAGTCCGCGCCGAACTGGCGGCCCGCGAGGACGTCAAGGCCGAGATTCTCTATTTCCTGGCCGAGGACACCGATGCCGAGGTGCGCCGCAAGGTGGCGGCCAACCCCCATGCGCCGGCCCAGGCCAATCTGCGCCTCGCCACCGACCAGAGCGACGCGGTGCGCGGCGATCTGGCCGCCAAGATCGCCCGGGTGGCTCCCGGCCTGTCGGCCCACGAGCAGGACCGTCTGCGCCGTATGACCTTCGAATCCCTGGAGATGCTGGCCCGCGACCAGATCCCCAAGGTCCGCCAGATTTTGTCCGAGGCCCTGCAGGACGTGGCCAACGCGCCGCCCGACGTGATCCGCCGGCTGGCCCGCGATGCCGAACTGGTGGTGGCCGGGCCGGTGCTGCAATTCTCGCCGGTGCTGACCGACGAGGATTTGCTGGAGATCATCGGTGCCGGTCCCATTCCCGGCGCCCTGGCCTGCATTTCGCGGCGCTCGGTGGTCAACGTCAAGGTGGCCGACGCCATTGCCGCCACCGACGACGTGGACGCCATCGCCGTGCTGCTGGGCAATCCCTCCGCCCAGATCCGGGAGGAGACCCTGGACCGTCTGGCCGATCGCGCCGCCGATATCGAGGCGTGGCACCGGCCGATGATCGAACGGCCGCAGCTTTCGGCCCGCACGGCGCAGAAGCTGGCCCGCTTCGTCGCCGCCAGCCTGCTGCAGACCCTGGCGGAGCGCCGCGATCTCGACGCCGACGCCATCGCCGCCGTCGCCGCCGTGGTGTCGCGGCGCATCGGCGAGATCGAGGGCGATGCCGGTGCCAAGGGCGAGGCCAAGCGCGACGCCGACGAGGCCGCCGCCCTGCAGCGGGCCCGTGCCCTGCACGCCGCCGGACAGTTGGACGAGACGGCCATGGACACCGCGCTGTCGTCGGGCGATCACGCCTTCGTCACCGCCGCCCTGGCGCTGCTGTCGGATTTGCCGCCCAAGGCGGTGCGCAAGGTGGTCTACACCAAGAGCGCCAAGGGCATGGTGGCCGTCACCTGGAAGGCTGGGCTGTCCGCCGGCTTCGGCACCCAGTTGCAGAGCAAGCTGTTGCGCCTGTCGCCCTCCAAGGTCCTGGCCGCCAGACAGGGCGACCATCCGCTGTCCGCCGCCGAGATGGAATGGCAGCTGGAGTTCTTCGGGGCGGGGGACTGAGGGGGCCTTCCCCCTTTTTCGCCATCACCGGGCTTGTCCCGGTGATCCACGCCCGTCCGCCCGACTCCTTGTGTCACAAGCCTTTTTGGGCGGAGCCGCGTGGATGCCCGGATCAAGTCCGGGCATGACGGGTGGACGTTAAGCCTTCGGCACGCCCGAGGTGGTCGAGTGCTCGAAGTGCAGGGCCTCGCCGGGATGAACCACGTCGTGGGCCGAATGGGCGACGCGGGCGGCTTCGGCGAAGCCCGATAGGATCAGCTTCAGCTTGCCGGGATACGAGCAGATGTCGCCGGCCGCATAGATGCCCGGCGCGTCGGTGGCGCCGGTTGCCGGGTCGACGGCGATCAGGTTGCGGTCCATGCCGAGATTCCACTGGGCGATGGGGCCGAGATCGCTGGACAGGCCGTAGAACGGCAGCAGCACGTCGGCTTCCAGACGTTTTGCCTCGCCCTCCAGGGTGGCGACCACCACCGCCGACAGCTTGCCGTTCTCGCCTTCCAGCCCGTGCAACTGGTAGGGCACCACCAGCTCGACGCCGCCCGATTCGGCCAGTTGCTTGAGGCGGGCCTCGGATTCCGGGGCGGCGCGGAATTTGGGCCGGCGATGCACCACCATCACCTTGGCCGCCACCTCGGCCAGCGAGATGGCCCAATCCACCGCCGAATCGCCGCCGCCGGCGATCACCACGTTCTTGCCGCGGAAATCCTCGCGCTTGCGCACCAGATAGAACACGCTGGTGCCTTCGTATTGCGCCAGTCCGTCCAGCGGCGGGCGGTTGGGGCCGAAGGCGCCGCCGCCGGCGCAGATGATCACCGCCCGCGCGGCGATGCTGTCGCCGTTGGACAGGCCGCACAGCCAGCGCCCGTCGTCCAGGCGGGCCAGCGTGCTGACCTGGGTATCGAAATGGAAGGTGGGGCCGAAGGGGGCGGCCTGCTCGGACAGGCGCTCCACCAGATCGGCGGCCAGGATGGAGGGGTGGCCGGGAATGTCGTAAATGGGCTTTTCCGGGTAGAGCGCGCTCAACTGGCCGCCCACGGCTTCCAGGGCGTCGACCACGTGGCAGCGGACCTTGACCATGCCGCACTGGAACACCGCGAACAGGCCCACCGGGCCGGCGCCGACGATCACCGCATCGGTTTCGTGCTGGGCCATTACAGTCTCCTTACCAGACAAACTTGGGAATGGCGGCGACGGGCGTCTCGCCGTGGTGACGGGCCAGTTCGGCCAGACGGGCCGGGTCGGCGGTCTCCCCCCACTTGATGCCCAACTCGTCGGCATGGATGCCGCCGGTCACCAGCACCGCGTCAATGCCGCCGGCTCGCGCCCCCCGGATATCGGTGTGCAGGGCGTCGCCCACCGCGCAGACGCGGCTCCGGTCGGCGATCCCCAAGGTCGCCAGCGCCACCGCGTAGATGGCCGGGTCGGGCTTGCCCCGTTGCACCACCTGCCCCCCCATGTCGGCATAGCGGTCGGCGATGGCCCCGGCGCAGGTGATGCGCTTGCCCTGGCGGATGACCACGTGATCGGGATTGGCCGAGACCATGGGCAGCCGGCGGGCCAGGGCGCGGTCGAGAATGGACTGGTAGTCGGCGACGCTCTCCGTCACCTCCACCGGTCCGGTGTTGAGCACGAAATCGGCTTGCTCAAGGTCGACCGACCGGTAAGGCAGGGATTCGTAGACGTTGCAATCGCGCTCCGGTCCCAGGTGGTAGAGATTGGCGCCCAAGGCGGCGAAGACCGGATCGGTGCGGCGCTCCATCTCCAGATGCACCGCCTCGCCCGACGACATCACCTCGTCGTAGAGGCCGCGCTCGATGCCCAGCCGGGTCAGCTGCTCGATCAGGGCGGTGGCGCGGCGCGGCGCATTGGACAGCATGATGGTGCGCTTGCCTGCCCGGCGCAGGGCGGCCAGGGTCTCGGCGACGCCGGGATAGGCGGTGACCCCGTCGTGGATCACCCCCCACAGGTCGAGCACGAAGCCGTCATAGCGGCCGGCGATCGCCGACAGCCCTGAAATCGGGGCAATCACAGCCCGTGGCCCCGATGGTCGGCGCCTACCGCCTGCGAGATGGACGTGAAGCCGTCGCGGGCCAGCAATTCGGCCATCTCGCGCTTGATGCGGGTGACCAGGGCGGGGCCTTCATAGACCATGGCGGAATAGAGCTGGATCAGCGAGGCGCCGGCCCGGACCTTGGCATAGGCCTCGGAGCCCGAGGCGATGCCGCCCACTCCGATGATCGGCAGCTTGCCCTGCGTCAGCTCGTAGACCCGGCGCAGCATGGCGGTGGAGGATTCGAACAGGGGCGCGCCCGACAGGCCGCCGGTCTGGCCCGCATTGGCCGAGCGCAGGGTCTCGGGCCGGGCCACCGTGGTGTTGGAGACGATCAACCCGTCCAGACCACCGTCCAGGGCGACGGCGGCGATGTCGCCCAGGTCCTCCCAGGCCAGATCGGGGGCGATCTTGAGCAGCAGGGGCGGGGCGCCGGACGGCATGGCCCCGGCCAGGGCGGTCCGCGTGCGGCCCACCAGGGATTCCAACTGGTCGCGGCCCTGCAGGGCGCGCAGGCCCGGCGTGTTGGGCGACGACACGTTGATCACCAGATAGTCGGACAGCGGCGCCAGCCGGGCGGCGCCCTTCTCGTAATCCGAGGCGGCATCCTCGGTATCCTTGTTCTTGCCCAGATTGGCGCCGACGATGCCCATGCGCGGCCGCGCCGCCAGATGGCCGGCGACCACGTCCAGGCCCTGGTTGTTGAAGCCCATGCGGTTGATCACCGCCCGGTCCTCGGGCAGCCGGAACATGCGGGGCTTGGGATTGCCGGGCTGCGGCCGGGGGGTCACCGAACCGATCTCCACGAAGCCGAAACCCTGGGCCAGCATGGCGTCGGGCACCTCGGCGTTCTTGTCGAAGCCGGCGGCCAGGCCGACCGGATTGGAGAATTCACGGCCCCACAGCCGGATCTTCAGCGCATCGGGGTTGTAGACCGGCTGCTTGGGAACCAGCCCGGCCTTGAGCAGGCCGATGGTCAGCCCGTGGGCGGTTTCGGCGTCGAGCAGGCGGACCAGCGGTCCGGCGAGGCGGAAATAGTCCAAGGTCAGTCCTCGATAGCTGGAAAGACGTGGGCGCCGTCGGGGCCCAGCGGCAGATCGGCCGTCCACTTTACCGCCGACAACGGCAGGGGGCCGTAGAGATGGGGGAACAACTGGCCGCCGCGCGACACTTCCCACTTCAGGGGCTCGCCCAAAAGCTGTGGGTCGACGGCGATGATCACCAGCCCGTCCTGGCCGGCCCGGTGCTTGGCGACACTGGCCTTGACCTGGGCCGGGCCGGAGAAATGGATGAACCCGTCGGCCTCGTCCTGGGACGACCCCCTATACCCCCCTGTCGTCTGGGCATATTGCCACTCGGTCCGACGGCATACATGATAGATGGTTGTGGGCGTGCTCATGGCGGCGGACCATACTGGAAGTTGGGATCGAACGCTAGGCACCGTCGTTGCGCGCCACTCTTTGACCTGCGGTGAAAGCCGTGGAGCGTTGCAGATTTTTTCATGGCGGCGGCGCCTTATTCTTGCGACCATGTCGCAGATGGGTGACGGCGGTCCATAGCCGGGAGATGCATGGTGGGGACGAGATGAAGATTCTTATCGCCGATGACCATGAACTGTTTCGTGACGGGCTTCGCCATGTCCTCGATCAGTTCGAAGGACCGCCCACGATCATCGAGGCGAGTGACTTTCCCCAAGCCATCGCAGCCGTTCAGGCCGAGAAGGACATCGACATCGTCCTCCTCGATCTCACCATGCCGGGCATGGCGTGGGCCGAGGGGCTGGCCAAGCTGAAGGAGTTGCTGCCGGCCGCGGTGCCGTTGATCGTGCTGTCGGCCTCCGACGACCGCCGCCACGTGCTGCAGGCGGTCAACATGGGGGCGGCCGGGTTCATTCCCAAGACCTCCTCGTCGCGCGTCATGCTCTCGGCCCTCAAGCTGGTGCTGTCGGGCGGCGTCTACCTGCCGCCGGCCCTGCTGGATCAGAGCGGACCCGGCGGTGACGACGGTACGCCCATGGCCGGCGAGACCGCCATCGCGGCCCTGACGCCCCGCCAGCGCGAGGTTCTGGCCCTGTTGGGCCAGGGCAAGTCCAACAAGGAAATCGCCCGTGTGCTGGAACTGGCCGAGGGAACGGTCAAGCTGCACGTGACGGCGATCTTGAAGGCACTCAACGTCAACAACCGCACCCGCGCGGTGGTCGCGGCCTCGCATCTGGGGTTGACGGCCCCCGATGCCGCTCCCTGATACCGGGGGCGACTGGCACAGGCTCGGCGCCGATCAGGTCCGCATCCGCCTCGGATGCGGAACCGGCGGTCTGAGTGCGGACGAAATCCGGACCCGTCGCCAGCGCTTCGGCTTCAACCGGCTTGCGGAAAAACCGCCCAGGCCCGCCTGGGCGGTTTTTCTCGACCAGTTCCGCAACCTGCTGACCCTGATGCTGCTGGCCGCCGGTCTGCTGGCCGGGCTGGTGGGGGATACGTCCGACATGGTGGTGGTGCTGGCCGTCACCCTGTTCAACGCCATTCTCGGTTATGCCCAGGAACGCCGGGCCGGGCGCATGCTCGGCGCGCTGAAGGCCATGCTGGCCCAGAAGGCCCGGGTGCGCCGCGCGGCGGGCGAGGCGGTGATCGCCGCCGAAGACCTGGTGCCCGGCGATCTGGTGCTGCTCAAGGCCGGTGACCGGGTGCCCGCCGACGGGCGGCTGGTGGACGGCCAGGACGTGGAGGCCGACGAGGCGGCGCTGACCGGTGAATCCGAGCCGGTGGCCAAGACCGCCGAGGCGCTCGACCGTGACGGCGTGCCCCTGGCCGAACGGATCAACATGCTGTTCATGAACGCGGTGGTGACCCGTGGCCGGGCCGAGATGGTGGTGACCGGGACCGGACCGGCCACGGAGATGGGCAAGGTCGCCGCCCTGCTCGATGCCGCCGGGGAGGGGCCGACCCCGCTGCAGGAGCGTCTCGACCAGTTGGGCCGCCGGCTGGCGCTGATCGCCGCCGTGGTGGTGGGCTTCGTCCTGATCCAGGGGCTGCTGGCCGGCGAGCCGCTGGGCCGGATGGTGCTGACGGCGGTCGCCCTGGCGGTGGCCGCCATTCCCGAGGGCCTGCCCGCCGTGGTCACCGTCACCCTGGCTCTCGGCATGGTGCGCATGGCGGGCAAGGGCGCGGTGGTCCGTCGGCTGGCGGCGGTCGAGACCCTGGGCTCGACCAGCGTCATCTGCTCGGACAAGACCGGCACCCTGACGCTGGGGCGGATGACCGCCCTGGAAGCCTGGGCGGTGGGGCGCTCCCACGTCTTTTCCGGCGATGACCGACCGGTCGGTCTTGAATTGGTGCTGGCCCCGGCCGGGCTGTGCACCGAGGCCCGCCTCAACCCCGCCACCGGCGAGGCGGTAGGTGATCCCACCGAGGTGGCCCTGCTGCGTCTGGCCGAGCGTTCCGGCGCCTTGCCGGTACCGGGGCGCTGGCGGCGGCTGGCGGAGTTGCCGTTCAGTTCCGACCGGAAGCTGATGGCGACCCTGGACAGCGACGGCGAGGCCTGCCGGCTGTCGGTCAAGGGGGCGCCCGACCGGGTGCTGGACCTTTGTGATTCGGTGCTGGCCGGGGATGGAACCCGTCCGCTGGACGCGGATCTGCGCCGCGTCATCGCGGCGGAGATGGACGCCATGGGTGGCCGCGCCCTGCGGGTCATCGCCCTGGCCGCCCGTTCCGCCGAAGACCTGGACGCCCGGCCGGACGAGGATCTGGCCTCCGGGTTGGGCGGGCTGACCCTGCATGCCCTGGTCGGGCTGGCCGACCCGCCGCGCCCCGGTGCCGCCGATGCCATCGCCACCTGCCGCGCCGCCGGGATCATGGTGAAGATGATCACCGGTGACCACCGGGTGACGGCGGGCGCGGTGGCGCGTCAGTTGGGCCTGGACGGCGAGGTGGTCAGCGGCACCGACCTTGATGCCATGGACGACACAGAACTGGCCGACCGCGCCCCGGCCATCACCGTGTTCGCCCGTGTGACACCCGAGCATAAGGTGCGCATCGTGCGGGCGCTGAAAGCGCGCGGCCACGTCGCCGCCATGACCGGCGACGGCGTCAACGACGCGGCGGCGCTCGGGACCGCCGACATCGGCGTCGCCATGGGCCGCACCGGCTCGGACGTGACGCGCGAGGCCGCCGCCATGGTGCTGACCGGTGACGATTTTTCCACGGTGGTGGGCGCGGTGCGCGAGGGGCGCATCATCACCGACAACATCGTCAAGTTCGTGCGCTTCCAACTGTCCACCAACATAGGCGCCCTGCTGGCGGTATTGCTGGCGCCGCTGGCCGGGCTGCCGGTGCCGTTCAGCCCCATCCAGATCCTGTGGGTCAACATCATCATGGACGGACCGCCGGCCATGGCCCTGGCCTTCGACCCGGCCCGGCGCGGCCTGATGGATCAGCCGCCCCGGCGGCGCGATGCGCCCATCCTGCCGCTGTCTCGCCTGCTTCGCCTGTTCGGCTTCGGCCTGCTGATGGCGTTGGGCACCCTGGCCGTGCTGTGGTGGGAAGGCGGGAGCGGCCAGGACATGGTGCGGGCCCGCACCATGGCCTTCACCACCTTCGTGATGTTCCAGGTGTTCAACGTGTTCAATGCGCGGGTGGGCGGCGAGAGCGCCCTTGGCCGCGCCGCCCTGGCTAACGGCAAGCTGTGGGCGGCGCTGGCCGGCATCGTCGTGCTGCAGGCGGTGGCGGTGCATTGGGGCCCGGCCCAGGCCCTGTTCCACACCACCGATCTCGAACCGGCAGAATGGGGTGTGGCCGTGGCGCTGGGCGCCTCGGTCCTGGTGCTGGAGGAAACGCGGAAGCTGTTTTTCCGTCAGCCCAGCGAGCGGGACAGGATGTCCTGCAACTGACGGCCGTTGACCGGCTTGTGCAGGATGGGGGTGCCCTCGGCCTCGGCCTCCTTGAGGCCCTCGCCGGTGACGGTGGTATCGCCGGTGACCACGGCGCCGGGAATATGGCCGCCGAAAGTGCGCCGCAGCATACCGATGGCCTCGGTCCCGGTCTGGCCGTCGCGCAGGCGGAAATCCGACAGGATGAAGCCGGGGGCCTCGCCCTCCTCCTCGATCAGCGAGACGGCCTCGTCCGCCGACTGGGCGGCGATGACGCGATAGCCCCAACTTTCGAACAGCATCTGGTAGCCGGCGAGCACGATGGCCTCGTCCTCGATGACCACCACCAGGGGCGGCAAGAGAGGGGCGTCGGGCGCCTGCGGAGTCCGTCCTTCTGACGTCATCATGCTGAATTCCAATCCGTCATCCCACATCCATGATGCTCGCGAACCCTGTTCAAGTGAAGCGCACGGTGGTCATAACCCCCTATACACAACGCTGGTGGGGCACGAACTGCCTGTCGGGGTAGGTGAAGGGTTGCTTTGGCGGTGCGATTCGTCCTTTACTTCCCCCTTAGTGAAGCGGGGGAATCCGTCCCCCGCGAGAGAGCCCAGACCGATGACCGACACCATTGTTTTGCCCGCCGCCGGCGCCATGACCGAAGCCGACATCGACCCGACCCTCGATCTGGTCGCCGAGATCGACCGTCTGCGCAAGGAACGCAACGCGGTGATCCTCGCCCATTACTATCAGGAGGGCGAGATTCAGGACCTGGCGGACTTCGTCGGCGACTCGCTCGATCTGTCGCGCAAGGCGGCGGCGACGGACGCCGATGTCATCGTGTTCTGCGGCGTGCGCTTCATGGGCGAGGTGGCCAAGATCCTGTCGCCGTCCAAGCTGGTGGTGATCCCCGACGCCGAGGCCGGCTGCTCGCTGGAGGAATCCTGCCGCGCCGAACCGTTCCGCGCCTTCCGGGAAAAGCACCCCGATCACATCGCGGTGACCTACATCAACTGTTCCGCCGAGGTGAAGGCGTTGTCCGACGTGATCGTCACCTCGTCCAATGCCGAGGCGATCATCCGCCAATTGCCCGCCGACCGGCCGATCCTGTTCGCGCCCGACCGCCATCTGGGCGCCTATATGCAGAAGAAGACCGGGCGCGAGATGACGCTGTGGCCGGGCTCCTGCATCATCCACGAGCAGTTCTCCGAGAAGGAGCTGGTCAAGCTGAAGGTCCGCCATCCCAAGGCGCTGGTGGCGGCGCACCCGGAATGCCCGGACGGCATCTTGAACCATGCCGACCATGTGGGCTCGACCCGCAACATCCTGGATTTCGTGCTGAACAGCCCGGCCAAGGAATTCATCATCGCCACCGAGCAGCACATCATCCACCAGATGAGCAAGGCGGCGCCGGAAAAGACCTTCATCCCGGCGCCCGGCGCCGATGGCGGCTGTTCGTGCTCCAACTGTCCGTTCATGGCAAGGAACACGCTGGAGAAGATCTATCTCTGCCTGAAGAACGACGCCCCCGCCATCACCGTGCCGGAGGAGTTGCGTGTCGCGGCCCTCAAGCCGCTGGAGCGCATGCTGGAGATGAGCAAGTCGGTTCCCATGTCGGGCGAGAAGACCAATGCGGCCTGAGGTTGACTGGGACGATGCCCGCCGGGTGATCCTGGCGGCGCTGGCCGAGGATACGGGGGCGGACAAGGGCGGCGAGGGCGAGGACATCACCTCGGCCTCGGTGATTCCCGCCGATCTGCGCTTCAAGGGTGTCATGGCGGCGCGCCACACCATGGTGATCGCCGGCATGCCGGTGGCGGAGGAGGTGTTCCGCCTGGTGGTGCCGGAGGCCCGCTTTACCGCTCTTGTCGCCGACGGCGACAAGGTGGAGGCCGGCACGGTGCTGGCCGAGATGGAGGGGCCGGCCCGCGGCCTGCTCACCGCCGAGCGCACCGCGCTGAATCTGCTGCAACTGCTGTCGGGCATCGCCACCCTGACCCGCCAGTACGTGGAGCGCATCGACGGCACCGGCTGCACCCTGCTGGACACCAGGAAGACCATTCCCGGCCTGCGGCGCCTCTCCAAGTACGCCACCCGCTGCGGTGGGGCCGCCAATCACCGCATGGGCCTTTATGACGGCGTGCTGATCAAGGACAACCACATCGCCGTCTGCGGCTCCGTCGCCGAGGCGGTGCGCCGCGCCAAGGCGCAAGGCAGGCCCAATATCGAGGCCGAGTGCGATACCCTGGATCAGGTGGCCGAGGCGGTCGCCGCCGGGGCCGACATCGTGCTGCTGGACAACATGGCGCCCGATATCCTGCGCCGGGCGGTGGCCATCGTGGCCGGCCGGGCCAAGACCGAGGCGTCGGGCGGCGTGACGCTCGACACCATCCGGGCCATCGCCGAGACCGGCGTGGATTTCGTCTCGGTGGGACGCATCACCCAATCGGCCCCGGCGGTCGATATCGGGCTGGACTGGAGCTGACATGACGCGTACCGCCGATCCCTACGATTTGCTGGTCGTCGGCTCGGGTGCCGCCGGCCTTTCGGTGGCCCTGGGCGTACTGGCCAACAATCCCAAGGCCCGCGTCGCGGTACTGGCCAAGAACGACCTGTCCGAGGGCAGCACCAAGTATGCCCAGGGCGGCATCGCCGCCGTGCTGGACGCCGCCGATTCCACAGAATCCCACATCGCCGACACGCTCAACGCCGGAGCGGGCATCTGCGTCGAGCCGGCGGTCCGTGCCGTGGTGGAGGGCGCGCCCGAGGCCATCCGCTGGCTGATCGAGTGCGGCGTGCTGTTCGACCATGAAGGCGGCGACCTGCACCTGACCCGCGAGGGCGGACATTCCCACCGCCGCATCGTCCATTCCGCCGACGCCACCGGCAAGGCGGTGGAACTGGCGCTGGAGGCCCGCATCCGCGCCAGCGGCGCCGATCTGTTCGAGCACCACAACGCCGTCGACCTGATCCGCGAGAAGCTGCCCCAGGGTCGCCAGGGCCGCTGTATCGGCGCCTACGCCCTGGACCGCCGCGACGGCCGCGTCCATCGCTTCGCCGCCCGCAACGTGGTGCTGGCCACCGGCGGCGCCGCGCGCGTCTATCTCTATTCCACCAATCCCGACGGCTCGACCGGCGACGGCATCGCCGTGGCATGGCGGGCCGGATGCCGGGTGGGCAACATGGAATTCTGCCAGTTCCACCCCACCAGCCTCTACCATCCCAAGGCCAAGTCCTTCCTCATTTCCGAGGCGGTACGGGGCGAGGGCGGGCTGCTGCTGCGGCCCGACGGCACCCGCTTCATGGACGAGTACGACCCGCGCGGCGAACTGGCGCCCCGCGATATCGTGGCGCGTGCCATCGACGACGTGATGAAGCGCGAGGGCTGTGATCATGTCTATCTGGATATCAGCCACAAGCCCGCCGAATTCATCACGGCTCATTTCCCCACCATTCACGCCGAATGTCTGAAATTCGGCATCGACATGACCCGGGAACCGCTGCCGGTGGTGCCCGCCGCCCATTACACCTGCGGCGGCGTGCTGACCGATCTGGCGGGCCGCACCGACGTGGAGAATCTCTACGCGGTGGGCGAGGTTTCCTTTACCGGCCTGCACGGCGCCAACCGCCTGGCATCCAACTCCCTGCTGGAGGCCCTGGTGGTGGGGGCGGCGGCGGCCCGCGACATCGCCGCCCATATGGGGACGGTCCCGGCCATTCCCGAGATCGCGCCGTGGGACGAGACCTGGGTCACCGATTCCGACGAGGAGGTGGTGGTGGCCCATAACTGGGACGAACTGCGCCGCTTCATGTGGGATTACGTGGGTATCGTGCGCTCCACCAAGCGTCTGGAACGGGCGCGCCACCGGGTCAAGCTGCTGAAGGACGAGATCGACGAGTATTACGGCAGCTTCCGCGTCACCTCCGACCTGCTGGAACTGCGCAATCTCAGCACCGTGGCCGACCTGATCATCCGCTCGGCCCTGGGGCGCCGGGAAAGCCGGGGACTGCACTTCACCATCGACTTCCCCACCCTGGACAGCATAGCGCCGCCCCAGAACACCATCCTGGTGCCCAAGAACTTCTCCATCCGCCGCGTCGACTGAAGCGAGGCCGTCCATGAACAACTCCGCCCGCCGCGTCGTCTTCCCCAAGGGAGCCACCGTGTTCGCCGAGGGCGAGCCGGGCACCACCGCCTATGTGGTGGAATCGGGACGGGTTTCGGTGTTCAAGACGGTCAAGGGCAAGCGGGTGGATATCGGCGACGTCACCCAGGGCGGCATCTTCGGCGAGATGGCGCTGATCGACGATCACCCGCGCATGGCCTCGGCGGTGGCCGAGGAGGAGACCGCCTGCGTGATCATCGGCAAGGAGCGCCTGTCCGAGCAGTTGGACAAGGCCCCCAGGGGCGTGCGGGTCATCGTCAACGCCCTGTTGGGCAACATCCGGGCCATGGGCGCCGAACTGGCCGAGGCCACGGTGATCCTCGCCCATGACGCGGAGTAGCCCGATCATGATGCGTCGCGCCTTTCTGGCCGGGCTGGTCCTCTTTCCCCTGGCCGCCGCCGCCGAGGAAAAGAAGAAAGAGGACAAGAAGAAGGACAGCAAGGGCGGGCCGCTGCCCATTCCGGCCAAGGGCCAGCGCTATGCGCGCCTGCCCACCATCGCCCTGGAACTGTGGGACGGCTACGGCAACTTCCACCTGTCCACCGTGGACCTGCTGCTGCTGGTGCCGGAAGAGGCCAAGATTTCCGAGAAGGTCGTCTCGGATAAGATGCGCAAGGTCCTGAACGGCATTCCCTACGAGGAATACATGAGCGGCAATCCAGCGCCGATGATCAAGGCCACCATGCTGGAACTGGTGCGCAAGGAGCCCGGCGGCGAGCAGACCATCGAGGTGCTGATCTCCAAAATGCTGTTCCGCTGAAATCCGAGTGACGGTCTGGGATTTAAGCGTCCCTTAACCGCGAAATGCTAGCGTGGCAGGGTTCGAAGGATTCCAGGCCCATGTCGCCCATGTCACTCCTGTTGCCCGATTTCATCGCCGAGGGCCTGGCCGATCCCAAGCGGCGGCGGCGGCTGGGCGATATCCTGGTGACGGTGATCTGCTGTCTTTGGCTGGCGCTGTCCACCTGGACGCTGTTCATCAACGACACACCCGACGAAATCTTCGACAACCATACCGGCAAGGCCATGCAGGAGCGCATGAAGGCCTGCGAGGGCAGCTTCCAGAAGCGCTACCAGTGCAAGCAGGCCCTGCTGCTGAACGGCGAGCGCTGGGGCTTCGCGGTGGCGCTGGACCGGGTTCTGCTGATCTGCGCCCCGGCCATTACCCTCTGGCTGGTGTGGGGCGCCATCAAGCGTCGCTGAAATTTCTTATCCCTTATTCCGACGACCGGTTGCCTGACGGCCGCGCCTGGGGCAAAGTCGAAACCTTCAAAAAACAAAATCAGAGGTTCCGCCATGGCTGCCATCACCCTCAAGGGCAATCCCATCAACACCAACGGCACCCTGCCGGCGGTGGGTTCGGCCGCCCCGGCCTTCTCGCTGACCAGCGTCGATCTGGCCGATGTCGGCCTGGATGCGGTGGCGGGCAAGACCGTGGTGCTGAACATCTTCCCGAGCATCGATACCCCGGTGTGCGCCGCCTCGGTGCGCCGCTTCAACGCCGAGCTGGACAAGCTGGGCAGCGTGGCGGTGCTGTGCGTCTCCGCCGACCTGCCCTTCGCCCACAAGCGCTTCTGCGGCGCCGAGGGCCTCGAGCGGGTGCAGTCGCTGTCCGACATGCGCGACAAGGGCTTCGGCGAGCGCTACGGCGTCAAGATCGTCGACGGCCCGCTGGCCGGTCTGCTGGCCCGCGCCGTGGTGGTGATCAAGGGCGGCAAGGTGACCTATTCCGAACTGGTCCCCGAGATCGCCCAGGAGCCCAATTACGACGCCGCCATCGCCGCCGCGAAGTAGGCAATCGACGCCATGACGGCCGCTCCTGGCGGAGGCAAGCGCAAGGCGCGCCGCGGCTTATGCCGCGAGAGTCAAGCAAAGCGTCCGGCGATTGAGGGACTTGCGGCAGATCAGTTTATTGATCTGCCGGTATAGAATCGAGAGCGGGCCGCTTCCGCCGGGAAGCGGCCCGTTTTCTATGTCAGGAGCCTGGTGGCGATCATCTGGATCAGGGCGCCCAGCGACAGGTCGAGCAGGACGAGCATGCCGGCGGCGCCGGGTTTGACCTCCAGGGCCTGGTGGGCGACATAGGCCTGATAGACCAGCACCACGATGGTCATGGCCATGTTGAGCAGCGCCATGCCGTGGCCCGGCGCCAGATGGATCAGCAGGCCGGTGGGCAGCAGCACCGCCATCTGGACCACCTGCGACCAGTTGTAGGCGACGATATAGCGCATGTAGAGGTGGGAGCGCTCGAGGCCTTCCGAGATGTGGCTCATGACCAGGGGAAAGGCGACGCAGCCGATGACGTAGGCGATCAGCTCCACCACCAGCGGCCGCAGCAGGTCCTCCTCGAAGGCTCCGTCCAGGGTCTGCAGCACCAGGAAACCGGGCAGGATCAGCGCCGGCCCCCAAAAGGAATTCCAGAAACCGCGCGGGCTGGCGTCGAACCAGATCAGCCCGGAGGGATCGCGCCGCGCCAGCCGCCAGGCGCCGTAAACTCCGGCGAAGATTTCGCCGGCCGTGCTCATGACGCCGCCGCCAGACAGATCAGGACGCGGCGGTATATTTCGGTCAGGGCTTCCATGTCGGCGACGGCCACGTGCTCGTCCGACTTGTGCATGGTCTGGCCGACCAGTCCGAACTCCACCACCGGGCAGTGGTTCTTGATGAAGCGGGCATCCGACGTGCCGCCCGAGGTGGAGAGCTCGGGCACGAGCCCCGTCACCTCGAAGGCGGCCTGGGCCAGGGCCTCGGACAGCGGGCCGGGCGGCGTCAGGAAGGATTCGCCCGAGACCTCGACCTTGACCTCCACCTCGCCGCCGGCCTGGGCCACGGTGTCCCTGATCCACTTTTCCAGCGAGGCGCCGGAATGCAGGTCGTTGAAGCGGATGTTGAATCCGGCGCGGGCCTCGGCGGGAATGACGTTGGTGGCCGGGTTGCCCACGTCCACCGTGGTCAGCGCCAGGGTCGAGGCCTGGAAGTGGGGCGTACCCTCGTCCAGCGGTGCCTCGGTCAGCCGGCGCAGGATGTCCAGCAGGCGGGGAATGGGATTGTCGGCCAGATGGGGATAGGCCGAATGCCCTTGCGTCCCGAATACGGTGAGGCGGCAATTGAGGCTGCCGCGCCGGCCGATCTTCATCATGTCGCCCAGCTTGCGGGGATTGGTGGGCTCGCCGACGATGCAGCAATCCACGCGCTCGCCGCGTGCCACCAGCCAGTCCAGCACCTTGACCGTGCCGTCCACCGCCGGGCCTTCCTCGTCGCCGGTGATCAGCAGCGACAGCGAGCCCCGGAGGCCACCCTCCGCCTTCAGCCGCGCCACGGCGGCAACGAAACAGGCGATGGCGCCCTTCATGTCGGCGGCGCCGCGCCCGAACAGCCGGCCCTGGTCCACCGCGCCGCCGAACGGCTCGGCCGTCCAGCCCTTGCCGGGCGGCACCACGTCGGTGTGGCCGGCGAAGCAGATATTGGGGCTCTCGCTCCCTAAGCGGGCATAGAGGTTCCTGATTTCCGGCCCGCCGGTCGCCGAACGGAGGTGATGGCAGGTGAAGCCCAGGCCTTCCAGGGCTTCGGCCAGCACGTCCAGCGCCCCGGCATCTTCCGGCGTGACGCTGGGGCAGCGGATCAGGGCCTGGGCCAGTTGGACGGGCTCGGACAGGTCCATCAGTCGCGCAGCAGCTCGTTGATGCCGACCTTGGAGCGGGTGCGCTCGTCCACGCGCTTGACGATGACGGCGCAGTAGAGGCCGGGGCCGGGGGTGCCGTCAGGGAAGGGCTTGCCCGGCATGGTGCCCGACACCACCACGGAATAGGCCGGCACGCGGCCCATGAACACCTCGCCGGTGGCGCGGTCGACGATCTTGGTGGAGGCGCCGATATAGACACCCATGGACAGCACCGCGCCGGTTTCGACGATGACACCCTCGGCCACCTCGGCGCGGGCGCCGATGAAGCAGTTGTCCTCGATGATCACCGGGCCGGCCTGCAGCGGCTCGAGCACGCCGCCGATGCCGGCGCCACCCGAGATGTGCACGTTCTTGCCGATCTGGGCGCAGGAGCCGACGGTGGCCCAGGTGTCGACCATGGTGCCGGAATCCACATAGGCGCCGAGATTGACGAAGCTGGGCATCAGCACCACGCCCGGCGCGATGAAGGCCGAGCGGCGCACCACGGCGTTGGGCACGGCGCGGAAGCCGGCATCGCGGAAGCGGGCATCGTCCCAGCCGGCGAACTTGGACGGCACCTTGTCGAACCACACGGAATCGCCGGGGCCGTTGCCGATGATCTGGTTGTCGGTGAGGCGGAAGGACAGCAGCACCGCCTTCTTCAGCCACTGGTTCACGGCCCACTTGCCGTCGGCGCCCTTGGTCGCGACGCGCAGCTTGCCGCAATCCAGGGCTTCCAGCACCGCCTCGACGGCGTCGCGCACTTCGCCCTTGGTCTGGAGGTTGATGCCGTCACGGGCCTCCCAGGCGGCGTCGATGGTCTTTTCAAGGGCGGCGAAGCTCATGGCGAAATCCTGCTGATGCGGTCGAAAAACGGGGTCCCGAACATACTCCGGGCGTGGCCCAAGTCAATGATACCCGGACTCAGTGGTGGTGATGGCCGGGGGTGTGCGGGTGGCCGTGCTCCATCTCCTCGGCCGAGGCGGCGCGGATGTCGGCCACCGTGCAGTCGAACACCAGCGCCATGCCGGCCAGGGGATGGTTGCCGTCCACCACCACCTTGCCGTCGGCGATGTCGGTGACCGAGAACAGCATGGTCTCGTCCTGGTTGCCGTCCATGACGCGCTCGAACTGCATGCCGACCTGGACGTTCTCGGGGAACAGCGAGGCCTCCTCGATGCTGACCAGTTCGGCGTCGTATTCGCCGAAGGCATCCTCGGGCTGCAGCTTGATGCACAGCTCGTGGCCGGCTTCCTTGCCCTCCAGGGATTCCTCCAGCCGGGGGAACAGGCCGCCGTAGCCGCCGTGCAGGTAGATGATGGGCTCGGACCCCTCGTCGACGATGTTGCCGTCGGCGTCGCTGACGCGGTAGCTGAGCGTGACGACGGTGTCCTTGGCGATGCGCATGTCAGTGTCTTTCGTCGATGAGAGAGGCGAGTGCGGCGGCCATGGCGGCCACCGGGGTCTTGAAGTCCGACGGGTCCGGCTGCCGGAACAGCCGCATGGTCGGGTACCAGGGTGACGTTAGCGGTTCGTCCTGCCAACGCCAATCGGAAACATAGCGCAGCAGCACCCAGACCGGGCGGCCCAGGGCTCCGGCAAGATGGGCCACCGAGGTATCGATGGTGATCACCAGGTCCAGATGGCTGATCACATGGGCGGTGTCGGCGAAGGATTTAAGCACCGGGCCGGCATCGCGCACCAGCCGTTCGAGTCCGGTGCGCTTCAGGTCCTCGGCGCGCGGCCCCAGTTGCAGCGAGTAGACGGTGACGTGGGGATCGCCCAGCAGCGGCAGCAGTTCCTCCAGCGGCCAAGAGCGATCGCGCGGCGTGGTCTTGCCCGCCCAGACCAGCCCCACCGCCAGCTTCTCGCCCGGTGTCGGCACGATGCGCAGATTGGGCCGCGGCGGCGCGGTCAGGTAGGGGATTGCGGCCGGGATGGCGTCGAAGCGGGTGCCCATCAGGTGGGGCAGGCTGGCCAGGGGCGCCCAGCAGTCATGGGCGGGCAGGGCGGCCCCCTTGGGCACCAGCGCCACCAGCCCGCCGAGGCCGGCGAACAGGTCGCTCTGCTCGGGCAGGCACTCCAGCACCACCTTGGCGCCGCGCCCGGCCAGCAGCGGGACGTAACGGACGAATTGCAGTGCGTCGCCGAAGCCCTGCTCCGACAGCAGCAGCACGGTGCGGCCGGCCGGGTCGTCGCCGGTCCAGCGCGGCCCCGGCAGTTCGCGGGCCGGATTGCGGGCCAGTTTGGTTCGCCACTCGTAGCCGGCGAAGCCCTTCTGGTAATCGCCGAGATAGAGATCGGCCAGGGCGAGGTCCCACTGGTACTCGGCATTGTCGGGCTCGGCCGCCGCCAGTTCGGCCAGCATGGCGCGGGCTTCGTCGTGCCGGCGCCGGTCGCGCAGCAGCAGGGCCAGATTGTAACGGTAGCCCCGGTTGTCGGGGACCAGGGCGACGGCCCGGCGCTGGGCGGCCTCGGCCTCTTCCAATTGCCCCAGGTCGCGCAGCGCGTTGCCCATGTTGGACAGGGTGGCGGCGTCCTCCGCCCCCACCGCCAGGGCGCGGCGATAGCTGACCACCGCCGCCTCGGGCTTGCCCAGGCGGCGCAGCACGGCGCCCAGGTTGGCGTGAGCCGAGGCCCAGCCGGGCTCCAGCAGGGCGGCGGCGGCGAAGCCCTGTTCGGCCGCCTCCATCTTTCCGTCGCGCCACGCCTGGGCGGCGGCGGCAAAGGCCTGTTGCGCCTGTGGCAAGGGTGTATCCACCGCCATGTCCTGCTCCCCTCCGATGCCCCATCTTTCCCGAGGATGGCGGCGGCGGCAAGAGGGGGGCTTGAACGGCATGCGGCCATCACAACATCAGCATAATAGAATATAGGAGGTGTGGATGCTGATCGATGGATTCCCGTCCGACGGGGTGGTGACGGTCAACCGGGTGGTGCTGCGCCCCGGCTATACGGTGGACGACCTGGAGGAGCGGGTGGCGTTGCTGTGCGAGAACGTCAAGACCTGGCACTCGGAAACCGGTTTCGTCGGCGGCTTCGTCTGCCTGAATTCGGGCATGATCTCCAACGAGGGCTCGACGGTGGGCCAGGCGGTGTCGTCGCCGCTGGCCGGGCGGGAAGCCCTGATCATCACCTTCTGGAAAAGCTTCGCCGAGCACGAGCAATCCCACCGCTCCTCCACCTTCCAGCCGCTGTTCCGGGACGTGCTGGACCTGTGCGAGAACGGCAACGAGGAAATCGCCTACACCATGCTGTGGCAGGGCAAGGCCTATGGGCCGGAACAGGCCGGGCTGGCCCGGGCGGCCAAGGGCGGGTGACTAAACCCAGCCCTTGCGGCGGAAGAAGATGTAGGGGACCACCGCCGACGCCACCGCCAGGATGATGGCGTAGGCATAGCCCCATTCCCATTGCAGCTCGGGGATGATCTTGAAGTTCATGCCGTACCAGCTCGCCACCAGGGTGGGCGGCAGGAACAGCACCGACATGATGGTGAACAGCTTGATCACCTGATTCTGCTGGATGCCGATCAGGCCCAGGGTGGCATCCAGCAGGAAGTTGATCTTGTTGCCCAGGAAGTCGGTGTATTCGGCCAGGGAGTGCAGGTCCTGATCGATGGCCCGCATCCGCTCGGTGGCGTTTTCCAGGCCCAGGGCGCCGTCGCCGTGGGGCAGGAAGGCGGTGGTGCGCTTCAGGCCCAGCAGGGTTTCCCGCGCCTTGCCCGAAAGGTCTCCGGTGCGGCCGATGGTGCGCAGCAACGCCTCCATCTCGCGCGAGCCGGCGCGGTGGCGGCGGTGATGGGCACCGCTGGGCTGGTGGAAGATACGGTGCGAGATGTTGTCCAGCCCGGCTCCCAAATCCTGCAGCACGTCGGCGATGCGGTCGACGATGGCTTCCAGCAGGCCCAGCAGCACGTCGCCGCCGTTGGCCGGGGGGGCCGAGGCCAAGGTCGCCGCGAAGGCGGCGATGGCGTGGGGCGTGGCCTGGCGCAGCGTCACCAGCAGGCCGGCGCTCAGGATGAAGGTCACGGCGCTGTTGCGCGGATCGAGGCCCGAAGCGCCGGTCAGCACCGGTACGGTCATTATCAGGGCGTCGCCGTGGCGCGACAGGCGCGACGACACCTCGATTTCCTGCTGGCGGTCGCGGGTGGGCAGGGTGAGGCCGGTGCGGGCCTCGACCAGGGCGGCTTCCTCGGCCGAGGGGTCGAGGAGATCGATCCACAGGGCATCGCGGGCCACGCCGTCGGCGCCACCCGTGACCACGCCACTGGCCGTGGCATGATAGGTGGTGATCATGCCGTTCCGGCGGCTTCCTGGTTGAGATCGGCCTTGGCCGGCGGGGCGACCTGGGCCGGCTCCGCGGCGCCGTTGCCCTTGGCGTGCTCCAGCGCCTTGACGGCACCGGACTTGCGCACCAGACGGCCTTCCATGGAGGCGCCGGCCTCGATCTCCAGGCTGTCCTGGATCACGTCGCCGGTGACCTTGGCCGACTTGGCGATCATCACCGATCCGGCATTGATCTTGCCGTTCAGCTCGCCGTGCACCTGCACCGTCTCGGCGGTAACCTCGCCGGTGATGCGGGCGCCCTCGCCCACCAGCAGGCGGTGGCAGGTGATGTCGCCTTCCACCTGACCGTCGATCTGCATCTCGCCCTGGGTGAAGATATTGCCGACGATGCGCACGTCGGCGCCGATCACCGACAGGGGCAGGCCGTTGCTGCCGTTGCGGGCCGCGTGACTGGCACCGGACACCGCCCCGAGGGCCCTACCAAGCTTTGGGAGCATTTTCACCTGCCGCGATGAATTTAAGGGGATCCTTGGCCACGTCGGCGACGCGAACCTCGTAATGCAGATGGGGGCCGGTGGAGCGTCCGGTGTTGCCCAACAGGCCGACCACCGTCGAGCGGCTCACCTTCTGGCCTTCCTTGACCTTGATGCGCGACATGTGGGCGTAGCGGGTGGTGACGCCGTTGCCGTGGTTGATCTCCACGATCAGGCCGTAGCCTTCCCACGGGCCGGCGAAATCCACCACGCCGTCGCCGGTGGCGTAGATGGGGGTGCCGAACGGCGCGCCCATATCGACGCCCTCGTGCACGCCGGTACGGCGGTTGAGCGGGTCGTTGCGGGTGCCGAAGCTGGAATTGATGTCGTATCCCTCGTGCAGCGGCTCGCCCAGCGGCATCTTCTGCATCACCGCCTTGATGCCGCTCCAGCGGTCCAGACGGTCCACCAGACCCGACAGGCCGGTATCGCTCGCCACCGTGTTGAGCGGAATGAACGGACCGCCGCGTCCGCCGGCATCGCGCTCGCGGCGCTCGAACAGGCGGGACGCGTCCAGGCCCAGGCGGGCCAGCAGCCGCTCGGTATCCGAGATGCGCGACTGGGCGGCGGCGTCGGTATTCTGCACCGCCTGGGAATAGGCGACGCGCAGGCGTTCCAGCGAGCCCTCCAGGCGGCGGACCTGCTCGCGCACCGCGCGGGCTTCCTCTCCGGCGGGCTGGCCGTCCTCGTTCCAGGCGGGCTCGGCGCCGCTCTTGGTCCGCTTGGCCGGCGCGGCCACCTTCTTGGGCGGCTGGTCCTTGGCCAGGGCGGCGTTGGTCTCGGCCAGCACCACGATGTTGGAGTGGACCATATCCACCTCGCGGGCGATATCGGCCACCATCTTCTGAGACGACGCCAGACGGTACTGGGCGGCGCGGGTGGCGGCCATCATCTCGTCCAGCTGACGTTCCTTGGCGGCGATCTCGTCGGGCTGGCGGGTCAGCAGGGCCGAGACGATGCCGGCCCATACGGTGACGCCGGCCACGATGCCCAACAGGACCATCTGCCGCTTGCGGGTGAAGGTGAAGTGCTCGGCGGTGCCGTTGGGGCGGCGGACGAAGACCTGCCACTCGGGAATCGCCCAGGACGCGGCCCGACGCAACGCCTTGAGCCGCTTTCCGGCTGTCGGTTTCAGTCGCTGCTCGGTCACTGTCCTGACGTCCCCCACGTTTCGGATGGCCTGCCTGCTCGCCAAGCGCGGCCAGTCTACCCAGCCCACCTGACATTAACCTATAGGTAAGAACTCCTTACATCGGTCCGGCCGATATTCCAAATCGAATCTGCCGATGACCGGCAAAAAACGCGTCACCTCGTTTCATTTCGCCACGCCGCCAGCAAGCCGCCCAGGCAGAGCAAAGCCAGGGCCAGAGCGGGCAGCAGGGCGATTTCTCGAATGCCGTCAACCGTGTAGTCGCCCTTCTCGGCGAAGCCCATCCAGCCCTGTCCGGCGGTGATGGAGCCGGGGGTCACCCGGCGGGGCTCGGGGACGCCGCCCTCGGCCAGCCAGGCCAGTCCGCCGCCGGTGGCCTTGGCGACGGGGGCCAGACGCTCGGGCGTGGCGGTCAGCTCGGCCAGCTCCACCGGGGCGGCATTGCCGGCGGCGGCCAGGGCGACACGGCCATCGGGAGTGGCGACCCGCCACAGGCCGGTCTGTCCGGCTTCGACGGCACCATGCGCCACGCCGTCGGCGTCGGGCTCCAGGGTCAGCGGCGCCTGGGCGCCGTCGGGGGCGGTGACGGTGGCCTCCAGCGGTCCGGTGGCGCCGCGCGCCGCCACGGACAGGCGCCCGCCTTCCGCCGAGGCGGTCAGGGCGTCCTCCTCCAGGTCCGGCTCCTTCATCAGCCAGTGGGCGAGGCGCCGGGTCATCTCGGCATGGGGACCGCCGCCCTCCCAGCCGCGCGCCCACAGCCACAGCGTGTCGGACAGCACCATGGCGACGCGGCCGTCGCCCACGCGGTCCAGAACCACCAGCGGCCGGTCGTCGATGCCGGTCAGCAAGGTGGTGCCCCTAGCGTTGCCCACTTCGATCTGGCGCATCCAACTGCCCCACGGCGCCTCGCCCGGCCTTGTGCCCGGCAGGCCGGCCATGACGGGATGGCGCCGGCCCGCCTCGGTGAGACGCGGGCGGAACTCCCTGTCCAGCCGCTTCCCGTTGGGAAGGGCGGGCAGCACCTCGGCCAGGGCGGATTCGGCGATGCTGTCCGCCTCGGCGAATTCCGGCCCCACGGCGGCCAGCAGGGCGCCGCCGTCCCGCACATAGCGGGCGAGGTTGCGGTAATAGGCCGCCGCCAGCACGCCGCGCCGGCGGTAGCGGTCGAAGATGATCAGGTCGAACTCGGAAAGCTCCTCCTCGAACAGCTCGCGCACCGGAAAGCTGATCAGGCTCATTTCGCGGATGGGAGTCTGGTCGTCCTTTTCCGGCGGCCGCAGGATGGTGAAGTGGACCAGGTCCACCGCCGGGTCGGACTTCAGAAGGTTGCGCCAGGTGCGCTCGCCGGCATGGGGCTCGCCCGACACCAGCAGCACCTTGAGCCGGTTGCGCACTCCCGAGATGGAGAGCGCCGTGCGGTTGTTGACCAGGGACAGCTCGCCCGGCCCCGGCTCCACCTCCAGCTCCACCACGTTGGCGCCGGCATGGCGGATGGGCACCTCCAGGGTGGCGTCGCGGTTGAGCGGCACGGTCAGCGCCGCCAGGGGCTTGCCGTCGACCCGCACGGCGACGACGGCTTCCCCCCTGCCGCCCTGGTCCTCGACCTTGAAGGACAGGGTGGCGCTCTCCCCCACCAGGGCGAAGGCGGGCGAGGCGCCGGGGACCAGCCGGCGGTCGCGCTCGGCCGGGTGGCCGGTCAGCAGGGTGTGGACCGGGGCGCCCAGCGAGCGCCCCAGATCGGCGGGCACGTCGTGGACGCGGCCGTCGGTGATCAGCGTCACCCCGGCCAACCGGCGGCGCGGCACATCGGCCAGGGCGCGCCCGGCCGCCTCGAACAGCCGTGTGCCGCGATCGGCGCCCGGTTCATTGCCCACCCGCTCGACCCGCACCTCCAACCCCGGCAGTTGGCCGAGGCGGCGGGTCAGGTCGTCCAGGGCGGTCTGGGTCTGGGCACGGCGTTCGCCGATGCCCTGAGACAGGGTCTCGTCCACCACCACCAGCGCCACGTCGGGCAGCAGGCTGCGGTTCTCAGCCAGCAGGCGGGGATTGGCCAGCGTCGCCAGCAGCACCGCCAGCACCAGGGCGCGGAGCCATGTGCCCGAGGCGTGCCGCCACAGGCCCACTCCCACCAGCAGCAAAGCGGCGGCTCCCAGCCCGGCGATCACCGGCCAGGGGAACAGCGGAGCGAAGGCGAGCGACGTATAGCTCATCGCTCATGCCCCTCAAGCGCCGGGCGGGGCCTTGCGGCCCCTTGGCTTCCGCGCTTCGGCTTCACCTTGCTCATCGCTTCAGCCTGTCCATGATGGCCGGCAGGTGGACCTGATCGGCCTTGTAATTGCCGGTCAGCGCATACATCACCAGATTGACGCCGAAGCGGTAGGCCATCTCGCGCTGGCGCTCGCCCCCCGGCACCACGGCGTGGAGGGGGCGTCCGCGCTCGTCCACCGCCCAGGCGGCCATCCAGTCGTTGCCGCCCAGCACCACCGGCGAGACGCCGTCATTGCCGGCTTCGGCCCCCTGGCTGACCCACAGGGTGGCGCCGTCCCAGCGCCCCGGCACGCTTTTCAGCAGGTAGAACGAGCGGGTCAGCACGTGGTCCGGTCCCATGGGGGCCAGGGGCGGCAGGGTCAGCCCGGCCACCAGGCGGCGCAGACGCTCCAGCTCGGCGGTATCGGGACCGGCGCCGGCCTGTCCCTCGTCGCCGGTGTCGAACAGGATCACGCCGCCCTTGGCCATGTAGGCGTTGAGCTTTTCCACCGCCTGCTCGGAGGGTTGCGGCTGGGTTGCGGTGATCCGCCAATAGAGCAGGGGAAAGAACAGCACCGGGTCGCGCTCGGGGTCCACCAGCATGGGCTCGGCCAGTTCGGCGGTGGAGCGCTCGGCCAGTCGCGCCGACAGCCCGCGCAGGCCGGCGAGGCACAGGCGGTCCATGGCGGCGTCGCGGGTGGTGACGCAGGCCAGACGGGTGCCGAGACCGGCCTCCAGGGCGAAGGACGCCGCCCGCGCCTCGGTTCCCGCGCACAATAGGGCGGCCAGGGCGGCGATCCGCCACAGCAGACCGCGCAGTGCCAGGGTGGCGGCCAGATCGGCCAGGGCCAGCACCAGGGCGGCCAGCAGCAGGGGGGGGCGGAAATCCCGGCCGGGCGGGCTCTRCYSTGGCGGATCTGGCGGCGGCGCCGGGCGGCGGCACCAGACGGCTGGCGGGGGGGAGGGCGGGGCCGAGATTGAAGGCGGCCCGCGCCTCGGCCGGGCCATAGAAGCCGGGTGGATGACGGGGCTGGGGAAGGGTGGCGGCCAGGGCGTCCCGCTCCATGGGGGCGGCGATGCCGGCGGCGGGGGCGAGGCGCCCCAGCCCGTCCAGCAGGTCGGCGGGTGCCAGCTTGCCCGTCTGGGCCGCCGTGCCGCTTCCCCCCTGGGACAGGGCGGTGAGGCGGCGCAGCATGTCGACGAACAGACCCGACAGGGCGAGGTTGCCCCATTCCGCATTGGCGCTGGTGTGGATCAGCACCACCCAGCCCCTGCCGCGCCGCAGGGCGGTGACCAGGGGGGTACCGTCGGTCAGCGACGCCCAGGTACGCTGCGCCAGCTCCAGTCCGGGCTCGGCCAGCACCTGCGACCGGATTTCCACGTCGTCGGGGATGGCGAGGCCATGGAAGGGCGACGTTTCGGGGAAGGGGGCGAGGCGCATGGGCGTCGTCCACGACAGCACGCCGCCCAGGGCGCGCCCGCCCGAGAGCAGGGGGACGGGAAGCAGCGGGTCGCCGACGGCGCCTTGGGCGACCAGCGGCCCGGCGAAACGCACCAGCACGCCGCCCTGCTCGACCCTTGCGGCCAGCTTGAAGGCGGTGGGGCCGGTGGGCAGGGGCAGATCGGCCAGGATGATCACGTCGAGCGCCGGATCGGCGGCCAACTCCGCCGCCTCGCCCCGCTTCAGCTCGGCATGGGGCGCCAGGGCCCGCTCCACGTAATAGAGGCGGTCGAGCAGCGGCGCCGACGAGGGATCGCCGCCGGCCATCCCCACCGAGCGCCGCCGGCTGCTTTCATCCAGCAGCAGGGTGGCGCCGGCCGAATGCTCGCCCTCGATCTCCAGGCGGGTCAGCCGGTTGCGCAGCGCGGTAGGCAGGTCGACGGTGATCTGGGCGGTGGCGCGGCCGGGCTCGAAGCGGCCTTCGCCCCGGGCCAGCACCACGCCCTTGGCATCCAGCGCCCGCACCGCCACCGGCTCGGCCTCCGGTGCCGGCAGGCGGCGGGCGATGGGGGCCAAACGCTCGGCGGAGGCGCCGGCCTCGGGCGGCAGCAGCAGACGGCCGCTCCTGCCCGTCACCACATCCAGTTCCCCTCCCAGGCCCTGCAGCCGGCGGGCCAGGGCGGCATCAGCCGGGTCGGCCAGTCCGTCGCTCAGCCATACCACCCGCCCGGCGCGGTCAAAGGACAGGGAGTCCAGCGCCTTGACGGCGGCAGCGCGGTCGGTGGGCCACGGCCGGGGCTCCATGCCCGCCGCCAGGGTGCGGGCCTCGGCGGCCGGCATCAGCCTGCCCAGGGTGATGGGGCCGCCATCGGCGGGCGGCGCGGTGTTCAGCAGCAGGACCGGGCGGCCGGTGCGCTCGGCGGCGGCCAGCAATCCGTCCAGATGGTCGTGGCGCCGGTCCCAGTCCCGCGCCGAGGCCCAGCCGTCGTCGATCACCACCAGTAGCGGCCCTTCACCCTCGCCGACGGGGCGGGAGTCCAGGCTGGGGCCGGCGGCGGCCAGGATCAGCAGGGCGGCGAGGATCAGGCGCAGCAGCAATAGCCAGAACGGCGTGGTCTCCGTCTGTCGCCGGGCGGTGTCAAGGCCCAGCAGCAAGGGCAAGGCGGGAAACGCCACCTTGCGGGGGCGGGGCGGCGTCACCCGCAGCAACCGCCACAGCAGCGGCAGGCCGGCCAGCAGCGCCAGCGCCCAGGGGGCGGCGAAGGCGAAGCCGGGCAGCAGGGTCATGGGGCCTGCCCCCCCACTTTCTGGGCCAAGGCCAGCAGACAGGCGGCGGCCGGGCGATCGGTGCGGTGGGTGGCGAAACTCCATCCCAGCCCCCGCGCCATGGCGGCCAGCCCGTCGCGCTGGGCGGTCAGCCGCCGCCGGTAGTCGTCGCGCAGGTCCTCGGCCCGGCCGGTCTCCAGCTCCCCTTCGCCCTCCAGGCCCTGGAAGCGCAGGCGGCCGGCATAGGGCAGGGTTTCCTCGGCGGGGTCCAGCACCTGCAGAAGATGGCCGCCGGCCCCCAGTCCGGCCAGTGCTTCCATGCGGGCCTGAATCTGGGGCAGGGGATCGAGGAAGTCGCCGGCCAGGACCAGGGTGGCGTGGCGGGGCAGGCGATCCGGCGGGGCGGGCGGCGCGTCGGCGGCGCGTTCCAGGGCGTCGGCCAGCCGGGACAGCGCCCCGTTGCCCCAGCAGGGCGGCGCGGTGCCGGCCAGCGGCGCCACCCGTTCGCCGCCCTTGAGAGCCAAGGCGGCCAGGGCGAGGATCAGCAGACGGGCGCGGGAGTGCTTGGTGGGCAGGCCGGTGTCGGAGCGCCAGTGCATGGAGGGCGAGCCGTCCAGCCACAGCCAGACGGTCTGCGACGCCGCCCATTCGGTCTCGCGCACATAAAGATGGTCGGAGCGGGCCGAGCGGCGCCAGTCGATGGCTCCGGCCCCGTCGCCCGGCTGGGCCCGGCGGTACTGCCAGAAGGCATCGCCCGAGCCGGCCCGGCGGCGGCCGTGGGTTCCCTGGGCGACCGATTGCGCCACGCGCTCGGCCTCGACCAGCAACGGCGGAAAGCGCGAGGCCAGCTCCTCGGCCCGCAGCTCGGCCTGTCCGCCACTCCCCTGTCGTCCTGAACCCGTCGCGCCGATCATCCGGTCCTGCCTTGGGATTGAAGGAAGGCAAGTCTAGTGGCATTGCCACGGCGCGTCACCCCGAACGACAGGACGGCGGCAGGGGCGTGTCTTTCACCACGAAGGCGCGAAGGCGCGAAGGCGCGAAGGCACGAAGGAGAGGGAAGGAAAAAGAAGGAGATTTCTTCCTTCCTCGTGTCCTTCCCTTTTCTTCGTGCCTTCGTGGTGACGCGATCTGGCCGCTCGAAATGCTGCCGACAGCGTGGATCTACGAATCACCCATCTTGAGGGCGGCCAGGAAGGCGGATTGCGGAATCTCCACCTTGCCGAACTGGCGCATGCGCTTTTTGCCTTCCTTCTGCTTCTCCAGCAGCTTGCGCTTGCGGGTGGCGTCGCCGCCATAGCATTTGGCGGTCACGTCCTTGCGCAAGGCGCTGATGCTTTCGCGCGCCACGATGCGCCCGCCGATGGCGGCCTGGATGGCGATCTGGAACATCTGGCGCGGAATCAGTTCCTTGAGGCGGGTGCAGATGCCCCGGCCCCGGCTCTCGGCGTTGGCGCGGTGGACCACGAAGGAGAGCGCATCCACCGGCTCGGCATTGACCAGGATGGAGACCTTGACCAGATCGGACTGGGCGTAGCTGTCCACTTCGTAGTCGAAGCTGGCATAGCCCCGGCTGATGGATTTCAGGCGGTCGTAGAAGTCGAACACCACCTCGTTGAGCGGCAGCTTGTAGACCGCCATGGCGCGCGAACCCGCATAGGTCAGGTCGATCTGCTGGCCGCGCCGCTCGGTGCAGAGCGTCAGCACGGGCCCCAGGTATTCGTCGGGGACCATGATGGTGGCCTTGATCCACGGCTCTTCCATGTGGTCGATGCGGGCCGGATCGGGCATGTCGGCGGGATTGTGCAGTTCTTCCATCTCGCCGTTGGTCTTGTGGACGCGATAGACCACGGACGGCGCGGTGGTGATCAGGTCGAGGTTGAACTCGCGCTCGAGCCGCTCCTGGATGATCTCCAGGTGCAAAAGGCCGAGGAAGCCGCAGCGGAAGCCGAAGCCGAGCGCCGCCGAGGTCTCGGGCTCGTACTGGAAGCTGGCGTCGTTGAGGCGCAGCTTGGCGAGGCTGTCGCGCAAATCCTCGTAATCGGCGGCGTCGATGGGGAACAGGCCGCACCACACCACCGGCACACTGGGCTTGAAACCGGGCAGCGGGGTCTCGGCGGGCTTCCTGTCGTCGGTGACGGTGTCGCCCACCTTGGTGTCGGCCACCGCCTTGATGGCGGCGGTGAAGAAGCCCATCTCGCCGGGGCGCAACTCGGTGGTCTGCACCAGCTTGGGCGTGAAATAGCCGCAGGAATCCACCTGATAGGCGGCTTCGGTGGCCATCATGCGGATCTTCTGGCCCTTCTTCAGGACGCCGTTCTTGATGCGCACCAGGATGATGACGCCGAGATAGGGGTCGTACCAGGAATCCACCAGCAAAGCCTGCAGCGGCGCGTCGGCATCGCCTTCGGGGCAGGGCAGGCGGTTGACCAGGGCTTCCAGCACGTCGCCGATGCCGATGCCGGTCTTGGCCGAGATCATCACCGCGTCCGAGGTATCCAGGCCGATGACGTCCTCGATCTGCTGCTTGACGCGCTCGGGCTCGGCCGCCGGCAGGTCGATCTTGTTGAGGACCGGCACCACTTCATGGCCGGCATCCAGGGCGTGATAGACGTTGGCCAGGGTCTGGGCCTCGACTCCTTGCGAGGCGTCGACCACCAGCAGCGAGCCCTCGCAGGCGGCCAGCGAGCGGGAGACCTCGTAGGCGAAGTCCACGTGGCCGGGGGTGTCCATCAGGTTCAACTGGTAGGTCTTGCCGTCCTTGGCCTTGTATTCCAGCCGCACGGTCTGGGCCTTGATGGTGATGCCGCGCTCGCGCTCGATATCCATGGAATCGAGCATCTGCTCCTTCATCTCGCGCGCCTCGATGGCGCCGCAGGCCTGGATCAGGCGATCGGCCAGGGTGGATTTGCCGTGGTCGATATGGGCGACGATGGAGAAATTGCGGATATGGGTGAGCTTGGTCATGGAAGGCAATCAACTTGAGTCGGGGCTGCCGGACCATAGTGCGCGGCGCCCGTTTTGGGAAGCTACTTGCTGTCGGGATCGTCCAGCCAATGGGGTTCGATCACCTGGCGGGTCTTGCGGGTTTCGGCCAGTTTGCGCACATGGCCGAGATTCTTGGCCGCCACCTTGGCCGGTCCCTTGGCGCCGTGGTTCTGGAACACCTCCAGCGCGGCGGCCAGCGCCTGTTCCGCCTCGGTCAGATGGCCGGCGCCTGTGGAATGACGGTCCAGCAGGAACAGGGCCGAGCCGAGCGTGTTCTGGGTCGCCGCCCAGGCCAGCGGCCCGCGCTCGCGCGTTCTGATCTCCAGCACCGAATGGCAGGCGTCGATGGAGCGCTTCAGGACCTCGGTGCTCTTCAACTGGTCGCCATAGACTTCCAGAACCTGGGCGATGTTGTGCATGACCTCGGCCCAGCGCTGAGGCGTCTCGGTGCGGGAATAGACCTGCAGCGTGGCCTGCAGCGCCTGCACCGATTCGCGCAGCAACTCGGTCTGGCCGGTCTTGAGGTCGAGACGATAGAGCGCCACCCCCAGCCGCACCTGGGCCGAGGCCCATTCCTGCGGCATCAGGGCGCGGGGCAGGCATTCCACCGCCTGACGCCATTCCTTGATGGCTTCCTCCAGCAAGGGCGCGGGGTCCTTGGACCGTTCCGCCTTGGCCGACAGCACCGCGCCGATATGCTTGTGGATCAGCCCGGTCTCCCAGGTGGGGTCGGTGCGGGCCAGACGCCGCTGGGCCTGACGGTAGGCGTTGATGGCCTTGTCGAACCACAGGTTGGTTTCCTCCGCCGGCACCACCATGGCGTTGATGGTGGCGACATGGCCGAACACCAGCTGGCACGAGCGCTGCTGTCCCATGGACATCTGCACCGGCGGCTTGGCGGCCAGACTCTCCACCTGAGCGGCGGCGGCGGGCATCAGGCGGCGGATGGAGTTGCGGTGCGCCTCGGTGGGGACCTCCACGGCGGCGAGGCAGGCGGCATAGAGCAGGTTGGACGGTCCCTCGCCCAGCTCGGCGGGCAGCTCGATGCGGGTGGTGGTGCCGAACGAGGCGGCGCGCTCGTCGTCATTGCTGGCGGTGGCGAGGCGCAGACGATAGCCGTCCTTGCCGAACTCGCCCCATACCAGCAGATCGGCGTCCTCCTCGGCCACCGCGTGCCTTGTGTTGAGCGACACGCCGGCCACCAGGGCCGGGTCGTCCAGGCGGTCCAGCTGGTAGACGCGCGGCACCGCCTTGACCTTGAAGGCCGGGCGGGCGTTGAGGACCTGATTGAGCTGGGTGGCCGCCTGCCCATCGGCATCGCCGGACAGCGCCGCCACCAAGATGGTGAAGGACGGCCCCTCGGCGGCGACGGGAACCGGAACCGGCTGGGGCGGCTGGGCGGACTTGGGCTTGAACAGGCTGACCAGCAGTTCCAGCAGGCCGCCGCTCCTGGCGCCGTCGGCGGCGGGGGCGGCAGCGGGGACGGCCGCCGGGGCCTCGGACTCGGCGGCGGGAGCTTCCGGTTCGGCCTGGGCGGGCTTGGACGCAGCGCCCCGCATGGCCGCGAGGTCGCGCGCCCGGCGCTGCAGTTCCGCCCTTCTGTCGTTGGGATCGTCCGCCATGCTTCACCGTATACGGGAGTGCGGCGGGAACGGCAACTGGTCTGGCTGCTTTCGGCGCCTCGGGCCGGGGGGCGGAGGGCTTGTCGCCGGCTTTCGGTGCCGAAGTGTCACGGGACTGGGTCTTGTTGTGTCAGATTAAAGGCTGGATTCAGAATATAAATAGAATCATTGCGCATATTGTTGCGCCGCACAAGAGGTCTATGGCGAATGTCGCTGTATGTGGCCGTAAAATGATGGTGTGGAAGCCATTGTCGTTGATTTGGCTGGTTATTTCTCTGTGGTGCAGTAATTATCCGAATTAATATGACTGGAATGTAAATGAAGATGTAGCGTTAGTGACTGAAGAATGGGGGAATCTCCCAATTGCATGCTTCGAAGAGTCTGGGCTAATGAGTCGGCATGGCGGTTTGGTTTGCCGAAGTGGTTGGTTCTGGTCGCGGGAACACTTACGGCATAGATCGATTATTCGCTATATATACAGTATGTCATACTGAGGTCTCGACCAAAGCCTTGAAAGGCCGTGATATCCTCTCCGAGGGACTGAGTGATCACGGTATTGGTGGCGGTGATGAATGGTGATCGGGCGGCTGTTCGGACTGTGCTGGTTGACGATCACGGGATTGTGCGGACGGCGATCCGGCGCGCCTTGGAGGGCATGGCGTGGATCGACGTGGTCGGCGAGGCCGATGACGGCGTGGCGGCAATTCGCCTGATCGCCGACGCCAAGCCCGATCTGATCATCCTGGATCTTTCCATGCCGGGGCTTGATGGGATGGACATCATTCCCCTGGTGAAGCGGCGCAGCCCGACCAGTCGGATCGTCGTGCTGACCGGGACGCAGGACGGGGCGACCATGAAGCGGGCCTTCGCCCTGGGAGCCGACGCCTACACCTTGAAGGCGGGCGGCTGGCAGGACCTGGAGATGGCCATCGCCGAGGTGGTGGCCGGCCGGCGTTACGTGTCGCCTTCGGCCCGTCTGGTGCTGGACATGGGCGAGGAGGGGCCGGCATCGGCCGTCGGCGCGGTGGCGCCGCTTTCGGGGCGCGAGCGTCAGGTGCTGAAACTGCTGGCCGAGGGCTACACCAACCAGAAGGTGGCGGGAATTCTGGGGATCAGCGTCAAGACGGTGGACCGGCACCGCGAGAACATCATGAACAAGTTGGGGGTGAGGACACCGGTGGCCCTGGCGGCCATCGCCCTGCGGGAGGGGCTGGTGGTGTGATTTCAGCGTAATTACGGGGAATAGGGGCTGCGTTGGACATGAGTGACGATCAGGAGTTGCTGAAGGCCATCGCCCAGGTGCGCCGCTCGCCCTACGGCAAGCGGGTGGTCCATGTCTTCACGTCGTGGGCCAAGGGCGATCCCAAGCATGCCGAGAAGCTGGCCAAGGGCCGCGATCTGGTTTCCCGCAATCTGTTCAACATTCCCGATTCCGGCTGCTTCGTCCTGTCGTCGGGCGACATGGTGTTCATCTGCGCCCAGGTTTCGGCGGCGGTGATCCAGACCGTGTGCTCGCGCCTCGAGACCCTGTTCTTCGGCGAGGAGAGCCCCCGGGTCAACAGCTATGGCGAGGCCAAGTATTTCAAGGTCTTCGACGCCGGCCGCGATCTGGCGAAGCTGATCACCTCGGTCAAGGCGCTGGTCTCGGTGGCTCCGGTGGCCTCCCGGCCGGCCATCGGGCTGAAGGAGTTCGAGGCCGTCGTCCGGGTCATCCGCGACAGCGACATCCGCGCCATGATCTTCAATCAGCCGGTCTATCGCTGGGCCGGGAAGAAGCCGGGGATCGAGTACCTGGAATTCTTCGCCTCCCTGGACCAGATGCGCAAGGCCGCCTGCCCCGAGCACGACATCGCCGGCAATCCGGCGCTGTTCCACCTGATCAAGGCCGAGCTGGACCTGCGTCTGATGCGGATCATCAGCCGCGAGATCGGCGAGTACCGCCACAAGGCCTTCTCCATCAACCTGCTGGGCACCAGCCTGCTGTCCAAGGAATTCGAGACCTTCATGGACGGCATTCCCGCCCGGCTGTCGGGCAAGATTTTCGCCGAGATCGACCGGGGGGATTTCCTGCAGCATTCGGCCGATCTGGACGCCCTGACGCGCCGGGCGTCCGAACTGAACGTGCCGCTGTGCGTCGACGGCCTGTCCCTGAGCGATCTGCGGGTGTTCCGCCTGCCGGCCGGGGCCGAGTTCGCCAAGATCAAGTGGTCCGAGCAGATCACCACCCTGCCGCACCGGGATCTGGAGGTGGCCATCCGCGCCATCAAGGAATACGGCCCGGAGAAGGTGGTGCTGACCCGCTGCGACAGCGAGCGGGCGCTGGACTTCGCCCAGGCCATGGGCATCCCCTTCGTGCAGGGCTATCTGGCGGACAAGATGTTCCGCGCCGGCATCAACTTCAACGAGGGGCGCAGCCAGGAGGAGCTTCCCGCCGCGGCGGTCACCCCGCCGCGCCGATCAGCTCCAGCCATTCCTGCTCAGAGAGCGTCGGTATGCCCAGCTTGACCGCCTCGGCGGCCTTGGAACCGGCATCGGCACCCACCACCACGTAATCGGTTTTCTTCGACACGCTGCCCACCACCTTGGCGCCCAACGCCTCGGCGCGGGCCTTGGCCTCGGGCCGGGTCATGGTGACCAGGGTGCCGGTGAACACCACCGCCTTGCCGGCGACGGGCGAGGCGGTGGCCTCGATGACCTTGGCGTCCTCGACGGCACCGCCCAGGTCCCGCATGGCGGCGACCAGTTCGTCCACCGCGGCGACGTTGTGCGCTTCCTTGAAGAAATCCAGCAGGTCCTGGGCCACCGAGGGGCCGATATCCTCGATGCTGGTCAGTTCCGCCGCCGCCTCGTCCGTGCCGGCCAGCATGGCGGCGCGCCAGGTGTCCAGGCTGCCGTAATGCCGCGCCAGGCGCTTGGCGGTGGCCTCGCCGATCTGGCGGATGCCCAGGGCGAAGATGAAGCGTTCAAGGCCCATGCGGGCGCGGGTGCGGATGGACTCGAACAGCTTCTCGGTGGAGCGCTTGCCCCAACCCTCGAAGTTCTCGAGCTTTTGCAGAGGCTCGCCGTCGTTGCGGTCCCTGAGCTTGAAGATGTCGGCGGGGGCGCGCACCCAGCCGCGCTCCCACAGGAACTCGATGTTCTTCTCGCCCAGTCCCTCGATGTCGAAGGCGTTGCGCGACACGAAATGCTTCAGCCGCTCCTTGGCCTGGGCCTCGCAGGTCAGGCCGCCGGTGCAGCGGCGGATCACCTCGCCCTCGGGCCGCACCGCATGGGCGCCGCACACCGGGCACACTTCGGGATAGACATAGGCGGCGGGACCACGCGGCTTGCCCGGCACCACGCCGACGATCTGCGGAATGACGTCGCCGGCCCGCTGCACGATCACCGTGTCGCCGATGCGCACGTCCTTGCGGGCGATCTCGTCCTCGTTGTGGAGCGTGGCGTTGGACACCACCACGCCGCCCACGTTGACCGGGGTCAGGCGTGCCACCGGAGTCAGCGCTCCGGTGCGGCCCACCTGGATGTCGATGGCCTCCAGCACTGTGGTGGCCTGCTCGGCGGGGAATTTGTGGGCGATGGCCCAGCGGGGGCTGCGCGACACGAAGCCCAGGCGCTTTTGCAGTTCCAGATCGTCCACCTTGTAGACGATGCCGTCGATGTCGTAGGGAAGCGAGGCGCGAGCCTCGCCCAAGGACTCATAGGCGGCCAGCAGTCCCGCCACGCCATCGCAGCGGCGAATCAGCGGATTGACCATGAAACCCCAGGCCCGCAGGCGCTCGAGATACCCCCAATGGCTGGAGGCGGGCGGGCTGGACGCCTCGCCCATGGCATAGGCGAACAGCGACAGCGGCCGTGACGCCGTGACCTTGGGGTCCAACTGGCGCAAGCTGCCGGCGGCGGCGTTCCTGGGATTGGCGAAGACCTTCTCTCCCGCCGCTTCCTGCCGCTGGTTGAGCGCCAGGAAATCGGCCTTGGTCATGAAGACCTCGCCCCTGATTTCGATCACCGCCGGCGCGTCGGGGGCCAGCGTGCGGGGCAACTGGCCTGCGGGGAAGGTTTCCAGGTTGCGGGTGACGTCCTCGCCTTCCGTCCCGTCGCCCCGCGTGGCGGCCGAGACGAACTCGCCCTTCTCGTAACGCAGGTTGATGGACAGGCCGTCGATCTTGGGCTCGGCCACGTAGGCCAGTTCCGCGTCGTCCGCAAGGCCCAGGAAGCGTCTGACCTTGGCGTCGAACTCGACCACGTCCTCGGGCGCGAAGGCGTTGTCCAGGCTCAGCATGGGCACGGCGTGCACCAGCTTGCCGAAGCCTTCGGCCGGGGCGGCACCCACCTTGTCCCTGATCGGGCTCCTGGCGGTCAGTTCGGGGAAACGCTCCCCGATCTCGCCCAGGCGGCGGCGGGCGGCATCATAGATATCGTCGGTGACCTCGGGGGCGTCCTGGCCGTGATAGGCCTGGTCCCAGCGGGCGATCTTCTCGGCCAGCTCGGCATGCTCGATGCGGGCTTCGAACGGAGTCAGGGCGGCGACGGGAATGGGGGCTCGGCTCATGGGCCGGTTATACGGCCGGTGCCCCAGGAAATAAAGGGGGTGGCCGAAGCCACCCCCTTTCCCGGACAGGTTCAGAAAGCGTAACGGACGGTGGCGTCCAGGCTGTAACTTTCCAGGTTTTCGCGGAACTGGGAGGTGCTGGCTCCGACGTTCACCTTGAAGTCGCTGACAAGGAAGTCGAGGCCGACGCCGAACACCACGCCGTCGGGATCGTTGCTGCTGCGGTAGCTATTGGCCAGATCGACCTTTTGGGCATGGGGCAGATCGTATTCATAGCGGGCGAACACGTTGGGGGTGAACACGCCGTAGCTGGTCTTCAAGTCGTGGCCGGCGGCCAGGGTGGCGCGGACCTGACCGAAATTGGCCAGGGAATCGCGGTTGAAGGTGTTGGCGTTGGTGGTGTAGTTCCCCTGGAACTCGGCGATGCGCAAATAGCCGAGGGTGGCCTTGAGCAGGGTGTCGTCATACCGCGTGTAGGCGGTGAGGTTGCCGGCACCGAAGATGCGGTTGGCGGTGGCGTCGCCGATCTCGGTGGCGTTGGACTTGAAGCGGTAGGTGATGCGGGCATAGCCGGCGACGCCGTCGGCGACCAGCCAGTCGTTGATGCTGTAGCCCAGATAGGGGGAGAACGAGACCGTATCGCCCTCCACCGAGCCGCCGTTGGCGACGTACTTGGTGTTGATCAGCACCTTCTCGTAGCCGACGGCGAGGCCGCCGATCAGGCTTTCGGTCAGGCGGCGGTCATAGCCGACGATGCCGTTGGTGATGGTGCCGCCGAAATCGCCGTTGCGGTCGGTCTTCTTCAGCCAGGTAACCGAACTGGCGACCCACACGGAATTGATCTTTCCCGACTTGTTGGCGGCGGCGCTGGAGCCCTGCCTGGAGGTGGCCTCATCCTCAGTGAGGTTGTCCGGGGGCGGAGTGGTCGTTGCTCCGCAGGACGAGGACGTGGGGGTCGGCGCGGTGTTCAGGGTCGGGCCGCCGCTGCCGGTCGAGGTGCCTCCGGGAGTGGTTCCTCCGCCGGTGGCTCCTCCGCCGGAGGATGCGGTGAATCCGCCTCCGCCGGTGACCACCGAGGTGACGCGGCTGGCGATCAGGCCGGCGGTATTGGTGCTGGCGGCGGTGGAGGCCTGCTGCGTCACCGGCGTGACGTCGCAACCGGCGAAGGCGGGATTGATCGCGGCCAAGGTCCCCGCCGCGGCAAGAACCGGAAGCAATTTACTGGTGATCATGAGAGGCCCCTGGTCCTGGCGGTTGTGTGTATACGTAGACATACGAGGGTGTATATCGTGGCTGGCATCGGCCCACCGACGTCTGCGTGCATCTTTTTCGGGGATACACAGGTTTCAGGCTGGGGGAAAGCTTTTGTAATGCCGTTGCTACATATCGATTGGATGTGTCAGGGCGCGACACATTTACGTCGCGCCATTCACACCATCAGCGCATCGGCGGCGGCGCGGGCGTGGTCGGTGATGACCTCGCCCGACAGCATGCGGGCGACTTCCTCGCGCCGCGCTTCGGGCGACAGGCGTTCGACGCCGGTGGCGACCTTGCCGGCCGCTTCGGCCTTGGCGACGCGGTAGTGGTGGCCGCCCCTGGCCGCCACTTGGGGGGAATGGGTGACCACCAGGATTTGCAAGGACTCGGCCAGACGGCCCAGGCGCTCGCCGACGGCGGCGGCCACGGCGCCGCCGATGCCGGAATCCACCTCGTCGAAGACGATGGTCGGCGTCGAGGAAATGCGGGCCAGCACTACTTTCAGGGCCAGCATGAAGCGTGACAGCTCACCGCCCGAGGCGATCTTGCCCAACGGACCGGGAGCCGAGCCGGGATTGGTGGCGACCTCGAAGCCGACCTGATCCAGGCCGGAAGGCCCCCATTGGGCCTCGTCCACCTGGGTGACGCGGGTCTGGAAGCGGGCCTTGTCCAGCTTCAGGGGCGGCAGTTCGGCGGCCACCGCCTTGTCCAGCCGGGCGGCGGCGCCAAGGCGGGCCTTGGACAGGGCGCGGGCCTGTTCCAGATAGGCGGTGCGGGCCGCCTGTTCGGCGCGGGCCAGCCGGGCGAGGCCGTCGCCGCCGCCTTCCAGCTGGGCCAGTTGGCGACCCAGGCGGTCGAGCAGCAGCGGCAGTTCGTCGACGGCCAACTGATGCTTGCGGGCGGCGGCGCGCAGGGCGAACAGCCGCTCCTCGACCTTTTCCAGATGGCGGGGATCGAGGTCGATCTCGGCGGAGGCGCGCTCCAGCAGGTTGGTGGCCTCCGAGGCTTCCTGGGCGGCGCGGTCCAGGGCGGCGATCACCGGGTCCAGCTTGCCCTCGGCCTTCTCGGCGACGCGCTCCAGGGCACGGGCGGCGGAGCGCAAGGACGCCTCCACCTCACCCTTGTGGGTCAGGGCGCCCTGGGCGGCGTTCATGGCCTCGAGCAGCTTCTCGCCATGCATCATCACGGCGCGGCTGGCGGCCAGTTCCGCCTCCTCCCCCGGCTTGGGGGCCAAGGCGGCGAGGTCCTCGTGCACCTGCCGCAGGTGCTCCTCCTCCGCCTTGGCACGGGCCAGATCGGCCTCGGCCTCGGCGCGGGCGCGGGCGGCGTCGCGCCAGGTGGTCCAGGCGCCGGCGAGGGCGGTGCGGATTTCGGCCTGCCCGGCGAAGGAATCCAGCACGCCCAGATGGGTGGCGGAATCCAGCAGGCCGTGGCTTTCGAACTGGCCGTGAATCTCCACCAGCTCGTCGCCGACCTTGCGCAGCAGCCCGACGCTGACCGGCTGGTCGTTGACATAGGCGCGCGACCGGCCGTCGGCGGTCAGCACCCGGCGGAGCAGCAGCGGCCCTTCGGCGGCCTCCATGTCCTGTTCGGCCAGCAAGGTGCGGGCGGGGTGGTTGGCGGGGGGATCGAACTCGGCGGTCACCACCGCCTGGGCGGTGCCATGGCGGACCAGACCGGATTCGGCGCGGGCTCCCAAGGCCAGCCCCAGGGAGTCCAGCAAGATGGATTTGCCGGCGCCGGTCTCGCCGGTGAACACCGACAATCCCCCGTCGAAGGAGAGATCAAGCCGCTCGATCAGGACGACGTCGCGGATCGACAGCGCGGTCAGCATCTACCAGAACTTGGCCCAGTTGAACCAGCCGCCGCTGGTCTTGGCGGGATCGTCGGCCTTGGGCTTGGGCTTGGCTTTGTCGTCGGACCAGAAGGACAGCGAGTCGGTCCAACCCTTCTTCGAGGCGCCCGACGGGTTGATGTTGCCGTGCTCGACCATGGTGTAGGCGTCTTCGTACCACTCGCTGCCGGGGAAATTGTGGCCCAGCACCGCCGCGGCGCGCGCCGCCTCCTGGTCCAGGCCCAGGGCGGTGTAGATTTCCACCATGCGATACAGCGCCTCGGGCACGTGGGTAGTGGTCTGGTACTGCTCGGCCACCAGCTTGAACCGGTTGAGCGCCGCCAGATGGTGTTCGAGGTGCTGGTAGTAGCGGCCGACATTCATTTCCTTGCCGGCGATATGGTCGCGGGCGAGGTCGATCTTCAGCATGGCGTCGCGGGCATAGGGCGTGGTGGGGAAGCGGTCGACCACTTCCTGCAGGATCTTCAGCGCCTGCTCGGTGAGCTTCTGGTCGCGGCCCACATCGGCGATCTGCTCGTAATAGCACAGGCCCTTGAGGTAGTAGCCGTAGGCGATGCTCTTGTTGCCCGGATGCAACTGGATGAAGCGGTCCAGGGCGACGATGGCGTCGTCGTACTTGTTGCGTTCGTACAGCGCATAGGCGCTCATCAACTGCGCCTTGGTCGCCCACACCGAATAGGGATGCTGGCGGTCCACCTCGTCGAACAGTTGGGCGGCCTTGTAGTATTCGTTGGCGTCGACCAGATCCATGGCCTCGTTGTAGAGCTCCTCCACCGGGCGCTCGACATATTCGGGCTTCTTCTCGCTGCATGCCCCCAATCCGGTGGCCAGGGCCGCCGACAGGGCGAGGGCCGGCAGGAAACGGGAGGTGGCTGAGCGATGGCGCATGGAGGCTCTTTGCGTGGACAGGACAGGAACGGCCCGCACTATAGCAGCTTCCAGCCGCAAAAAAACCCTCTCCACCACGAAGCGGAGAGGGCCATTGGGGGTCGTAAACTCTTCAGCCGTTGGCGGCGAGGGCCAGCGGCGCGGCGGCGAACGGCGCGGCGGCCGAGCCGGGGGCGATGGAGGTCAGTTCCCAGGCGCTGCTGTCGGCGAACAGGGCGCGCAGCAACTGATTGGTGACGGCATGACCGGCGCGCACGCCGTGATAATGGCCCAGCAGGGGGGCGCCGGCCAGATAGAGGTCGCCCACCGCGTCCAGCACCTTGTGACGGACGAATTCATCCTGATAGCGCAGGCCGTCGTCATTGAGCACCTTGGTGCCGGTGCTGTCGATCACCACCGCGTTGTCCAGCGAACCGCCGCGGGCCAGACCGTGGGAGCGCAGCATGGCCACTTCCTGCTCGAACCCGAAGGTCCGCGCGCGGGAGATTTCCGCCTTGAAGGTGCCGCGCGACAGGTTGACGAAGAATTCCTGGCGCGAGATGGCCGAGGCGCCGAAATCGATCTCGAAGCGCACCGAGAAGCCCGAGGACGGGGTCAGCGAGGCGACGCGCTCGCCGTCCTTGATCGTCACGCGCTTGAGGATCCTGATGGCCTGACGGGGAGCGTTCTGCTCGACCACGCCGGCGCATTCGATGAGGAACAGGAAGGGGGCGGCCGAACCGTCCATCACCGGCACTTCCGGGCCGTTGATCTCGATCAGGCAATTGTCGATCTGCATGCCGGCCAGGGCGCTCATCAGGTGTTCGACGGTGCCGACCACCACGCCGGCCTCGTTCTTCAGGCAGGTGTTCATGCGGGTGTCGCCCACCGACGACCACAGGGCCGGGACGATGGCGCCGCCGCCGGCGATGTCGACGCGGCGGAAGCGGATGCCGGTGCCGGCCTCGGCGGGATGCAGGACCATGGTCACCTTGGCGCCGGAATGCAGGCCGATGCCGGTGCAGCCGATGGCGCTCTTCAAGGTCCGCTGACGCATGGATTCGGAGGAGGGCTTGGCTTCGGGACGCAGATTGGTGACGATCTGACTCACGCTAAATCCCCTGTCTCCTGGCTCGCCGCGCCGCTTGTGTCGTATGGCGTTTGGCGATCCTTCATCTTGATGGTGAAAGGTGTAGCAGCACGGAGTCCAGGGCTCAAATCAATCATTATTGCCAAATGTTACACTCACTCCAGGATCGTGAAACAATCGCTGGCGGCCTTGAGCCGTTTGGCGTGAAACAAAAAAGAGGGCCCGTCCGGTGAACCGGTCGGGCCCAAGTCTTACAGCGCGGGCGGAAAAGGGGGAAGCCCCTCTTCCGCGATCAGTAGGTCAGTTGGCCTGGCGGCGCAGGAAGGCCGGAATGTCCAGGTCCTCGCCCGCCCGGCTGGCGGTGGGCTCGCGCCGGGCCTCCATGCGCGGCTGGGGCTGCGGCTGGGGCTGGGGCGCCGGCTGGGCCGGGGCGCGGTGACGGTTGACCAGACGGTCGAGCAGACCGCCCATGCGCCGGGTCTCCTGGGGCGGCTGCGGCGCCAGGGTCGGGGCGGAGGCGGCTTCGCTGATCTCGGACAGCGCCTTGTGCAGGTCCTTCATCTCGGGCTGCGGACGGCCGAGGACCGGCTCGTGGCGGGCCTCCATCTCGGGCTGCTCGGCCCGCATGTCCGACTCGAGCCGCAGTTCGGGCTCGTGGCGGGCTTCGCCGCGCACCATGGGCTCGGCCCTCATCATCTGCTCGGGACGCCCGATATCCAGTTCGGGCTGGAGCTGGGCGGCCACCGCGGGACGGTGAGCCGGCTGATGCGCATGGGCGGTGGCGGCCGGCGCCGACATGGCCGGAGCCGACATGGCCGGAGCCGACATGACCGGAGCCGACATGGCTGCGGCGGACTGGGCGGCGGCCGGCTGGGCCTGCGGCCGGAAGAACGGCGCCTGGGCCTGGGCGGCGGCGGGACGCGCCACTTCGGGACGGGGAGCCGGGGCGGCGGGAGTGACCAGCGAAATGACGGTGGGCTTTGCTTGGGCGGCGGCTTCCGAGGCGATGCCGGTGGCGACCACCGAGACCCGCATCTTGCCGTTCAGCTTCTCGTCGAAGGTCGAGCCGAAGATGATGTTGGCGTCGGGATCGACCTCGTCGCGGATGCGGTTGGCGGCCTCGTCGACCTCGAACAGGGTCATGTCCATGCCGCCGGTGATGTTGATCAGCACGCCGCGCGCCCCCTTCATGGAGGTGTCGTCGAGCAGCGGGTTGGAGATGGCGGCCTCGGCGGCGTCGATGGCGCGCTTGTCGCCCTCGGCCTCGCCGGTGCCCATCATGGCCTTGCCCATCTCGCTCATCACGGTGCGGATGTCGGCGAAGTCCAGGTTGATCAGGCCGGGCATGATCATCAGGTCGGTAACGCCGCGCACGCCGGAATACAGCACGTCGTCGGCCATCTTGAAGGCATCGGCGAAGGTGGTGCGCTCGGTGGCGACGCGGAACAGGTTCTGGTTCGGGATGATGATCAGGGTGTCGACGAACTGCTGCAGTTCCTCGATGGCGCCCTCTGCTGTGCGCATGCGGTGCGCGCCTTCGAAGTGGAAGGGCTTGGTCACCACGCCGACCGTCAGGATGCCCTGCTCACGCGCGGCCCGCGCGATGACCGGAGCGGCGCCCGAGCCGGTGCCGCCGCCCATGCCGGCGGTGATGAACACCATGTTGGCCCCGCCGATCTGGCCGAGGATTTCCTCGAGGCTTTCCTCGGCGGCGGCGCGGCCGATGTCGGGACGCGAACCGGCGCCCAACCCCTGCGTCACCTGATTGCCCAGCTGGATGCGCCGTTCGGTGCGGCTTTGGCCGAGCGACTGGGAATCGGTGTTGGCGACGATGAACTCGACGCCTTCAAGCCGCGACAGAATCATGTTGTTGACGGCGTTGCCGCCGGCACCACCCACGCCCACCACGGTGATTCGAGGCTTGAGCTCTTGGTGAGCTCCGGGAAGGAAAGTCAGCATGTCCAGGTCCTCCGCGCTGTGTGGCCGATTCGTTGCCGGCCCGTTGAACTCGTAAAATCCGCTAAAACTCAGAAATTCCGCTTGAGCCAGGAGCCGACGCGGCCCCAGCCCGACGCACCCTCGCCGCGCGTCCCGGCCCTTTTTCCGCGCGACGGCGCGGGCGCATGGACCAGGGCGTAGCGGATCAATCCGGCACAGGTTGAAAAGGCGGGGCCGCCGGTGGCCTCGGGCAGGCCGTGCAGCCCCATGGGCTTGCCGAGCCGCACCTGCTTGTCCAGCACCATGCCGGCCAGATCGCGGGCGCCCTGCATCTGGCTGGCGCCGCCGGTCAGCACCACGCGGCGCCCGGCCAGCTTGTCGAAGCCGCCCTGCTCCAGATGCGAGCGCACCAGTTCGAAGGTCTCCTCCAGCCGGGGCTGGATGATCTGGATCAGCATGGAGCGCGGCACCTGATTGGAGGCGCCGTCCTCGTCCTCGCCGACCAGGGGCACCTTCAGGATTTCGCGGTCGTCCGAGGCCGAGGGAATCACCGAGCCGTACAGGGTCTTCAGCCGCTCGGCATGCACCACCGGGGTGGACAGGCCGCGGGCGATGTCGCTGGTGACGTGGGCGCCACCCACCGCGATGACGTCGGTATGAACGAGCTGGCCGCCCAGGAACACGGCGATGGAGGTGGTGCCGCCGCCCATGTCGATGCAGGTGACGCCCAGTTCCTTTTCGTCCTCCACCAGGCAGGCCAGGCCCGAGGCGTAGGGGCTGACCACGCGGGCCTCGATGTCGAGGTGGCAGCGGTTGACCACGGTGGACAGGTTGCGCACCGGGCCGATACCGGCGGCGATGACGTGGATGGCCACCCCTAAGCGGTCGCCGAACATGCCGCGCGGGTCCCTGATGCCTTCGTTGCCGTCGATGGTGTAGTCCACCGGAATGGCATGGATCAGTTCGCGGTCGGGGCTTTCGTGATGGGCGCGGCCGTGCTCGAGCATGCGGCGGATATCGGTCTCGTTGACGGCGTGGCCGTTCATGGCCACCTCGACCTTGACGTTGGCCGAGCCGGGATGGCCGCCCGAGATGTTGATGGCGACGGCGCGGACCTGATCGTTGGCCATTTCCTCGGCGGCCTCGACGGCGGCGCGGATCGAGGTTTCCAGCTCCTCCATGTCCACCACGGCGCCGTTGCGCATGCCACGCGCCACCTGATGGCCGATGCCCACCATGCGGGGCGAGCCGTCATCCTGAATCTTGGCGATGAAGCAGCACACCTTGGTGGTGCCCACGTCCAGCGCCGCGACGAGGCCATTCCTTGCCGCCATGCTCAGCGCTCCCTTGCCATGGCGGTGGGCGGCGCGATGGAGGCGGTGTTGACCGCCGTCGGCTCGCGCGAGCTCTTCAGCACCATGCGGTCGGGAACGCGCAGGTCGATCATGGTGATCTGCTTGCCCGACAGGGCGCGGGTCTTCTCCAACTCGGCCAGACGGTGCCACGCGGCTTCGGTGTCCAGTTCGGGCAGGCGGGCCTCCAGGCCCTTCTCCACGTCGTCCAGCTTGATGTTCCAGCGGCGGTTGCCCACCCGGACGGCCGCCTTGACCCGGGCGGCCAGTTCGGGCTCGGTGGCCAGCAGGGCGAACAGCTCGTCGGTGCGAGCCGGCGCGCCGTCGCCGACCACCAGGGGCAGGTCCTCGAAGCCCTCGATGGCGCCGGGGATGTTGTGGCCGTCGCGGTCCACCAGCACGAAGCTGCTGTCGGTCTGCCACAGGGCCACCGGCTGGCGCTCGACGATGGACAGGTGCAGGGCGCCGGGCAGGCGACGCTCGATGGCGGCGGCGCGCACGCTGGGCAGCGCCTCGACCCGCGCCCTGGCGGCGGCGATGTCGACGCCCAGGATGGGATCGCCGTAACGGGCGCCGAGCGCCGAGACCAACTGTTCGGCCGGGGTGCGGCGGCGGCCCGAAACGGTGATGTCGGCCACCTGGAAGCCGGCCTCGGCGGTGGAATTCAGGAACGCCATGCCGGTATCGCGCACCAGACGCTGCGGCTTGCCCGAATGCCACAGGGCCAGCCCGCTCACCATGACGGCGGTGACCAGCAGGCCGGCACCGGCCAGCTTCTGCAGCGGGGTCATGTCGAGGCGCAGGCGCGGCAGGCGGCGCTTGGCCTTGGGCCGAGCCGGGGCAGCCGTCGCGGCGGCCGTCGCCGTCTGGCGCTTGGCCGAAATCTGGCGCGGCGCCCGGTGGACGCCGGGACGGTCGTCGGCGGTGATGACGATATCGGAGGGGTTCAGTCGCATCGCGCCTCCTCCACCATCCACCGCACCAGCTCGGGGAAGGTGATTCCCTGATAGGCGGCCATCTCGGGCACCAGCGAAGTGGCGGTCATGCCGGGCTGGGTGTTGACCTCCAGCATGACCAGCCGGGGCGCGGCACCCAGAGTGGTGTCGTCGTAACGCAGATCGGCGCGGCTGACGCCCCGGCAGCCCAGCGCCTTGTGGGCGGCGACGGCCAGCCGGCAGGCCTCGGCGTAATCGGCGGGGGCGATGGGAGCGGGCATGATGTGCCGCGAGCCGCCCGGCGCGTACTTGGCCTCGTAATCGTAGAAGCCGTGCTCCGAGGTGATCTCGAGAACGCCGAGGGCCCGATCGCCCATCACCGCCACGGTCAGCTCGCGCCCGGGGATGAAGCTTTCCACCAGCACCTCGTCCGCGTCGAACGGCCAGCCGGTCAGCGGCGAGGGCTGGTTCTCGCGCACGATGAACACGCCGACCGACGACCCTTCGTTGAGGGGCTTGACCACGAAGGGGCGGGGCAGGGGATCGGGACCGGTGCTTTCGGCGCGGGTGATCACGCGGCCCTCGGCCACCGGAATGCCCGCACTGGCGAACAGGGCGCGGGCGAAGGCCTTGTCCATGGCCGCCGCCGAGGCCAGCAGGCCGGAATGGGTGTAGGGCACGCCCAGGAGGTTCAGCACGCCCTGGACGCAGCCATCCTCGCCGAAGCGGCCGTGGAGCGCGTTGAACACCACGTCGGGCTTGGTCTCGGTGATGGCGCGCACCAGTTCGGCCGGATCGCGGCCGCAATCCACCAGAGCGACCTCGAATCCTGCCTGCTCCAGCGCCTTGGCGGCGGCGGCCCCCGAACGCAAGGACACGTCGCGCTCGGCCGAGGCTCCTCCCATCAGGACGGTGACGCGCTTGGCCTTGCTCATGACTTGTCGCTCCTGACGCCGATACGGCGGATTTCCCAATGCAGGTCCACGCCGCTGGTCTCCAACACCCGGCGGCGGACCTCCTCGCCCAGATCCTCGATGTCGGCGGCGGTGGCGTCGCCGGTGTTCAGGAGGAAGTTGCAGTGCTTTTCCGACACCTGGGCGCCGCCCCTGACCAGCCCGCGGCAGCCCGCCGCGTCGATCAGCTTCCAGGCGCTCATGCCCTCGGGGTTGGCGAAGGTGGAACCGCCGGTGCGCACCTTGACCGGCTGGGCGTCTTCCCGCGCTTTGGCGATCTCGGCCATGCGCGCGCCGATATCGGCCGGCTTGCCGGGGCGGCCCTTCAGCGAGCCCGACAGGAAGATCCAGCCCTCTGGCACCGTGCTGCGGCGATAGGAGAAGCCCAGCTCGTCGGGTCCGAGAATCTGCAGGTTACCCGCCCGGTCCAGGGCCTGGGCCGAGACGGTGACGTCCTTCATCTCGGCCCCGAAGGCGCCGGCGTTCATGCGCAGCGCGCCGCCGATGGTGCCCGGCACGCCCGACAGGAATTCCAGCCCGGCCAGACCGGCTTCCTCTGCGGTACGGGCCACGGTGAGGTCGAGAGCGCCCGCGCCGGCGGTGATGATGTCGCCGCTGACATCGATGGTGGCGAAGGGACCGACCAGACGGATCACTATGCCCGGCACGCCGCCATCCCGGACCAGCAGGTTGGAGCCGACGCCCACCACGGTGACCGGCACGTCCTCGGGCAGGACCTCCAGCACGGCGATCAGGTCGTCCAGGTCGGCGGGGCGGAACAGCGCTTCGGCATTGCCGCCCACCCGGAACCAGGTGAAGGGCGCCATGGGCGCGTCGAAGCTCATCCGTCCCCGCACCGGGGGCAGGGCGTCGCGCCAGTCATGGAGCTTGCGCGCCGTCATCATTCGGCGCCTCCCGGCGAAGGATCGGGCAGAGCGGCCAGTTCGGCGGGCAGGGCATGGGCCCAGGCGGTGATGTTGCCGGCACCCAGGCAGACCACCATGTCGCCGGGGCCGGCCAGGGAATTGACCAGTGGCGCCAGGGCCTTGGGTTCGGCCAGCGCCATCACCCGGCGGTGGCCGTGTTCCTGCAGTCCCTTGACCAGCGAGGCCTTGTCGAAGCCTTCCATGGGCTTCTCGCCCGCCGCGTAGACGTCGGCGACCACCACCATGTCGGCGTCGTTGAAGCAGGTGCAGAACTCGGGGAACAGGCTGGACAGGCGGGTATAGCGATGGGGCTGCACCACGGCGATGACGTTGCCCCGGCAGGCGGAGCGGGCGGCCTTCAGCACGGCGGCGATCTCCACCGGGTGATGGCCGTAATCGTCGATGACGGTGACGCCCTTGGCCTCGCCGGTGCGGGTGAAGCGGCGCTTCACGCCCTTGAATTCCGAAAGCGCCTTCTTCACCACGTCGTTGGGCAGGCCCAGCTCGTTGGCGACCGCGATGGCCGCCAGGGAGTTCAGCACGTTGTGCTCGCCGTACATGGGGAGAAAGATGTCGGCGATGGTCCGGGTGGCGCCGGTGACGCGGTCGGTGATGACCACGTCGTAGCGGGCGCCCTTGATGTCCATGGTCAGCCTGTCGACCCGCACCAGGGCCTGGTGGTTGAAGCCGTAGGTCACCAGCTTGCGGTCGGGGATGCGGGCCACCAGGGCCTGGACCTCGGGGTGGTCGATGCACATGGCGGCGAAGCCGTAGAACGGGATGTTCTCGACGAAGGTGCGGAACGCCTCGTGCAGCTTCTCCACCGTGCCGTAATGGTCCATGTGCTCGGGGTCGATGTTGGTCACCACCACGGCGGTGGACGGCAGCTTGATGAACGAGCCGTCGGATTCGTCGGCCTCGACCACCATCCATTCGCTGGCGCCCAGGCGGGCATTGGTGCCGTAGGCGTTGATGATGCCGCCGTTGATCACCGTGGGGTCCAGCCGCGCGGTGTCGAGAAGTGCGGCGATCAGCGAGGTGGTGGTGGTCTTGCCATGGGTGCCGCCGATGGCGATGGCGGATTTCAGGCGCATCAGCTCGGCCAGCATCTCGGCGCGGCGCACCACGGGGACCAGCTTGGCGCGGGCCGCCTGGACCTCGGGGTTGTCGGCCTTGACCGCCGACGACACCACCACCACGCGGGCATCGCCCAGCGCTTCCGCCGCGTGGCCGATATGGACGCGGATGCCCATCTTGCGCAGGCGCTCGACGTTGTAATTGTCGGCGATGTCGGTGCCCTGGACCGAATAGCCCAGGTTGTGAAGGATCTCGGCGATGCCGGACATGCCGATGCCGCCGATGCCGACGAAGTGGATGGTGCCGATGTTCAGCGACATGGTGCGCATGGGGTCAGGCTCCACTCATCTGGGGGATCAGCCCGACCACAAGGTCGGCCAGCGCTTCGGCCGCGTCGGGGCGGCCGGCGTTGCGGGCGCAGGCGGCGGTCCGCACCAGGGCTTCGGGCTGGGTGAACAGGGAGTCCAGACGGGCGGCCAGGGTCTCGGGCGTGAACGAGTCCTGCTGCATCAGCCAGGCGCCGCCGCAATCCTCGGCGGCGTGGGCGTTGGCGGTCTGGTGGTCGTCGATGGCGAAGGGATAGGGCACCAGGATGGCCGGGCGGCCCAGCGTGGTCAGCTCGGCCACGGTGGAGGCGCCGGCCCGCGCGATGACCAGATGGGCGGCGGCCAGACGCTCGGGCACGTCGGCGAAGAAGCTTTCCAGGGTGGCGTCGATGCCGGTGCCGGCATAGGCCCGGCGCACGCCGTCCAGATCCTCGGGGCGGCATTGCTGGGCGATGCGGATGCGGGCGCGCAGGGTCTCGGGCAGGCGGGCCAGCGCCGCCGGGATCACCTCGGACAGGATGCGGGCGCCCTGGCTGCCGCCCAGCACCAGCAGGTCGATGGGACCCTCGGCGCCGATCTCGGGATAGGGCGTCTCTCGGCTGGCCAGGATGCCGGCGCGCACCGGCATGCCGGTATGGACCAGCTTGGGGACCAGTCTGGCCTCCACGTGGCTGACCTCGGCGAACGAGGTGGCGATGCGCCGCACCCGGCCGGCCAGCAGGCGGTTGGCGCGGCCCAGCACGGCGTTCTGCTCGTGAATGGCGGTGGGAATGCCGGCCAGCGAGGCCGCCGCCATGCCCGGCACCGAGGCATAGCCGCCGAAGCCGATCACCGCCGCCGGGCGGATGCGCTTCAAGATGGATCGGGCCTGGATGATTCCCAGGCCCAGTTCCAACGCGGAGCGCAGGGCAGAAAGCTTGCCGCGCCCGGCGATGCCGCCGGCCGAGATGCGGAAGGTCTCCAGCTTGCCCAGCGTGCCGCCGTAGGCGGCGCCGCGCTTGTCGGTGATCAGCGCCAGGCGGTAGCCGCGCGCCAGCAGTACCGAGGCCAGGGCCTCGGCGGGGAAGACGTGGCCGCCGGTGCCGCCGGCAGCGAGAGCGATCAGGGGCTTGGTGCTCATGCCTCCATGCCCTCCCTGCCGTAGCGGGTGCGGGTCAGCGCCAGCACCATGCCCATGCCGAGAGCCAGGGCGACCATGGAGGAACCGCCATAGGAGATGAACGGCAGCGTCATGCCCTTGGCCGGCATCATGCGCAGCGTGGACGCCATGTTGACGATGGCCTGCAGCCCGAACTGCACCAGCAGTCCGGCGGTGGCCAGGACGACGAACAGGTTGTCCTCCTTGTGGATGCGCGAGAAGCCGCGCAGCACGATGAAGGCGAACAGCATGACCACGAACAGGCACAGCACCACGCCGAATTCCTCGCCGCCCACCGCCAGGATGAAGTCGGTATGGGCGTCGGGCAGCACCAGCTTGACCCGGCCCTCGCCGGGGCCGCGACCGAACAGCCCGCCGTTCTTGAAGGCGTTGAGCGCGGTGGTCACCTGATAGGCGCCGCTGCCCGAGGGATCGAGGAACTTGTCGAAGCGCGCCTGGACGTGGGGGAAGACGTAATAGGCGCCGACGATGCCGATGGGCGCCGCCAATCCCAGGCCGACCACCAGGATCAGCGGCAGCCCGGCCAGGAAGAACTGGGTGCCCCAGATGGCGGTCAGAATGGCGGTCTGGCCCACGTCCGGCTGGATCAGCAGCAGGAGGGCGACCACGCCGAAAAGGGCGGTGGCGATCACCCGGCCGGGGAAGGCGGGGTCCAGGCGGGCCGAGGCGAACATCCAGGCCGAGACCACCGCGAACATGGGCTTGACGAATTCGGAGGGCTGGATGGAGATGCCGGCCAGATTCAGCCAGCGCTTGGCGCCCTTGATCTCGCCGCCCAGCACCGGGACCAGGACCAGCAGGGCGATGGAGCCCAACAGGCCGATCACCGCCATGCGCCGCACCTGCTTCGGGCTGAGCAGAGAGACGGCCAGCATGATGGCGATGGACGGGGCCAGGAAAACGAACTGGCGGCGCACGAAGTGGAAGCTCTGCGCCCCGATGCGCTCGGCCACCGCCGGGCTGGCCGCCATGGTCAGGATGGCGCCGACGGCCACCAACAGGAACAGCGCCGCGATGGTCCAGCGGTCGACGGTCCACCACCAGCGGCCCAGGACGGAGGTATCGGTGCGCCCGAAGGTGACGCTCATACCGCCCCTCCGTCGCTGAAGGCCTGGACCAGCGCGCGGAAGGTGTCGCCGCGATCCTCGAACGACTTGAACTGGTCCCAGGACGCGCAGGCCGGCGACAGCAGCACCACGGCGCCGGGGATGGCGTCGGACACCGCCAGATTGCGGGCGGCGGCCACCGCCTTGTCCAGGGTGGCGCAGCGGGTATAGCGCACCTTGCCCTCCAGGGTGGCGGCGAAGGCTTCGCTGGCCTCGCCGATCAGGAAGGCATGCTGGACTCGGCCGAAATGCTTCTCCAGCGAGGCGATGCCGCCTTCCTTGGCCTGACCGCCGGCAATCCAGTAGACGTGGTCGTAGCAGACCAGGGCCTTTTCCACCGCGTCGGCGTTGGTGGCCTTGGAATCGTTGATCCAGTCGATGCCGTGATCGCTGCCCACCAGCTCCTGGCGATGCCCGAGGCCGGGATAGGTGGCGAGCGCTGCGGCGATCACCTTGGGGGCGAGACCTTCGGCCCGCGCGGCGGCGTAGACGGCGCAGGCGTTCTGCCAGTTGTGGCGGCCGGGCAGATTGGCGATCTCCTTGAGGTCGCAAATGGGCTTGGCGTTGTCCAGCAGCACGCCTTCGGGGGCGGAAACGCCCTCGGACAGCACGGATTCCACGGAAACCTTCACCACCCGGACGCCCATGCGCGACAGTTCGGCGACAATGGACCGGCAGGGGCCGTCATCGACGCTGATCACCGCGGCGCCGCCGGGGGTCAGGTAGTCGAATACCCGGCGCTTGGCGGCGATGTAGCCGGTCATGCCGCCGTGGCGGCCCAGATGGTCGGGAGTGACGTTGAGCAGGATGGCGACGCCCAGCTTCAGGCTGTTGGTCAGTTCCAGCTGATAGGAGGACAGTTCCAGCACATAGCGTCCGTCGCCCGGCAGTTCGGGCAGGTCCAGGGCGGGCGTGCCGAGATTGCCCCCGGCGGCGGCGGCGATGCCGGCCTCGGCCAGCACATGGGCCAGCAGGGTGGTGGTGGTCGACTTGCCGTTGGTGCCGGTGACGGCCAGTATGCGGCTGCCAGCCTTGGCCAGGGCCAGCAGTTCCACGTCGCAGACCAGCGGCACGCCGGCCGCGCGGACCCGTTCCGCCACCGGATGGGGCTGGGGATGGGTGTGGGGAATGCCGGGGCTCCACACCACCAGATCGGCCTTCTCCAGGGGAATCTGCGCGGGATCGCGGATGGGGATGCCGGCCTCGGCGGCGGCCTTGCGGCCGGCCTCGCTGTCGTCCCAGGCCATCACGCCGGCGCCGGCCGCCAGCAGGGCGCGCGCCGTGGCGGTCCCGGACTTGCCCAGGCCCATCACCAGAACGCGCTTACCTTTGAGGAAGGGGACGGGGATCATGACCGGTTTACCTCAACGCAGCTTCAGGGTGGCCAGCCCGGCCAGGGCCAGGATGGTGGCGATGATCCAGAAACGGATGACCACGGTGGGTTCGGCCCAGCCCTTCTTCTCGAAGTGATGGTGCAGCGGCGCCATGCGGAACACCCGTTTGCCGGTCAGCTTGAACGACGCCACCTGGACGATGACCGAGACGGTTTCCAGAACGAACAGGCCGCCGACGATGCCCAGCACCAACTCGTGCTTGGTGACCACGCTGATGGCGCCCAGCGCGCCGCCTAGCGCCAGACTGCCGGTGTCGCCCATGAACACCATGGCCGGGGGCGCGTTGAACCACAGGAAGCCGAGGCCGGCGCCCACCAGGGCGCCGCAGAACACCGCCAGTTCGCCCGAGCCCGAGACGTAGTGAATCTGCAGGTAGTTGGCGAAGACGGCGTGGCCGACCAGATAGGAGATGATGGCGAACACGCCGGAGGCGATCATCACCGGCACGATGGCCAGCCCGTCCAGGCCGTCGGTCAGGTTCACCGCATTGCCGGCGCCGACGATGATGAACACCGCGAAGGGCAGGTAGAACCACGAGAGCTGGAGCAGCACGGTCTTGAAGAACGGCACCGCCAGGGCGCCGGCCAGGGGCTCGCGCTGCAGGCTCATGACCCAGACTGCGGCGCCCAGGCCGATGGCGATCTCGGCCACCAGCTTGACCTTGCCCGGCACGCCCTTGGGGTTCTTCTTGGAGACCTTCAGGTAATCGTCCCAAAAGCCGATCAGGCCGTAGCCCAGGGTGACCAGCAGCACGATCCAGACATAGTGGTTGCGCAGGTCGGCCCACAGCAGGGTCGAGATGGACAGGGCCAGCAGGATCATGAAGCCGCCCATGGTGGGCGTGCCCTTCTTGGTCAGCAGGTGGGATTCCGGACCGTCGGCGCGGATGGGCTGGCCCTGCTTCTGCCACTGGCGCAGCCAGGCGATGATCCGGGGGCCGACCAAGAAGGCGACGATCAGCGCGGTCAGCACCGCGCCGCCCGTCCGGAAGGTCAGGTATTTGAACAGGTTGAACAGCGGAACCTGATCGGCCAGGGGGTAGAGGAAATTGTACAGCATTCAGCGGCCCCCTTCGGCCAAAGCGTTGACCACACGTCCCATCCGGCTGCCCGCCGAACCCTTGACCATCACCACGTCGCCGGGCCGCAGGGCCGCCTTGACCAGCGGCGCGACGGAATCCGCGTCGGCGGCATGGCCGCCCCGGCGTCCCTCGGCCAGGGCCTGATGCAGGTGGCTGGTCAGTGTCCCGGCGGTGAACACCAGATCGATGTTCCAGCTTTCCGCCGCCTGCGCGATGGAGGCATGCAGGGCGGGACCCTGGGGACCCAGTTCCAGCATGTCGCCCAGCACGGCGATGCGCCGGCCGCCCTTGGCGGGCCGCACCGAGGCCAGGGTGGCGATGGCCGCCTTCATGGAGACCGGCGAGGCGTTGTAGCTTTCGTCGATCAGCTCGAAGCTGCCGCCCGCCATCTCGACCCGGCGGCGCTGGCCGCGCCCCTTGGGCGCCGCCATGGCGGCCAGGGCCATGGCGCCCAGATTGATGTCGGCGCCCAGCGCCTCGACCGCCAGCAGCACGGCCAGGGAATTCATGGCCCATTGCCGCCCGGCGACGCCGACCCGATAGGACAGCGGCTGGTCGGCCACCAGGGCGAACACCGCCGTGGACTGGGGATCGACGGCGCAATCCAGCAGGCGGGCGGTGGCCTCGATGTGGTTGCCGAAGGTGCGGACATCCTTGATGCCGGCCTTGGCGGCTCTCTCGGCCAGGAAGGCGAAATGGGCGTTGTCGCGGGGCAGCACGGCGATGCCGCCGGCCTCGATCCCGTCAAAAATCTCGGCCTTGGCGGCGGCGATCTCGGCGGTGGAGCCGAAGAACTCCATATGCACCGCCTCGACCGTGGTGATCGCCGCCACGTGCGGGCGCACCATGCGGACCAGCGGGGTGATCTCGCCCGGATGGTTCATGCCGATCTCGAAGATGGCGTATTGCACGGCGGTGGGCATGCGGGCCAGCGACAGCGGCACGCCCCAGTGATTGTTGAAGCTGCCGACGCTGCAATGGGTGGTGCCCTGGTCGGACAGCGCCAGGGCCAGCATCTCCTTGGTGCCGGTCTTGCCGACGCTGCCGGTCACCGCGACGATATGGGCGTGGCTGCGGGCGCGCGAGGCGGTCCCTAAGTCCTGCAGCGCGGCCATGGTGTCCTTGACCAGCAGCAGGGGGGCGTCCTCGTTGGTGCCCTCGGGCAGCCTGTGGACGATGGCGGCGGCGGCGCCATTGGCCAGGGCCGAGGCCACGTGGTCGTGGCCGTCGTGGTTGGGGCCTTCGAGCGCGATGAACAGATCGCCGGACTCGATGCTGCGGCTGTCGATGGACACGCCGTTGGCTTCCCAGGCGGGGCCGGAGGGGGTGCCCGCCACGGCGGCGGCGACTTCGGCCGAGGTCCACAGCGGGCGGATCATGACGCGCTCCCTTCGATGGAAGGAGGGGCGTCGGCGAGGCGGACCGCGTCCTGGGCTTCCTCGGCATCGTCGAAGGGCAGGACGGCCGCGCCGACGATCTGGCCGCGCTCGTGGCCCTTGCCGGCGACCACCAGCACATCACCCTTCTGCAGGCCGGCGACGGCGGCGCGGATGGCCTCGCGGCGGTCGCCGATCTCGATGCCGGCCGGGCAGACGCCACGCACGGCGGCACGGATTGCGGCGGGGTCCTCGGAGCGGGGATTGTCGTCGGTGACGATCATGGCGTCGGCCAGACGGCAGCCGATGGTGCCCATCAGCGGACGCTTGCCGGGGTCGCGGTCGCCGCCGCAGCCGAACACGGCGACCAGACGGCGGGCGGCGTGGGGGCGCAGCGCCTTCAGCACGGTTTCCAGCGCATCGGGGGTGTGGGCGTAATCCACATAGACCGGGGCGCCGTTGGCGCGTTCGGCCACCTTCTGCAGGCGGCCGGGCACGCCCACCAGATGCTCGAGGGCGGCGAGGGCGGCATCGGAATCGGCGCCAGAGGCCAGGGCGAGGCCTAAGGCGGCCAGGGCGTTGTCGGCCTGGAAACGGCCGGCCAGCGGCAGATGGATGGTGGCGGCCTTGCCCATGATCTCCAGCTTCAGGTCCTGACCGCGGGCGGTGGGCCGCACGGCGATCAGGCGCAAATGAGTGGCGGCGCGGCCGTAGCCCAGCACCTTGATGTCGCGCTTGGCGCACAGCTCGACCACGCGGGGCGCCAGATCGGAATCGGCGTTGATCACCGCGGTGGCGCCTTCGGGCAGCACTTCGGCGAACAGCCGCAGCTTGGCCTCGGCATAGGCGTCCATGTCGGCGTGGTAGTCGAGATGGTCGCGCGTCAGGTTGGTGAAGGCGGCGGCGGCCAGCCGGACGCCGTCCAGGCGGTGCTGGTCGAGGCCGTGGCTGGAGGCCTCCATGCAGGCGTGGGTGACGCCCATGCCGGCCAGACGGGCCAGATCGGCATGCAGCCCGGCCGGATCGGGGGTGGTCAGGCCGCCGGAATTGTCCCAGCCCGGCGCGATGATGCCGAGCGTGCCGATGGCCGCCGAGGCATGGCCCAGGCGCGTCATGATCTGGCGGAAGAAGTCGGCGGTGGAGGTCTTGCCGTTGGTGCCGGTGACGGCGGCCATCACCTTGGGCTGGGCGCCGTGGAAGGCCGAGGCCATCAGGGCGAAGCGGCGACGCGGATTGGCATCGGTGACCAGGACCACCTCGGGCGGCAGCTCGATGCGCGAGCCCTCGGGGGCCAGCACGGCCACGGCGCCGGCGGCGATGGCGGCGGGGATGAAGGCGCGGCCGTCGGCCCTGGTGCCGGGCAGGGCGGCGAACAGGTAGCCGGGCGCCACCGCGCGCGAATCGGCGGTCAGACCGGTGATGGTCACGTCGCGGGAGGGCGCGGTCGCCGTCATGTCACTCAACCGCCGCAACTTCACGGCCTCCTCCGGTGTGGGCGATTCCCTTGGTTCCGTTGGACGGGGGAATCGGCAAGGTCTTGGGCATCAGCCCCAGCAGCGGCGCGATCTGGGCGATCACCCGGCCGGCGGCGGGCGCCGCGGTCCAGCCGGCGGTGATGAAGCCGAAGGTCTGCTTGGTGGCCTGGGGCTCGTCGATCATCATCAGCACCGCGTAGCGCGGCGCATCCATGGGGAAGGCGGCGATGAACGAGGACAGCACCGCCTTCTTGCGATAGCCGCCGTTGCCGACCTTCTCGGCGGTGCCGGTCTTGCCGCCCACCTCGTAGCCGGGAACGTCGGCCTTCTTGCCGGTGCCGTCGGTGACCACCATGCGCATCAACTGGCGCATGGCCTCCGAGGTCTTGGGCTTGACCACCCGGATGGCGGGCACCGCGTCGCCGGGGGCGCGGGCCAGCAGGGTCGGCGCGTGGTATTCCCCGCCGTTGACCAGGGCGGCGGTGCCGGCCAGCAATTGCAGCGGCGTCACCGACAGGCCGTGCCCGAAGGAAATGGTGACGGTGTTGATCTCGCGCCAGGGGGAGGGGACCAGGGGGCCGCCCACCTCGGGCAGTTCCAGCGGCGGGGATTGCAGCATGCCGATGCGGGCCATGAAGGTGCGCTGCGCCTCGGTGCCGGCGTCCAGCGCCATGCGGGCCGAGCCGATATTGGACGAGTGGATGAGGATTTCCGGAATGGTCAGCCAGCGATTGAGCGCGTGGTCGTCGTGGATGGTGTGTCCGGCGAAGACCAGCGGCTTGGTGGCGTCGAAGCTGGAATTGAGGTTGGCCTTGCCCAGATCCAGCACCATGGCGGTGTTGAACAGCTTGAAGGTGGAGCCCATCTCGTAGGCGCCCTTGGTGGCGCGGTTGAACATGGACGCGTCGGTGGGGGCGGGCGGGTCGTTGGGGTCGAAATCGGGCAGGCTGACCATGGCCACCAGCTCGCCGGTGCGCACGTCCATCACCATGCCGGTACCGCCCACCGCCGAGAATTCCTCGACCGAACGGGCCAGCTCGTTGCGCACGATGGTCTGGACGCGGATGTCGATGGACAGGGCCAGCGGCTCGCGGCTTTCACGCAGCGCGTTCTCGAAGCGCTTCTCGATGCCGGCCACGCCCTTGTTGTCCACGTCGGTGACGCCGACGGCGTGGGAGGCTAGCGGGCCGTGCGGATAGATGCGGCGCTCGCCCTTTTCGAACAGCAGGCCGGGAATGCCCAGGGAATTGACGTCGTATTGCTGGCGCGGCGTCAGGTTGCGCTTGAGGTAGACGAACTGACGGCCCGACGACAGGCGCTCGATGGTCTCCTCCAGGTCCAGCTCGGGCAGCACGGTCACCAGGCGGATGGCGGCGTTCTCGATGTCCACCTTGGCGAGCTTCAGGTCCTCGGGCCGGGCGAACAGCGACACGGTGGGAAGCGACGAGGCCAGCAGCACCCCGGTACGGTCCGAGATGTCGGCCCGGTCCATCTGCAGGTCGTCGGTGCGGGCCTGGGGCTGGGTATGCTGCTTGGGCGGGTTGCGCTCGATGACGGCGACATCGACCATCCGCGCCCCGATGGCGGTGAAGGCCAGCAGAAAGACCAGGGCGGTGACCACCAGACGCGAGCGGCCGGTCTCGATGGCCTGCATGCGCACGCCGTCCAGACGAAGCGCGGCGCCGGCCTGAAGGTCGTCGCCGGCATGGAAGCCGGGGGTGTGGCGGCGAGGCGCGAAGATGCTCACTGGACGCCTCCCGGCTCGGTCTGAGCCAGGGCCGGGGACGGAATCACGATGCTCCGGCCGCCCTTCGCAGGGGCCGGAGCCGGGGTGGCGGCCTTCGCCGAGGGGGCTTCCAGGGGTTTGACCGTGGGACCTTGGGCCAGGGTCGCGGTGCCGGGCTTGTTGGGTTGCGGCTTGCCGGGCTGCTGCGGTTTGGCGCTGTCCACCGGCCGGGGTTTGGCCGGGCCCTCGGCCAGCTTGACCGGGGTGGCGTGCGGCGCGGACTTGGGCGCCTGGGTGGCCGGCGCCTGGACCGGCAGGGACATCCGGGACGGCGATACGGCGGCGTAGACCACGCCGGTGGCCGGAATTCCGTCCTTGGGCAGGGTGTCGAGCGTCGCCACCTGGGTGGGCGTCACCGGCTTCATGCCCAGATGCTTCTCGGCCAGGGTGCGCAGGCGGACCGGATCGTTGAGATAGCTCCACTCGGCGCGCAGGACGTGGATGGTCTCCTGGTTGCGGTGAATCTCGGCGTTCAGGCCGGCGAGCCGCGCCTCCAGATCCTTGACCTCGTACTTGACCACGAACAGCACCACGCCGACGCTGACCGCCAGCAGGGTCCACAGGATGGTGCCGGTCAGTCCGCGTCTCATGAGCCGGTCTCCCAGGCGGGAGCCTCGGTGCGGATGGCGGCGCGCAGCTTGGCCGAGCGGGCGCGGGGATTGGCGCGCGCCTCGTCCTGGCCGGGAGCGATGGCCTTGCGCGACAGCAGGGTGAAGCTGGCGGCGGGACCGGTGCCCTGGGCCTGGGGCACGTGGCGCGACGGGCGCGACGCCTCGCCGGCGCGGGCCTTCAGGAAGCCCTTGACCACCCGGTCCTCCAGGGAATGGAAGGTCACCACGGCCAGACGCCCGCCGGGAGCCAGCAGGCGCTCGGCGGCTTCCAGACCGCGCTCCAGCTCGCCCAGCTCGTCGTTGACCGCGATGCGCAGCGCCTGGAAGGTCCGCGTGGCGGGGTCGATGCCGTCGCCCGAGCGCGGCACCACCCGGCGGATCACCTCGGCCAGTTCGCCGGTGCGCTCGAAGCGCTTGGCGCGGCGGGCCTCGACGATGGCCTTGGCGACGCGGCGCGACAGCCGCTCCTCGCCGTAGCGGTAGATGATGTTGGCCAGCTCGCCCTCGGGCGTGTCGTTGACCATGTCGGCGGCGCTGGGGCCCTGGGCCTCCATGCGCATGTCCAGTGGCCCGTCCTTGGCGAACGAGAAGCCGCGCTCCGGCTGATCGATCTGCATGGACGACACGCCGATGTCGAGAGCGATGCCGTCAACCTGGTTGACATTTTGCTGACGCAGCAACGAATCCATATCGCCAAATCGACCCTCGATCATGGCGAAACGGCCGTCCTGGCTTTGCTCCAGGGCGCGGCCGCGGGCCACGGCGGTGGGGTCGCGGTCGATGGCCCACACCCGGCAGGCGGAGGTGGACAGGATGGCGCGCGAGTAGCCGCCGGCTCCGAAGGTGCCGTCCACGTAAACGCCGCCGTCGCGGGGCGCCAGCGCCTCGATCACCTCGGCCAGCAGGACCGGGATATGGGGGGCGGGACTCACGAGGACACCTTGGGGGAGGGGCGCAGCGGCAGGGTGGGGCGGGACTGCAGGGCGCGGGCGCGGATTTCGGTCTCCACCGCCTTGTAGGCCTCGGGCTGCCAGATCTGGAAGGTCTGGCCCTTGCCGACGAAGGCGACGGACTCGGTGATGCCGGCATGGGCCATGATGTCCTCGGGCAGGACGATGCGGCCCTCGGGATCCCAGGGCAATTGGCGGGCATCGGCGAAGATCAGGGCCGACAGGTCTTCCTGCTCGGCGGAAAAGGCATCGAAGTTCTGGGCGCCGTCGGACAGGCGCTCCATGAAATCCATGCCGCAGCCCTCGACACAGGCATTGGTGAACGAGCGGTAGCAGACGATTCCGGCGAAGCTTTGGGCAGCCAGGGCCGCACGGAAGGTCGCCGGCACCGAAGCCCGCCCCTTCTTGTCGACCCGATTGACGAATGTGGAGAGGAAGAGTGCCACCCTCGTCCGCCTTCCGCTTGCTGTGCCCGAAAACCCCTTGCCCATCCCCGCGACACACTACGCCTGTGTGTCCCGATGGGATGGTGTCTAATGGGATAACATGGGAAAACATGGGAGTCAATGGAATCGGATAGTAATCGCATGGGAGAAACCCAATTAGGAACAATGCTGGGAAGTTTTTACTAAAGTAGTCGAGGAACGCCCTGCAGCGCCTTGATATTTACCAATTTTTCACATTTCGCCGCCGAAAGGGTGGAAAAACCCCGGCGGGATCGCATCGTGAACAGATGGCTCAAAGGCCCGGATGGGACCTTGGGACGGGTTTGGGAATTCATGGGAAAAGCGTCAGACGGCCTGTAAGCCGGGTTCTGTCCCCGCGGTTAAGCGGGTGACGGCCATTCATCTGGGACGCCCGTTACCGGACGCCTCTCGCGACCGACCCGGACGGCGACGCGGAAACGCGTTTCGTCCCCGGCCGAAGCCAGGAACAGTGCCGTCCCTATTTGGTCTTGCTCCCGGTGGGGTTTACCGTGCCGCTTCCGTTGCCGGTCGCGCGGTGCGCTCTTACCGCACCCTTTCACCCTTACCCGCTGCCGGGCCGAAGCCTGGGGGCGGGCGGTTTGCTTTCTGTGGCACTTTCCCTGGGGTCGCCCCCGCCGGACGTTATCCGGCACCGTGTTTCCGTGGAGCCCGGACTTTCCTCCCCCAGACGCGAAGGTCCAAGGGCGGCCGTCCGGCCGTCTGACGCGGCCCCACTTTAGGGCCTGGAGAGTGCAGGTCAAGTGCCACGAAGTGTGAACGTGGTTCAAAAGAAAAGGCCTCCGGATGGTGGAGGCCTTTATTGGTTCTATACTTAGGTCTGGTCGGGTGGAAACCGTATTTACCCGAACAGCTTGTCGATCTCGTCCTGGGAGATTCCCTGGTTTTCCAGGGCTGGGCCGTTGAGCAGCTTGGAATCGTCGTCCTTGTGCTCCTCGAAGATCTTGGGCGATACGTCGGAGATGTTCTCCGGCCCCCAGATCTCGATCATGGCGTTGATGCGGGCCTCGACGTATTTGAGGGTCTTGACCACCTTGGTGATGCGCTGGCCGGTGATATCCTGGAAATTACAGGCCTCGAAGATGCTGCTGACGGTGTCGTTGATGTCCTCGACCAGACGGCCGACATAGGAATCGGCGGCATGGGCGTGGATTTCCTTACCGATGCTCTCGATCTTCTCGGCGGCTTCCAGGATCTGCTCGGTGGCCCGCTCGGTGGACGACACGATGGCGTCCAGCTCGAAGGTGACGGCCATCAGGCGGTCGTCGTCGGCGTCCTTGGGGCGCAGCGCGGCGATTTCCGCCTTGGTGTGCTCAATGCAGACCGCCAGGGCGCGCAGCTCGGTCTTCAGCATGGAGACCTCGGCGGCCTTTTGCGGCAGCACGTCGTCGGCCGGGGTCGCCACCGCCGCCACCGGCGGAGCGTCGCCGCGGATCAGGAACTCCAGACCCTTGAGGTCGGCACGCAGTTCGGTGATGGCCTTGAGGACCTCGGAATTGGAGGCGTTGGGCGTGGCCTCGCCGCGCGCCTGAAGCCGCTTGATCTCGGCCGTAAACAACTTGCGCTCGGTCGTCATGACTGCCTGCCGTTCCCTTATACTGTCACCGATGGCGGTCTTGCTCCGCCATCAACCACCCGCTCCACCCACGGCCTGTATGATTTATCCGTAACCTGGATATGCTGGGTCAACCACTTCTTGAGCAATTCCACAACTTGCTCGTCCAAAGCGCCGCGCTCTCCCGCCCGGTAGCGGCCGCAGACGTCGCGGACACGGGTTTCCATCTGGCGGTGCTCCGCCTTATGGGCCTCGAGGTCGGGATAGCCGCAGGCGGCCATCATACCTTCCTCGCGGCGAAAATGATGCTCTGCATATTCGGAAAGGGCGGACAGGACGCTGCCGACCACGTCCCGGCTCTGGCCGGTATCGATGGCGTCATATAGCTGGATCAGCAGGTCGATCAGGATGCGGTGGTCGGAATCCAGCAACGGATTGCCCACGCTGAATGCTTCGCTCCACGCGATCGATGTCATCGGGCCCCCTGCCCCTGCGTTCCCGCCTATAGTTACTATACCGTACATCCGAGGCGGCACAAGCATTCCCGATGTCCAGTGCGCCTCTCGCCGGGCGATCGGGCTTGATGTAGACTCCGGGAGCGGAGGATGATGTGACCCGACTGAGACTCGCCACCTTCAATCTGGAAAACCTGGACGACCACCCGGCGGGTGGAATCGATTTCGAGGACCGGATCGCGGTGATGCGGCCGCAATTCCTGCGGCTGCGCGCCGACGTGCTGTGCCTGCAGGAGGTCAACACCCATCCGGCCACCAAGAGCGGGCCGCGCCTGTTCTCCGCCCTCGACCGCCTGCTGGCCGGCACCGAGTACGAGCACTGGCACCGGGCGGCGAGCCTCAATCGCGGCGGCGTGCATCCCTCGGACAAGCACAATCTGGTCATCGTCTCGCGCCTGCCGATCCGTTCGCACCGTCAGCTCTGGCACGATCTGGTGCCGCCTTGCGCCTATCGGCCGGTGCGCTCGGAGCCCGCTCCGGCCGAGGCCCAGAAGGTGGAATGGGACCGCCCCATCCTGCACGCGGCGCTGGGCCTGCCGGGTGGGCGGGTGCTGCATGTGATCAATGTTCACCTGCGGGCGCCGCGCGCCGTCTGGCTGGAGGGCCAGAAGGAACGCTTCGGCCGCTGGCTGTCGGTGGGCGGCTGGGCCGAGGGCTTCTTCCTGGCCGGAGTCAAGCAGGCGGGGCAGGCCCTGGAGGTTCGTCTGCTGGTGGAGGAGATCTTCGATGCCGAGCCCGACGCCCTGGTGGTGGTGTGCGGCGACTTCAACGCCGCCGAACGCGAAACCGGCCTGCGCATCATCCGGGGCGACGAGGAGGATACCTGCAACGGCCATCTGGCCATGCGCATGCTGGTGCCGCTGGAGCGCAGCCTGCCGGAGAACCGGCGCTATTCGGTGATCCACCATGGACGGCCGGTGATGCTGGACCACATCCTGGTGTCGCGGCCGCTGCTGGGCTGGTACCTGGGCGCCGAGATTCATAACGAGACCCTGGGCGACGAACTGGTTTCGCCCGCCACCATTCACGCCACGCCGGAAAGTTATCACGCTCCGGTCGTCGCCGAATTCGCGCTGCCCGAGCCCTGAGGGCATCTCGATAATCATCTCAATTCCGACGATGCGCCTCCGGCCCGGCGTCGCTATAGTAGCGGCGGAGCGAGGGGAGGGGCCATGACCGAGTGGCTTTATGGATTGGTGGGCGAGGTACCGTTCCCACCCAGGCGCGCCGTGGTCTACCGGGCGGTTCTGGTGGTATGCATCGTGCTGTCCACCGCCATCGCCATCATCGATACCGTGCCGGGTGCCTGGATCGGTTTTGAAAGCGCCGTCTCGGCGACCGGCGGGCTGTTCCTGGTCATTCTGTCCCTCGATTATATCCTGCGGCTGGTGATTGCCTGGGGTCAGCGGGCCGAGGACGAGGCCGGGCTGGCGGCCATGGCGCGTTATGCGCTGTCGCCCTACGGTATCTTCGACTTCCTGGCGGTGGTGCCGTTCCTGGTGGGCGAGGCCACGGCCCTGATGCCCCACGACGGCGAGACGGTGTTCGGCATCCTGCGCTTCCTCAAGCTGGCGCGCTACTCCCCCGCCCTGGAAACCCTCGGCGTGGTGGTGCTGCACGAGTTGCGGCCGCTGCTGGCGTCGCTGTTCATCATGCTGATCCTGGCCATCTCGGCCTCGACCCTGATCTATTTCACCGAGCGCGCCGCCAATCCGGCCCTGGCCAGCGTGCCGGCCGCCATGTGGTGGGCCATCGTCACCCTTTCCACGGTGGGGTTCGGCGACGTGGTGCCCATCACGCCGCTGGGCAAGCTGTTCGGCAGCGTGGTGGCGGTGCTGGGCCTGTGCATGTTCGCGCTGCCGGCCTCGATCCTGGCCTCCGGGTTCGCCGAGGAGATGAAGCGCCAGAACTTCGTCTCCACCTGGCATCTGGTCGCCAAGGTGCCGTTCTTCCAGCGCCTTCAGGCCAGCCAGATCGCCGAGATCGCCGGCCTCCTCAAACTGGCCCGCGCCATCAAGGGCGAAGTGCTGATGCGCGAGGGCGATACCGGCGAGTGCATGTATTTCATCGTCAACGGCCAGGTGGAGGTCAAGGGCAAGGCCGGGACCTTCATCCTCAAGAACGGCGATTTCTTCGGCGAGATCGCCCTGATCGAGCGCTGCCCCCGCACCGCCACGGTCAAGGCGATCAGCCGCTGCCAGTTGCTGATCCTCGACGCCCGCGACTTCCACAAGTTCGTCGCCCACGACCATGCCCTGCTGGAAGTGATCTGGGAGACCGCCCGCGCCCGCATGGCCCAGGCCGAGAATGCCGGCGACAAGGCCAATAAGGAAAAGGAACCCGCGTGAGCGAACCGCGCCTGAAGGCGAAGCTGTGGATTCACGCCGCCATCCGCCGCTGCAGCGTGCTGGCCATCCCGGCCTTCGTGGTAGCCAAGGGCGACGAGGATGCCGGCGCGGTGCTGATCAAGCTCAACCGAGGCGCCGCCGGCTGCGAGGTGTTCACCCAGGTCAGGGACGGGGCGGGCGAGGCGGCCTGGCTGCGCGCCACCGGTCCCGACCCGGTGGCCGAGGGGGTTGCCGATGCCTATATCCGCCGCCAGCGCGACATCGATTCCGACCTGTGGGTGCTGGAGGTGGAGGACCGGGAGGGGCGCGTGCCGTTCCTCGAGCGCATCTTGGCGGGCTGACCTTAAATACGCTATGAAGCTTCCTTCCGAAATTTCTGCCCAAGGACCCGTACCATGACCCGTCAGCTGATCTCTTCCGGTTCCTCGTTCGAGGAAGTGGCCGGCTATTCCCGCGCCGTGCGCCAGGACCCCTGGGTGTTCGTCTCCGGCACCTCGGGCTTCAAGGACGGCAAGATCGCCGAGGACGTGGTCGCCCAGGCCGAGCAGTGCATGGCCACCATCGCCGCCGCGCTGGAGCAGGCCGGCTCGTCCCTGAAGGACGTGGTCCGCGTCAAGGCCTACATCACCGAAGCCGCGTTCTTCGAGAAGATCGCCCCGGTGCTGGGCAAGGCCTTCAAGGGCGTCCGCCCGGCCAACACCACCATCGTCTGCGGTCTGGTCGATCCCCAGATGAAGGTGGAGATCGAGGTCACCGCGCTGAAGGCCTGACTCTTCGTCCATGAGTGCCCGGACGTCGTCCGGGCCCTCATTTCCTGAATCTCCGTCACGGGAGCACCGCATCATGCCCACCATCCTGATCACCGGCGCCAATCGCGGCATGGGATTGGAATTCGCCCGGCAATATGCCGCCGAGGGCTGGCGGGTGCTGGGCACCGTACGCGATCCCATGGCCGGTCGCGCCCTGTCCGAGGCGGGCGGCGAGGTCTATGTCTGCGACGTGGCCGATCCGGCCCAGGTGGCGCGGCTCAAGGCGTCCCTGGCCGGGGTGGGGCTCGACATTCTGCTCCTCAACGCCGGTATCTACGGCGAGAAGCAGGATTTCGGCGACGTCGATCCCGCCGCCTTCATGAAGGTGATGGCGGTCAACGCCCTGGCCCCGCTCAAGCTGGCCGAGGCCTTCGCCGACCAGCTGGCCGGCCGCAAGATCATCGCGGCGGTGTCGTCCATGATGGGCGCCATGTCGGACAACACTTCGGGCGGCTCCTACGCCTACCGCGCCGCCAAGGCGGCTCTCAACATGGTGATGAAGAACCTGTCCATCGATCTGGCGCCCAGGGGCATCCTCACCGTGGCGCTGTCGCCCGGCTGGGTGCGCACCGATATGGGCGGCCCCGACGCGACCCTGGACGCCGCCACCGCGGTGGCGGGTATGCGCAAGGTCGTGGGCGGTCTGAGGGCGGAGGACAGCGGCGCCCTGATCCATTACGATGGGTCGCGCCTCGCCTGGTAAGGAGTGGGTCATCATGGCCGCACCGGTGGAGTTCTATTTCGATTTCGCCTCTCCCTACGGCTATTTCGCCTCGCTGGAGGTGGATGGCGTGGTGGCCGGCTTCGGCCGCGAGGTGGAGTGGAAGCCGATCATGATCGGCTCGGCTTTCAAGGCGTCGGGCAACCTGCCGCTGGTCAGCCAGCCGCTGAAGGGCGATTACGCCCGCCACGACTGGGAGCGCATGGCCCGGCTGATGGGGGCGCCCTATCGGCTGCCCGATCCCTTTCCGGTGCCGGCGCTTGCCCCCTCGCGGGCCTATTGGTGGCTGGAATCCAAGGATAGGGGGCTGGCCAAGAGCTATGCCCGCGCCGTCTATCTGGCCTATTTCGCCGAGAATATGGATATCTCCAATCTGGAGGTGGCCTGCGCGCTCGGCGTACCCCTGGGCATCGACCCGGACGAGATGGCCGCCGCCGTCCAGTCGGCCCAGTGGAAGGGCCGGCTGAAGGACGAGACCGAGGCGGCCATCGCCAAGGGAGTGTTCGGTTCGCCGTTTTTTCGTGTCGACGGCGAAGGCTTTTGGGGCGCCGATCGTTTATGGATGGTGCGAAGCTGGCTGGAAAAGGGCGGCTGGTAACCTAAATTAGCAATAGGGTCCCGACCGGAGGTCAAGCCATACTTGCCGCCGGTTGTCTGCGATGGCGCTTGGTGCCATTGTCGCCGCCCTGAATGAACGGAGTGCGTTGCGTTGCCGCTTATCATCGATCTGAAGCCGGGCGAGAAACTCATCATCAACGGCGCCGTGCTGGAGAATGCCAGTTCCAACACCAAGGTGCGGGTGCTGAACGACTGCTCGATCCTGCGTCAGAAGGAGATCCTGTCGGATTCCGACAGCGTGACGCCAGCGTCGCGGGTCTATTTCGCCCTGCAATGCGCCTATATCTTCCCGGCCAAGCGCGGCGAGTACCTGCGCATGTTCAGCCACTATCTCGACAGCTACGTGGAGGCCTGCCCCAGTGCCGCCCCCATCAAGGACGAGATCGGCGAGGCGGTGGCCGAGGGACATTACTACAAGGCGCTGAAGTCGACCCGCCACCTGCTCGAGCACGAGACCAAGGTGCTGGGCTCGCTGCAATCCGCCGCCGCGGCCGAGGAAGCCGCCGCGCACGAGTAATGCGGGCTCTTTTCCCGATGCTTCGCCCGGCATGACATTGGCCGGCCGGCTTATTCGCCGGCCGGCCAATTTTACTTCAGATAGGTCAACAGCGACAGGCTGCGGGTCTGGGCCAGCGACTGATAGCTGGCCTGCAGCGCCGTCTGGTCGGACAGCATCTGGGTTACCGCCGTGGTCTGGTCGATCTGGGAGATGTCGGTTACCCGCTGGCTGAGGAAGCCGATGAACTGGTTATGCTTCTCGTTGGCCTGAGACATGGTCTTGCGGGTGCTGTCCAGCAGGCTGGCCACCGTCTTGACGTCGCCGGTCTTTTCCGCGCCGAAGGGCGGGGTGCCGGGGGCGGGGGAGTCCAGGGCGTCGTTGATCAGGAACAGGGCCTGACTGATACGCTCCTGGTGGGCGTCCAGACCGCCGGCGGTGCCGTACTGGCCCTGGGCGATCAGGCCCAGCGCCCGGATGGCCTTCTCGAAGGCCGGGTCGGACGCATAGACTCCCACATCCACGGTGCGGCCGGTATCGATGCGGTGCTGCAACTGCAGGCTGTCGCCCTTGTACCAGCTGTCCGTCTCGATCTTGGTGTTGGTCGAGAGGTTTTCAGTGGTCAGGGCGACGCTGGCGATCTCGATGTAGCCGCCGGTGTTGGCCACCACCTTGTAGACGCCGTCGTTGACGCCGCTGGTGCTCTTCATGGTGATGACGGTGTCGACGGCCGGATAGGGGTTGCCGTTGAAATCCTTGAAGCCGTTGGGGTCGGGCGAGGTGATGCGCTCGCCGAGCGTGCCGGAGGAGCTGAAATCCAGCGAGGTGAAGTTGCCGGAATCCCGCGTGACCGTCGTGTTGTTGTTGGCGTCGAAGAACGACATCTTCACATCGGTGCGGCCGGTCTGGGGCAGAAGCTGAGACACCCGCGCGCCTTCGGGATTGAGCACGAAAGAGACTGAGGTGGGGGTGGTGGCGGTCACCGTGAAGGTGCCGTTGTGGCCGACGGTGCCGCCCAGGGAGATCTGGTCGCCCACATTGACGCCGGCAAAATCGACGGCGGCGCCGTTGGCGGCGGTCAGGGTCACGGTGGTCTGGCCGGTGGCCGCCGAACTGGTGCTGGTGAAGTTCAGCGTGCCGGCGGTGGCCGGACTGGCCATGGCGCCACCGTTGACCCCGAAGGTGATGGCGGTCGAGGCGACCGCTTCGTCCTTGGCCGGATCGAGGTTGGTCTTGAAATTGACCACGCCGTTCTTGTTGCTGACGACCTCGTAACTGCCTTCATAGCCGGTGGTGGCCCCACCGTTGGACAGGTCCGGCGCAATGGTGAACTTGGTGCCGACCGTCAGGCCGGACAGTGACCCGGCCGTATTGGCGGTCATGTTCATGCTGCCGTCGGGGGCGAAGGCGAAGTTCAACTGGGAGGTGGCGGCGGCCAGGATGTTGGTGGGCGTCCCGCCGAAGCTGATGACGTTGGTGGTGCTGTTGCCCTCGGCCAGCGGGGTGCCGGCGACGTTGCACATGGCCTTGGACTTGACGGTGAAATCGCCGTTGTTGGAGGGCGTGGCGTTGCTGTCCGAGACGGTGATGCGCGACCCGGCATAGACGTTCTTGAACGCATCCGAGCGGCCGGGGATGATCACCCCGGTGGTACCGTCGAAGCTCATGGACGTGGCTTCCAGGTTGGTGATGGACAAATCCTGGAGGTTGGCGTTGCGGGTGGTCGAGAAGGTGTTGATGGAACCGTCGTAAAGGGACTGGAACTGGGACAGGCTGGCGGCGGGCAACTGGACCGGCACGTTGGATACCCGGCCGCCAGAGAACAGGTACTGGCCGTTGACGTTGGTGGCCAGGTCGGACTGCATGCTCTGCATCACCTGGAAGGCGGTGTTCTGGATGCCCTTGATGTTCTGCTCGGTCTTGGGATTGGCCTGCCGGAACGATTCGAGCGAGTCGCGGAAGATGGTTATCGACTTCTTGATGCCGTCCATGGCGGTGGTGGCCGCCTGCAGCTTGGTGTCCCACACGCTGTTGTTGTCGATGAAGCGCTGGGCCGAGGTCTGCTCGTTCTCGAAATTGATGACCGTATTGGCGCCCGTCGAGATGCCGTCGTAGGTCTGCGACTTCATCTTGGTGGTAACCTGAAGCTGTTCGTTCTGAATCCGCGTCTGGATGTCGAGGATCCGGTTGACGTAGGCGGTGTTGGCGCCAAGCGTGCCGATACGGGTCATGATCGGCCTCCCTTACTTCACGATATTGACGAGGACATCCAGCATTTCCTGCAGCGTCGAAATAACCTTGGCCGACGCCGAATAGGCTTGCTGGAAATTGATCATATTGGCGACTTCTTCGTCCAGGTTCACGCCGCTGGTCGAAGTGTACTGGGAATTGAGCGCCTGGCCCAGGGTGGTCTGGTAGTCCTGCTGGTCCTTGGAATGGGCCGCGTCAGTGGAGACCTGGGCAATGGAGGCGGCGGCGTGCTCGGCGAAGCTGTAGGCGCCGGCATACAGGCTGCCGGCCGTCGCCATCTGGGTCTTGCCCGACATGGCGGCGCCCAGCGCCAGCGCGGTGGTGTTGTCGCCTTCCGACAGGAAATATTTGCCCAGGTCGGTGTTGTACTGCATGGCGCCGCGGCTGACCTTGGCGGGCGAACCCTGGATGTCGGTGCGCACCTCGAGGGTTCCCGACTTGCGGCTCGACGCCGTGTGCATGTTCAGTTCGGTGATGAAGCTGCCGGCCGGGGTCAGGGTATCGGGGGTGGCGCCCAGGAACAGCTCGCGGTCGGAGGTCTGGCGGATGCGCAGGCGATAGCCTGACCCCTCGGGGATCACCGCGGCCTGGGCCAGCTGCGATTGCTGCAGGCCCAGGTAGGATTTCATGTCCGACACGCCGATGGTGCCGCCGGTCACGTCGATGTTCAACGGGACGCCACGGTCGTCCCAGACGCGCAGACGGTAGGCGTTGGGGCCTTCCTGCACGGCCGCGGCCTTGGCCGAGCTGCCCTGGGCATTGATGGCGTCGGCGATGTCCTTCAGCGTCATGGCTCCGGCGCCGATGGAAATCTGGCTGACCGTGCCGTTGGCGTCGGTGATGCCGATATTGGTGGACGACGTGGTGGTCAGCGACGACGAGGACAGGGTGGCGGATTCGTTGGTCTGGGTCTGGGCGTTGATCTTGGCGGCGATGTCGTAGAGCGACGAGCCGGCCGCCATGCTGATGGTGTTGCCGATCTTGCCGGTGGGGTCGGAGAGGGTGAAGCTGCGCGCCGCGCCCAAGGTGAAGTCCTTGGAGACCACATCGGAATCCACGATGGAATTGGGCACCGTGGTGGTGAAGAAGTCGTTCAGGCCGAAGAAGTTGGAGAATCCGGCCACCTGCTTGTCGGCCTTGTTGTCGCCGTCCACGTCGAAATTGATGCGGGCGTCGGTGGCGTCCGAGCCGGCGGCGGTGGCCTTCTGGTCGCGGAAGGCCAGGGTCACCGACGGCACGCCGGTGTCGAGGACCAGATTGCCGGTGGTGATCGAGGCGCTGGCCGAGGTCATGGCGTTGCCCTGATAGCTCTGCTGGCGCATCCAGCTTTGGATCTTGGCCGCCACGTCGGTCATCTTGACGCCGGGCGGGGTGGCCGTGTCCGACATGTCCAGCGCGGTGGCGGCGCCGGCATCGTCGGTATAGCTGGTGCTGCCCATGATGGTGCGCAGCGTGGTGGAGGCGATCTGATTGCCGCTGGTGTCGAACAGGGCGATGGTGGTGTCGTCGTTGCCCGAGAACCAGATGTGCTGCGGGTTCGAGCCGTTCAGCGCCGGATTGTTGGGGTTCACCAGCTGGCGGGTGCCCACCATCTTGGAGTTCTGGGTGGGGAAGATGGTGCCGCGATTATGGGCCTGGTTGACGCTGTCCTTCAGCTTGGCGGCCACCTCGTCCATCTGGGCCTGAAGGTTGGGGATGGTGGTGTCGCGCATGTCGAGCAGGGCGCGCAACTGGCCGTCGTTGATGTCCGCGCTGATGTCGGGGGAATCGCTGGTGCTCAGCGTCAGCTTGTTGAAGTTGCCGCCGGCCGCGGTCATCCAGGAATCGGTGATGGTGGTCGCCACGTGGCTGAGCACGGCGGGGCCCTTGTCGACCAGGGTCTTGCCGGTCTTGGTGAAGACGCCCACCGACCCGTCGCCGCGCTCGAAATACTGGATGTCCATGTACTTGGAAAGCTCGGTCAGGGCGGTGTCGCGCTTGTCCTGCAGGTCGCCGATATCGGCGCCGACGGCGTTGTTGCGGACGATCTTCTGGTTCAAGTCGAAGATGTTCTGAAGCTGCGTGTTGACCTGCCCCGCTGTGTCGTGGATGGCCCGGTCGGCCTCCAGCCGCAGGTTCTGCATGTGGCTGGTCATATCGGTGAACTGGCTGGTCATGTCCTTGGCGGTCTGGACAACCGACGACTGGAAGGCCGGCGTGTTGACCTGGGTGGCCAGGGTCTCGAACGATGTCTGCAACTGCTCGATCTGGTGCGAGATGGAGGTGCTTTGCCCCACCGTGCCGAACAGATCCTCGAGCCGGGGGTAATAGGTCTGGGTGACGTCCAGGGCGCCCTGGGTCGAGGTCTGGCGACGGATGTCGCGCATCAGTCCCTCGTCCACGTTGCGGGTCAGCGCGCCTTGCTGCACGCCGGCGCCGATGCCGTTGACCACCCGGGATTCCGGGGTCATCTGCTTGCGGACGTAGCCCTTGGTATTGACGTTGACCACGTTCTGGGAAATGACGTCCAGGCCCTTCTGGTTCGTCAAAAGTCCCGAAACTGCAGTATTGAGTCCGAAGGTAAGGGACATGATTTCTCTTCCCCGCCTTTGACGGCGTTACAGGGCTTTGTTGAAGGACAGCGAGCCGCCCGTGCCGGCGCCGGCGTCGAAGATGCCGGCCCGACCATAGGCGGTGGTGCTGGTGACGTTCTTCTTGGCGGCGTCGACCATGATGTCCATCACCCGCTGATAGGCTTCCATCTCGGCCTTGAGGCGCCGCGCGTTGGTCTCGACCAGCTCGTTCAGGCGGGTGCCGACGGCCACCAGCATCTCGCGCCGGTCGTCGTCCAGCAGGCGGGCCAGGTCGGGCTCCTCCACCAGGGGCTGGACCGACTGCTCGTAGAGGCGCGCCAGGGCGGCCTTGTTTTCGGCCAGCAGGCGCACCGTCTCGGGATCGTGGGAGAGCAGGGCCTCGTTCTCGACATCGAGCAGGTCGCACAGATTGGTGCAGGCGAACAGCAGGTCGTCGTACCAGAACAGCTCGGCTTCGGCCTGGGCCGCGGCCAGTTCGTCGTCGTCGAGGAGGTCGTGATCGTGGAGATCGGTGTGCGGGAAATCGCGGTCGTCGGTCATGTCACTGCACCTCCTGGTGGCTCAGCAGCATTTTCTGGACGGCGGCGCCGATCCCGATGCCATTGCCCTTGCTGGCGACCATCTTGCCGTACTCGTCGATCAGCAGGGACCGGAACATCTGCTCGCCGCTGCCGCCGCCGAAGATGCCGTCGGTTTTGATGCCTTCGAACATGTGCTGCATCATCTGGCTCATATACATGGCCTCGAACTGGCGGCCGGCCTTGGCGGCCTTGGCGGTTTCGGCGGGATTGGCCTTGGGCATCTTCACCCCCGGCATGCCGGTATCGGTGAAGGGCATGGCGGCCAGGGAGGGGAGCGTGCTCATCACAGGACCTCCAGTTCGGCCTGCAGCGCACCCGCCGCCTTGATGGCCTGAAGGATGGTGATCAGGTCGCGCGGGCCTATCCCCAAGCTGTTCAGGCCCTCGACCAGCTCCTGCAGGGTGACCTTGTGGGGGACCACGGCCAGCTTGTTGCCGGCGCCTTCGTCCACCTGGATGTCGGTGCGCGGCACGGTGGTGGTGGTGCCGCTATCGGAGAAGGGCGAGGGCTGGGAGACCTGCGGCGTCTCGGTGATGCGGATGGTCAGCTGGCCCTGGGCGATGGCCACCGTGCTGATGCGCACGTTCTCGCCCATGACGATGGTGCCGGACACTTCGTCGATCACCACGCGGGCCATCTGGTCGGGCTCGACGCGCAGTTGCTCGATATCGGTCAGCAGGCCGACCACGTTGCCGCGATAGCCCGGCGGAACCGAGATCTGCACCGTGCCGGGGTCGATGGGGCGCGCCATGTCGCCGCCCAGGAAGGAGTTGATGGCCTGGGAGATGCGGCGCGAGGTGGTGAAGTCGGGATTGCGCAACGACACCTTGACCGATTCCAGGTGCGACATCTCGAAGGGCAGTTCGCGCTCGACGATGGCCCCGTTGGCGATGCGGCCGGCGGTGGGCACGCCCTTGGTGACCGACGAGCCCGAGGCGCCCGAGGCGGTGAAGCCGCCGGTCGCCACCTGGCCCTGGCCCACGGCATAGACCTCGCCGTCGGCGCCGATCAGCGGGGTGACCAGCAGGGTGCCGCCGCGCAGGTCCTTGGCGTCGCCCATGGCCGAGACGTTGACGTCGATGCGGGTGCCCTGGCGGCCGAAAGGCGGCAGGACGGCGGTGATCATCACGGCGGCGACGTTCTTGGGAGTGAGCTGGCTGCTGATGGTGCCGGTCTTGTCGCGGATGTTGACGCCCAGGCGCTCCAGCATGCCGGTCAGGCTTTCCTTGGTGAACGGCGCGTTGGTCAGCGAGTCACCGGTTCCGTTGAGGCCGACCACCAGGCCGTAGCCCACCAGCATGTTGTCGCGGACGCCCTCGAAATCGGCGATGTCCTTGATGCGCGAGGCCCCGAAGGCTTCGGCGGGCATCATGCCCAGCGTCGCGGCCAGCAGCGAGGCGGCCAGCAGCAGGGCGCGGATCGGTTCGGCGGGAAACAGGGCTCGGCGGACAATGGGTCTCATGGCGGTCTCATCCCAACGAACAAAATATGGGTCTGGCAGCCATGCTCTTGCGAAAGTCATGCCAAAGAAAAGTTCGTTGTATTTCAATGTGATGCCGCTTTGCGTTCAGAGGCTGCGGCGGTTTTAGCCGGGCAGTTAAGGCCCTTTGGCCCGGCAAAACCTGCCCAGTTGACCCGGAGCGCCGGCTCTGGCGAAATAACGCCTGTCGTACTCTGGCCCAACCGGGTAGAATCGGGGCATGAAGATTTCAGGCGTGGGCTCCAAGGGTGCCGTCTCCGGCACCAAGAAGTCCGCAAGTTCAGGCGCCAAGGGCGAGTTCAAGAAGGCTCTCATCGATTCCATGGATTCGATGGAGGAGGCGCATGCCGTCGAGGCCCCCATGGGCATGACCGGCATCGACGCCCTTCTTCTGGTCCAGCAGGTGGATAATTCGACCGAGCGCGAGTCGCGGCGCCGCCTGGTCCGTCGCGGCGAGGAATTGCTGGACGGTCTGGAAGAACTGCGTCACGGCCTGCTGATGGGGGAAATTCCCAGTGGCCGGATGATGGCCCTGGCCCAGAACGTGCGGGCCCGGCGCGAGAATTGCGGCGATCCGCGTCTTGCGGCGATCCTTGACGAGATCGAACTCCGCGTCGAGGTCGAACTGGCCAAACTGTCGCCGCGCGGCTGATTTTCCTGTTGCGAGCCGATTTTACCCTTCGATGGGGTGCCGGGATGCAAGACGGCGCTTGCGAGGGTGCGCCCCTATCCATATATTGCGCAGCGACTTGAACCCCGAGCAGGAATTCGAGGGATCGTATGAACGTCACGTTGCCGCCGGACTACGTTCCGTCCGAGGACGAGCCCTTCATGAACGACACCATGAGGGAGTATTTTCGCCAGAAGCTGCTGCGGTGGCGGGCCGAACTCCTGCGGGAATCCGACGAGACCCTTCAGCACCTTCAGGAAGGCGGCATGCAGGAGCCGGATATCGCCGACCGCGCCTCCGCCGAGGCCGACCGTGCGCTGGAGCTTCGGACCCGCGACCGCGAGCGCAAGCTGATCTCCAAGATCGATGCCGCCATCGGCCGTGTCGCCGACGGCTCCTACGGTTATTGCGAGGAGACGGGCGAGCCCATCAGCATCCGCCGCCTTGAGGCGCGGCCCATCGCCACCCTGTCCATCGAGGCGCAGGAGCGTCACGAGCGGTTGGAGCGGACCCACCGCGAGGACTAAGTCCTCCCCGGACATAAGTATAGTTGCCAATGCCCCGCCTTCCGGCGGGGCATTTTTTGTTGATAAACCACATTTTCAATGCCTAAAAAAGAAGCGACAATATATCAGCGGTTCAAAAAATAGGCATTGGGGGTGGGGATGGCCGAGCCGGAACGAATCCTGGAACTGACCCAGGCGGTGCATGCGGTTGCCAACGACAAGATCAGCGAAATCAAGAAGGTGACGGGCACCACCCGTATCTTGTCGCTCAACGCCCTGATCGAGGCGGCGCGGGCCGGCGAGTTGGGGCGCGGCTTCGCCGTCGTCGCCAACGAGGTCAAGAACGTCTCGGACAACATCAACACCATCACCCGGTCGCTGGAGGGCGAGCTGTCTTCGACCATCAACGACCTGATGAGCCTGGGGCAGGTGATGGTCAAGCAGTTGCGCGGCTCGCGCCTCGCCGATCTGGCGCTCAACATGATCGAGATCATCGACCGCAACCTCTATGAGCGCTCCTGCGACGTGCGCTGGTGGGCCACCGATTCCGCCGTGGTGGAGTGTCTGGCCCAGGAGAACGCCGAGGCGGCCAATTTCGCCTGTCGCCGCCTGGGCGTCATCCTGGATTCCTACACGGTCTATCTCGACCTGTGGATCGCCGATGCCGAAGGCCGGGTGGTGGCCTGCGGCCGTCCCGACCGTTACCCGCGGGCCATCGGTTCCGACGTGTCGGGCCAGTCGTGGTTCAAGGGGGCCATGGCGAGCCGCGACGGCGGCGAATACGCGGTGGCCGACATTTCCACCAACCCGCAACTGGGCGGGGCCCAGGTGGCCACCTACAGCGCCGCCATCCGCGAGGGCGGCGACAATTGCGGCCGGGTGATCGGCGCGCTGGGCATCTTCTTCGACTGGCAGGCCCAGGCCGAGAGCGTGGTCAAGGGCGTGCGCCTGCGCGAGGAGGAGAAAGCCGCCACCCGCTGTCTGTTGCTGGACCAGGATTTCCGGGTGATCGCCGCCTCGGACGGCCTGGGCGTGCTGACCGAGCGGGTGCCGCTGGACACCCGGCACGGCACGGCCGGCTCCTATGTGGACGATCGCGGCACGGTGATCGGCTACTCCCTGACGCCGGGCTACGAGACCTACGAGGGGCTGGGCTGGTACGGGGTGATCATCCAGCAGCCGCAGGCGATTGCGACGACCCGGCACTGAGGCCGATGGCCTCGACCAGGGTGCGCAGTTCCTGGCGGGCCGCCACGTGGCTCATGTTGAAGTCGAAGCCCAGCGGCTTCTTCTTCAGGTCGATGAGGGTCAGGCCTTCCAGGAACATGGAGCGGTAGATCACCCGCTCGCCCAGGCCGGGAATGACGCGGAAGCCCACCCGCTTGGACAAATCGGCCAGCAGCTTCTCCATGTCGCGCTTGTTGCGCGCGTCCAGGGTGGACAGGCGGTTCCTGAGCACGATCCAGTCGACCACCGCTTTCTCGCCCCGCATGGCGCGGGCCTTCTTGGTCTCCCACACCATCTCGGCGTAGTGGCTGGGACGGCGGATCTTCATGCTGCCCGGTTCCACCAGGGCCAGCACGTCCAGGTCCACCAGGGAATCGTTCAGCGGCGTCACCAGGGTATCGGCGAAGGAGTGGCCGAGGCGCGACATGGGGTGATCGCTGCCGGGAGTATCGATCAGCACCACATCGTGGCGGGCGACGAAATCCTTGAACACCTCCTCCAGCCGGGCGCAATCGGCCGCCCCGTCGCCGGAGGGCGGAATGGCCACGTGCTCGGGCAGGGGCAGGCCCAGTTCGGCGCGGTCCTGCCGGGCCGCCCGGTTGCCGATATAGCGGGTCAAAGTCGCCTGGCGGGCGTCGATGTCGATGCTGCCCACCGACAGCCCCTTGTCCAGCAGGCTGACGATCAGGTGCATGGAGATGGTCGACTTGCCGGTGCCGCCCTTCTCGTTGCCGACGACGATGACGTGGGCTTTCTTCATGACGGTTCCACCTGTTTCAGCCAGACCTTGGTGTCGTGGAAGACGGCGCCGCCGCCCGGCACGGCCGGGTCGGCGCTGGTCAGATGATTGATGCCCAGGCCGCCCTCGAAGAACTCGTCGGGCCAGATGCCTTCCACCGCCACCACGCCCCGGGCGATGCCGGGGGTCGGCTTGACGTGGACGGTGACCTCCGCCTTGGAATTGCCCAGGGTCACCAGCCCGCCATCGGTAAGCGCCAGGGCGGCGCAGTCGTCGGTGTGGATCAGGGCGGTGGGCCGCCCGGCCCCTGCTCGCGAGGTGGGCATCTCGGTGAAGCTGGTGTTGAGGAAGTGCCGCGACGGCGGCGTGATCAGGCGGAAGGGATGGGCCGCGTCGGCGTCGTCGGTGACCGGCAGGTGGTCGGGCAGTTCGGGCAATCCCTCGGCCTTCCAGTCGGGAGCGAAGCGGAAGCGGCCGTCCTCGTGGCCGAAGCCGGAAAGGAAATGGGCGTCCTCGAACACCTTGGCGCAGTCCAGCCCGCCCAGCACGTGCAGTTCGTCGGCGCCCGGCAGGTCCGAGGCCACCAGCACCTGATCGATCATCTCCCACTCGTCCATCTCGAAGCCGGGGTGGACGGCGCCCAGGCGGGCCGCCAGATCGGCGATCACCCGGTGGTTGGCGCGACTCTCGCCCACCGGCGGGATCACCGGCTTGGCCACCTGCAGGAAGGTATGGCCGTAGCTGGAATAAAGGTCGGCGTGCTCCATGCTGGTGGTGGCGGGCAGCACGATGTCGGCGAAGCGCGCCGTGGCGGTCATGAACTGCTCGTGTACAGCCAGGAACAGGTCGTCGCGCAGCAATCCCCGGCGCACCAGGCCGCTGTCGGGAGCGACGGTGGCGGGATTGGAATTCTGCACCAGCATGGCGGTGACCGGCGGGCCGCCGGCCAGATCCTTGGGGTCGTTGGTCAGCACCGGGCCGATGCGGCTCATGTCCAGGACGCGCACCTTGGGGGCGGGGACGTCCAGGCCGTCCAGCAGGGTGCGCTTGAGGTCGAAGACGCCGCCCATGCTTTGCACCGCGCCGCCGCCCCTGTGCCGCCACGCTCCCGACACGGCGGGCAGGCACGACACGGCGTGCAGGTTGACCGAGCCGTTGCGCGACCGCGAATAGCCGTAGCCCGAGCGCAGATACGAGCGCTTGGTGCCGCCGTAGAGGCGGGAGAAATCCTCGATCTCGTCCACGGACAGGCCGGTGATGGCGGCGGCCCATTGCGGCGTGCGGCTCTCCAGGTGGCGCTCCAGCCGTTCGGGGCAGTCGGTGTAGCGGGCCATGTAGTCGCGGTCGGCCAGACCGTCCCTGAACATCACATGCATCACCGCACAGGCCAGCGCCCCGTCGGTGCCGGGGCGCAGCATCAGGTGAAGGTCGGCCTTCTCGGCGGTGGGGGTGCGGTAGGGGTCGACCACCACCAGCTTGGCGCCGCGCCGCTTGCGCGCCTGACTGATCAGGCCCATCAGGTGCACCTGGGTGGCGGCCGGATTGGCGCCCCAGATGACGATCAGGTCGCTTTCGGGTATTTCGCGCGGGTCGACGCCCCATTTGGCGCCGGTGCCCGCCACCCAGCCGGTGCTGGCGGCCGCCGAGCAGATGGTCTTGGCCTGCTCGGAATAGCCCATGACGCGGCGCAACCGGTTGATGCCCGATTGCTGCACGAGGCCCATGGTGCCGGCGTAGAAATAGGGCCATACCGTCTGCGGCCCCAGCCGGGCGGCCGCCTCTTTGAAGCGGGCGGCGATCTCGTCCAGCGCCTCGTCCCACGAGATGGGGGCGAAGCGGCCCTCGCCCTTGGCGCCCACGCGCTTCAGCGGCGTGGTCAGCCGGCCCTCGTGGTGCACCCGCTCGGCATAGCGCGCCACCTTGGCGCAGACCACCCCCTCGGTATAGGGCATGTCGCCGCCATGCACCCGGCCGATGCGGCCCGGTTCGGGAATCTCCACCACCAGCGGGCAGGCGCTGGGGCAGTCGTGGGGGCAGACGGAAAGGGCGGTGTCGACGGTCACGGGCGGAAATCCGGTCATGGTGCGTTGCAGCGGAGTCTAGCGGTGGCGGGGGGCGGGTGCAACGGCGATGCGCCTTTAACCCTTGATCCACCGATGCTATTCTCCGCGACATCTAGATGGTTCCATATCGAGGAAGAACAAGGTGTTGACGGAAAGCCCCGCCGAACGGGTGGATTGCGTGGTGATCGGGGCCGGAGTGGTCGGGCTGGCGGTGGCGCGCGCCCTGGCCCAGACCGGCCGCGAGGTGATCATCCTGGAAGCCGAGGGCGCCATCGGCACCGGCATCTCGTCGCGCAATTCCGAGGTGATCCACGCCGGCATGTACTATCCGGCGGGCAGCCTTCGGGCGCGCCTGTGCGTGGCCGGTAACCGCATGCTGCGCGATTATGCCAGCACGCGCGGCGTACCCCACAGGATGACCGGCAAGCTGATCGTCGCCACCAATGAGGCCGAGGCGGCCCAACTGGACACCATCCTCGCCCGGGGCAAGGCCAACGGTGTCGAGGGGCTGGCCCCCGTTTCCGCCGCCCATGCCAAGGAGATGGAGCCCGACCTCAACTGCGTCGCGGCGCTGTGGTCGCCCTCCACCGGCATCGTCGACACCCATGGGCTGATGCTGTCGCTGCTGGGCGAGGCCGAGGAGCGGGGCGCCGCCCTGGCCGTCAAATCGCCGGTGACCGGCGGGCGCCCGACCGATGGCGGCATGCTGCTCTCGGTAGGCGGCGTCGAGCCCACCACCCTGCTGGCCCGCCGGGTGGTGCTGGCCGCCGGCCTTGCCGCGCCGCGCCTGGGGGGCGTTCTGGGGCTGGCTAATGTGCCGCCGGCCTATCTGTGCAAGGGCAATTACTTCACGCTGACCGGCCGTACGCCGTTTTCGCGGCTGGTCTATCCGGTGCCGGTGGCCGCCGGGCTGGGGGTGCACTTCACCCTGGACATGGGCGGGCGCGGCCGGTTCGGTCCCGATGTGGAATGGCTGGAGGCCGAGGATTACCGGGTCGATCCCCGCCGGGGCGATTCCTTCTACGCCGCCATCCGCCGCTACTGGCCCGGCCTGCCCGACGGCGCGCTGGAACCCGCCTATGCCGGCATCCGCCCGAAGATTTCGGCGGAAGGCGCGCCGGCCGCCGATTTCATGATTCACGGCCCGGCCGAGACCGGGCTGCCTGGCGTGGCCGCCCTTTACGGCATCGAGAGTCCGGGGCTGACGTCCAGTCTTGCCATCGCCAAGCATGTGGGGGAGTTGCTGGCATGATCAAACGCCTGATCGCCATGATGGCGCTGCTGGGGGCCGCGTCGCCGGCCCTGGGGCTGGACCGGCCCCGTGACTTCGTGCCGCCGCCGCCCTCCATGATCCCCAATTTCCGCGAGCAGACCCGCGACGTGGTCATCGAACTGGGCACCTATGCCAAGAAGCGCAATCCGGCCTTCCAGGTGCTGATGCGCGGCGGCTCGGAGCTGCTGGTCAAGGGCGAGCTGGAGATGGAGTGGGACGACCTGCACGATCCCTCCGGCGCCAACTTCATCAAGCGGCTGCCGCTGCGCTCGGTGTTCCGGCCGCTGGTCAAGGTGCTGGACGGCATCGTCATGGACGGCCTGTATTGCGGCCCCTATTCCTTCGACAAGCCGCTGGGCGAGGTGATCAAGGCGCGGCGCGACCTGGATCTGGAACTGGACGCCGAGAAGAAGCGCGGAATCCACCGTCCGCCGGTGGCGGTGGAGATGGGGCCGTTCAGCAATGACCCGGCCGAGGAACTGCGCAAGTACAACGAGTTGAAGCAGAAGCAGGCCCGCGCCGAGACCCAGCGGCGCGAGACCTATGCCCTGGACGCCCTGCGCTCCGAGGGCCGCAACGTGCTGACCATCGAGATGTGCGACAAGCCGGCCGAGCGCGAGGCCGCCTACAAGTCCGCCATCCGCGACCACGTCACCCCCTATGCCAAGGTCGGCACCGGCCCGCTGGACGAGACGCCGCGTGCCCATCCCGCCTTCGAGAACGCCAAGGAAATCCTTACCGTCGCCAATGCCCGCAACTGGCTGCCGGTGCTGCGTTCCGACCGCTTCGGCACCAAGGGCAAGTTCATCGAGGCCATCGCCGAGACCAATTACGACATCGTCCTGGTGGACGTGGCGCACCGCTCGGCCGAGCTGCTGGTCAAGGCCGACGTCCAACGCCTGAAGTTCAAGAAGCTGGGGCCGCGCCGGCTGGTCATCGCCGTGATGCCGCTGGGCCGCGCCTATGACTGGCGCTGGTACTGGCAGAAAGGCTGGGAGGTGGGCAATCCCGCCTTCCTCTACGCCCTGGACGAGGACCCCGGCACCTTCGTCACCGACCTGGGCAGCGGCGAATGGCGGGGCATGCTGGGCAAGTATCTGGCCGGCGTCATGGATCTGGGCTTCGACGGGGTGATGTTCGACGATGTCGGCACCTATCTGTGGTTCGAGGACCTGATGCCGTTGGGTGGGTGACGGAGCTGTTGACATGGATGGGGGAATCGCCATTTACTTCCTTGTGGCCGGGAGATCTGCCCTGAGCGGATCGCTGAGACGAGGTTCTCACCCGACCACCTTATTTTTTGTCGGGAGGGGCTGAGTGCACCTCCTCTATCTCGACGATTCCGGTAATGCCAACGATGCCAGCCAGCAATTCTTCGTGCTTGCCGGAGTTTCCGTATTCGAGCGCCAGGGGCATTGGCTGTCGGAGCGTCTGGATGCCATTGCCGCCCGCTTCAATCCTGCCGATCCTGGGAGTATCGAACTCCACGGCTCTCCGATGCTGACGGGGGCTAAATTTTGGCGCTCGGTGCCAAAGGCCGTGCGGGTCGAGGCGATGAAGGATGCGCTTGGCGTTCTGGCATCCTCCCATGTCAGCAACCGGGCCTTTGGAGTGGCGGTCCGCAAGGCGGCTATCTCGCCGCGCGATTCCGTCGATTATGCCTTCGAGCAGTTGAGCAGCCGTTTCGATCAGTACCTGATGCGCCTGTTCAAGGGAGGCGACACCCAGCGCGGCCTGATCATCTTCGACAAGAGCGCCCGTGAGGCGGCAATCCAGAATTTGGCGATCGGGTTTAAGAAGAATGGGCATAGCTCGGGTGTGTTGAGGAACATGGCGGAGGTGCCGGTGTTCCTCGATTCCAGGAATTCCCGGTTGGTGCAATTAGCCGATCTGATCGCCTATGCGCTATACCAGAAATATGAGCGTTCGAATTCGACGTTCTTCGACGTTATCGGAGCCCGGTTCGATTCATCCGGCGGCATCGTTCATGGCTTGCATGTCATTGACCAGATGGATGGCCTGAGTTCATCATGCTGACCGCGTGCCGCAGTTACGAGGAAGCCTGCCGGACCTTTCGCTGGAAGATTCCGGAACGCTACAACCTGGCCTTCGACGTGTGCGACCGCCAGACCATGGCCGGGGCCGACGGTCATCGTACCGCCCTGATCGTCGAGGCTCCGGACGGCAACGTCGAGCGCCACACCTTCCACATGTTGCGCCTGCTGTCCAACCGGCTGGCTAATGCCCTTGCCGCCTTCGGGCTGGTGCCCGGTGATCGGGTGGCCATGGTGCTGCCCGCCGGATTGGAGGCGGCGGTGGTCCTGCTGGCCGTCACCAAGATGGGCGCCGTGCTGGTGCCGGTGCCGCTTTCCTTGGGGGCCGAACCCCTGGGCTGGCGGCTGGCCGACAGCGGCGCCAGGGTGGCGGTGATCGATCCGGCGGCGGTACCCGCCCTGGACCGCGCCCGCCATCGCCTGCCCGAACTGGAGCGGGTGCTGGCGGCGGGGGAGGGCGGCGCCGGAGCGCTGGACCTGTGGTCGGTGCTGGAGAAATCCTCCGACGCCTTCACCCCCCTGGTGACGCCCGCCGACCACCCGGCCTTCATCTTCTATCCCGAAGGGGCCTGCGGCACGCCGGCCGGGGTGATCCACGCCCACCGCGCCATGGCCGGCGGCCTGCCGGCGGTGGAGATGTCGCTCACCTTCTTCCCCCAGTTCGGCGATATCGTCTGGACCTCGGGCGACTGGATGGGGGCCGAGGCGCTGTTCCGTGCCGTGCTGCCCGCCTGGCATCACGGCGTGCCGGTGGTGGCCCGCGCGGGGGGCTTCGACCCGGCGATGGCGCTGGACCTGATGTCGCGCCATGGGGTGCGCACCCTCTATGTGCCGCCCCGTCACCTGGGGCCGCTGACCGAGGCGGCGGCCACCCGGCCCCATGCCATGCCGCGCGCCATCGCCACCGGGCCGGACCCGGTGGACGAGGCCCTGCACGAACGGGTGATCAAGGTGTTCGGCGTCCATGCCAACGAAGCCTGGGGCGTGCTGGAAAGCGGTGCGGTGGCGGCCAATCTGGCCGGTCTGATGGAGTTGCGCCCGCCGTCGCCCGGCCGGGCGGCGCCAGGGCTGTCCATCGAGTCGGTGGACGAGCGCGGCCGCCCCATGCGGGCCGGCGACCGGGGTCTGCTGGCGGTATCGCCCAACGCGCCGGGCAGTTTCCTCGGCTATTGGGGGGATGGCGCCGGCGCGGCCAAGCGGGTCAACGGCTGGCTGCTCACCGGGCGGAGCGGCTTTCGCGATCTCGATCATTACCTGTGGCCCGATCCGCCGGCGATGGCCGACATCACCATCCTGGTCAACGGCGGCGTGGTGCAGCCCGACGAGGTCGAGGCGGCGCTGGCCACCCATCCCGACGTGGCGGCGGCCGGCGTGGTGGAGTGGCCGGCCGGCGAACTGAAGGCCTTCGTGGTGTCCAGGGGGCGGGCGGGTGACGCGGCCTTCGCCCGTGAACTCCAGGGCTGGGTCAGCCTGATGCGCTCTCCCGTGGAAGTGCCGGCCCGGTTCGATTTCGTCGCCGAGCTGCCGCTGTCCATGGACGGCAGTTTGCGGCGCGGCGACCTGCTGGACCGCCCCATCCGCCTGGATGCTCCGTCGCCCGACGAACGCTGGCCGGGAAAAATGCGCTGATTGCTGGTGTTTGCCCGTGTGCGATGCCATGATTATCCCGAAAGGAGGGGGCTTCATGGCGTCTGCGACCGACGATATCCCGCTGTCCGACGAACAGCTTCTGCTGTTCGACAAGATGTGCGCCCTGATCGATGCCCAGACCGATGGTCTGGTGCTGATGGCTGCCTCCCAGGATTTGGTGAGCGGGTTACTGCGCCGCGAGTGCGATGCCCAGTTGCGCCACCAGACCCTGGGCGAGATTTCCCGCTTTTTCCTGGGTATCCTCAAGGCGCCCAACCTGTCCGAGCAGTACAAGATCGGACGGCTCAGGATGTTCGCCCGCGCCACGGTCAAGATTCTGTTCGACCGCCGCGCCCAGCAAAGCGCTCAGGTTTTGTCGGCTCCTCCTCCGGGGCTGGCCCGCCGGGCCAGCGACCGGGCTCCATCCGCCGACTGAGTTGGCGCCGACTCAGAAGCTCTGGAATTTGTCAAGAATCCGATTGCTTCATAACGGCCAAAACCTGTAGTCTATGCCTTGTGCCAGAAGGCGCTGTCGGGCGGAGTCCCTCCGTGGCCTCCCAGGTCCGGCAGTTGTCGAGTTCAATGATAATAGGAGGGCAGAATGTCCACCTCGATCGCATCAGACGCCCCGCTCCGGTCACCCGTCGCCGAGGCGGCCCACCCGGCAGCACATGCGGCTCAGCCTGCGACTGTCGAGGCCACGGGAACCGCTTCCGTCTCCGAACCCCCCCGTTACACCTCTCCGGTGGTCAAGGTCGACAGTGGAACCGGCTTGGCTCTGCTGGTCGTTCGTGACGGCGATACGGGCAAGGAAGTCGAGCAGTACCCTTCGCGCCAGGTGGTCGAAGAGTACAAGCGCAACATCCCGACAGGTATCGAGCAGCAGCAATCCTCGTCCGCCAAGGCTTCCGCCTCGGCCGCCGAGGACGTCAAGGCTCCGCCCGCTCCGGTGGCTGCCGCCCCCAGCGCTCCGGCCCCCGCGGCCGCACCCGCGCCGACCGGCGGTTCGATCAAGGTCTGAGCGGCGACCCAGGTCGCCGCTTGACTTGAAGGAAACGGCCGGCGAAAGCCGAGGCCGGCCCTACAGTTTCGCGCCTTATTGAGGTCCGCCCGCAAGGTCGGACCCGTTTCCGTTTGGCTGGAAGGTCCAGGCCTCTCGGCTCTCTGGGGGCCGTGAAAAAGGCCGCTTCAGCCGCCGAGGGCATTCTCCAGGCGCTGTTCCTCGGCGGTGCCGCCCGGCAGACCGAAGCGCAGGATGTCGGGGCGAAAGGCGAAGGCGCGGACCAGGATGCCGGCCCGTCCCAGCCGCTGGTAAATGGCCGGGGCCTGATCGTGGCGGGCCAGGCGGAACAGGAAGGTGCCGCCCGCGATCTCCAGCCCCGCCCTGCCGAGAATGGCGTCCAGGCGGGCGGCGGCGGCGGTCAGGCGGGCGATGGTGGCGGTGCTCCACTCCCGATCCGCCAGAGCCGTGGTGCCCACCGCCAGGGCCGGACCGGAGACCGGCCAGGGGCCGAGATGATCGGCCAGACGGCCCGCCATCTCCGTCGCCGCCACGGCGAAGCCCAGGCGCAGCCCGGCCAGACCGAAGAACTTGCCGAACGAGCGCAGCACCACCAGACCGGGCCGTACCAGTGCGGTCAGCGACAGATCGGGCCGCTCGTCGCAGAACGCCTCGTCCACCACCAGTATGCCGCCGCGCGCCGCCAGACGGCCGGCCAGTTCGAGCAGCCGCTCGGGGGCGATGATCCGTCCGTCGGGATTGTTGGGATTGACCACCACCACCGCGCCCGCCTCTCCGGCCTCCTCCGCCGTGGCGACGGCGTGCACCCGGTGGCCGGCGGCATTCCAGGCGCGGGCATGCTCGCCATAGGTGGGGCCGAGGATGGCGACCTCGGTGAGCGGGGTGACGCGGGGCAGGGCCTGGATCAGCGCCTGGCTGCCGTTTCCCGCCACCACCCGTGCTTGCGCCGGGATATCCCAGCGCCGGGCGGCCGCCTCCAGCAACGCCTGATGGGCGGCGGAATCGGGCAGCCGCTGCCAGCACGGGGACGGCACGTCGGGCAAGGGGTAGGGCCAGGGATTGATGCCGGTGGACAGGTCCAGCCAACCCTGGGCCGGCCGGCCCCACCGGGCCTGGGCGGCGGCGAGATCGCCGCCGTGAAGGGGAAGGTCGGTCAGGCTCGATTGGCGCTTTCCAGCAGCCCCTCGGAAATTTGCAGGTTGACGTTCACCAGGGTGGTGATGGTGTTGTCGCTGATGTCGACGCCCTTCTTCAAGGTGGTGTCGGCGACGAAGTCGGACAGGCGCTTCAGGTTGGCCTTGATGGCGTCGGGCAGGGTGCTGCCGGCATCGGAGACCAGGGTGCGGATGGCCACCCAGAGCTGGAGGTTATGATCCAGCGCCGCCGCCAGACGGGCCTTGTCGCCGCGCGACTGATCCAGGGTGATGGCAGCTTCCACCAAGCCGAAGGCGTCTTGTTCGCCGATCTTCAGCGACTCGATCTGGATAGCTTGGGACATTAGGTTTTCCCCCGGCATCAAGTGAGGACGGCCCATCGCCGCCTTCGGTGCGTTCCCGAATCATACGTCAGGTCATGGAATCATGCCAAATCGTATGTTGAAAAACCCTTAAATGCCGGACCACGGTTCCATCGCACCGTCCCGATGGGTACCGGCATGGGTAGACGCGTTGACGGTTGGCTGGCCGCCCCCTATCCTCGACGAATGATCTATCTTGGATGGAGCGGCCCGTGAGCGGTGGCAAGCATAAGTCGGCGGACCAGCTTCTGCACGATGCGGTGAAGCTCCATCTTGCCGGCGACCTGGACGGGGCGGGCCGCTTATACAAGGGCTTGCTCAAGCAGTCGCCGCTGCATCCCGACGGCCTGCATCTGTCCGGTCTGGTGGCCATGCAGAAGGGCCAACTGGCCGAGGCGGAGCGCCTGATCCGCGGCGCCATCGCCGCCAGCCCCAAGGCCGCCGCCTTCCACGGCAATCTCGGCACCGTGCTGATCTCCACCGGCCGGCCGCAGGACGCCATGGCCTGCTATCGCCGCGCCGTGGAACTGGACGAATCCTATGTGGACGGCTGGCGCAACATGGCCAGTCTGGCGGCCCAGATGGACGACCACGAGGGGGCCGCCCTGGCCTACAGCAACGTGGTGCGCCTGACCGGCGGCGCCGATGGCGGGGCGCTGGGCTATCTCGGCCTGGAACTGGCGGTGCTGTGCGACTGGGACAACGTCCCCATGGTCAGGGAGGCCATCTCCGCCCTGCCGTCGTGGCGCACCGGCAAGAGCCTGCCGGCCTCGCCCTTTTCCCTGCTGATCCACGATTTCAGCCCGGCCGAGCAGCGCCGCTATGCCGACGAGGCCGCCTCGTTCATCGAGAACCGTACCGCGCCCATGGCCCATAAGCCTTCGGCGCGGCGTCCGCGTCTTCGGCTGGGCTATCTGTCCGAGGACTTCCACGACCACGCCACCGCCTATCTGCTGGCCGAGGCGCTGGAAAGCCACGACCGCTCGCGCTTCGAAATCTTCGCCTATTCCTATGGCCCCGAGGACAAGGGGGCGGTGCGTTCCCGCCTGCGCGACGCCTGCGACCACTGGGTGGAACTGGGGCCGCTCTCCGAGGCGGACGGCGCCCGGCGCATCCAGGCCGACGGCATCGATATCCTGGTGGACTTGAAGGGCCATACGGGCCGTGCCCGCACCGGCATCCTGGCCGCCCGTCCGGCGCCGCTTCAGGTGGCGTGGCTGGGCTTTCCCGGCACCTTCGGCGGCACCTGCATGGATTACATCGTCGCCGATTCCTTCGTTATTCCGCCGGGAGGCGAGGGCGACTACGCCGAGCAGGTGGTGCGCCTGCCGCTGTGCTATCAGCCCAACGATTCCCGCCGGCCGCGTGCCGTGCCGCGCGAGCCTAAGGCCAAATGGGGGCTGCCGGAAGACGCCTTCGTGGTGGCGGTGTTCAACAACACCTTCAAGATCAACGCCGAGACCTTCGCGGTGTGGATCAGCGTGCTGCAGGCGCAAAGCGACGCGGTGCTGTGGTTCGTGGAATTCCACCCGGCGGCCACCGCCAGCCTGCGCGCCATGGCGAGCGCGGTGGGCATCGACCCGGCCCGGCTGATCTTCGCGCCGCGTCTGCCCCAGGCCGAGCATCTGGCCCGCCTGTCGGCCGCCGACCTGTTCCTCGACACCTGGCCGTGCGGCGGCCACACCACGGCCAGCGACGCCCTGTGGGCCGGCGTGCCCCTGGTGGCCTGGGCGGGCCGCACCTTCGCCTCGCGGGTGGCGGGATCGCTGCTGCGGGCGTTGGGCTTCGACGAACTGATCACCGACTCGCAAGGGGCCTATCATGCCCTGGCCCAGTATCTGGCCAAGGAGCGGGTCGCCCTGGCCGATCTGCGCCAGCGCCTGTGGGCGGCGACCCAATCCTCGCCCCTGTTCGACGGCAAGGCCTTCGTCGGCCCGCTGGAACGGGCTTTCGACACCATGTGGGCGACGTGGGAGAAAGGCGAGAAGCCCCAGGGCTTCGACGTTTAGCGGGGATGACTACACCCCGATAACCCACTTCACCCGCAGGCTTCGTCCCGAGGTGAAGCCGCGCTTGAAGAAGGCGATGGAGATTTCCTTGTCGTCGGCATGGCCGCGCGGCGGAATCTCGCCCAGGTCGAAGGCCGACAGCCCCGCCTCCCGGGCGCGCAGGATGGTGTTCCACAGGGGCCAGTGGCCCAGCGGCTTGTCGAACTTGTCGCGGTCGTAGACGCCCGAGGCGTAATAGGCGGTACTGCCCGCCCATACCACCAGGGAGCCGGCGGCCAGGGTGCCGTCCTCGCCGTTTTCAGGGGGCAGGAAGCCCAGCACCATCTCGGCCCGGCCCTGGGCGATCTCGTTCCAATAGACCTGCCAATACGCCTCGTCCCGCCGGCGCCCGCCGGCGATGCGGGCGTGGAAGTCGGGAAACAGGTCGAAGGCGGCGCGGTCGGGGTTGGCGGCGTTGACGAAGGAAAGCGTCAGGTTGCGGCTGCCCCAGTTGGTCAGCGAGCGGTAGCTGTCGCGGATATCGGCGCGCAGAGCCTCGGCCGGGCGGTGGAGGTCGACCATGGCCGAGGCCTGGACGGTTCCTTCGGCGCCGCGATCCACTAGCAGGGCGGCCAGGGGATCGCACGCCGGTTCCGCCGCGCCGCCGATCACCAGACGGGAGGCGCCGCCCCGTGCGGCGGTCTCGGTCAGGTGGTCGAGGGCGGTGGCGAGGCCGTCCTTGATATGCCGGGGCTCGGCATCCGGCTTCCAGGCCAGCACGGCGGGCAGGCCCCACAGCGACACCTGATCGGGGCCGAGGGTGGCGCGGACCCGCACCACCGGACCGGAGGGACCGGTCACCTGGAACGAGATGTCCCGGTGGGCGGGGGCCACGGTGGGATAAAGCCGGGCGGCGAACCCACCGCGCAAGGGGTGGGCGTCCCATTCGAGAAAGCCGTCCGCCGTCGCGCCAGGGTCGATGGGTTCCGCCCGGTACTTGGACATCAGCGCCGCTCCAGCTCGCGCAGGCCGGCCATGTTCTCCGCCACCTTGGTGAAGGCGTTGGCCACGTCGTCCAGGTCGGCGCGGCTGGCCGGCGGGCGGATCAGTTCATGGGTGATCACCCGATTGAAATGGGCGTCCTCGGTATTGGGGCACGATCCGGCGGCGTAGTCGGGAGTGCCGGAATAGTGGGGGCACTTGAACGGACAGCCCACCTCGCCATAGCCCACCTGCTTCTGGTAAAGCGGTTGCAGGTAGAGGGGCCGGACATAGCCCTCGCCCATCAGCACGCCTTCGCCTTCGCGCAATTCTGTGGCGGCCAGTTCGGCCTTCAGCGCGCGGACGAAGGTGGCGCGCGACACGCCCGCCGCCTCGGAATCATAGGACAGGCCGTGGACGTAGTAGACGTGCTCGATTCCGTCCTGGACCCTGGGCATGGACAGGAAGGGGATGCCCTTGATGCGGTCCTCCAGATACCTGACGTTGGCCTCGCGGCGCTTGACCAGATCGGGGCCTTTCAGCAGTTGGCGACGGCCGATGGCCGCCTCGATCTCGCCTAAGCGGAAGTTGAAGCCGATCATGTTGATCAGGTCGGTGGCGCCCTTCTTCTCCACCACTGCCTCGGCATGGTTGCGGATCAGCTGCACCTTCTCGGCCAGACGGGAATCGTTGGTGGTGACCACGCCGCCTTCGCCGGTATGGATGTGCTTGTGGTAGTTGAGGCTGAACACCCCCATGTGGCCCAGGGTTCCCACCGGACGGCCCTTGTAGGTGGCGAAAGGCGCCTGGGCGCAGTCTTCGATCACCGTGAGTCCATGTTCTTCGGCCAACGCCATGATGGGGTCCATGTCGGCCACGTTGCCGAAGATGTGGACCACGATGATCGCCTTGGTGCGCGGCGTGATCTTGGCGGCGATGGTCTTGGCCGACAGGCAGTAACTGTCGGGATCGATGTCGGCGAACACCGGCACGGCGTTGAACACCAGGGCGGCCACCGCCGAGGCGCTCATGGTGTAGGGCGAGACGATGACCTCGTCCCCCGGTCCGATGCCGGCGGCGCCCGCCGCGGCATAGAGACCGCTGGTCGCCGAATTGACGCTGACCGCGTGGGCGGCGTTGAAGGCGGTCGCCCATTCGTGCTCGAAGGCCTTGACCTCGGGGCCGCCGAAGAAGTCGTTGTGCCAGGTGCCGAGAAAGCGCGACAGGATGCCGCTTTCCATCACCTTGGCCACGGCGGCGCGGTCGTCTTCGCCGATGACCGAATAGGCGGGGAACAGCTTGGTGCGGACGGGATCACCGCCCAGAAGGGCCAGGGTGCTCATCAATGGGTCTCCGGCAGGCAGGCGAGGGTGGCGCACAGCTCCTGAACCGCCAGGGCGGTGCGCCCGGTGCTGCGCAAGGGCACGCCGTCGTTCAGGTGGCGGGCGATGTTGTCGACGGCGTCCAGCATGGCGTAACCCAGGCCGCTGTCCTTGGTCGCGCCTTCGGCCAGGGCGCGGTAGCCGGCGAAGCGCGGGCTGTCGGTCACCGGGCGCCGCGTGATCTTGAAGGTGGAATCGGTCAGGCCGATCCGGCCCCCGGCAAATATCAGGTCGGCCTCGAACAGCGAGAAGGCGTTCATGTCGGCCCCCAGCAGATGGATGGGTGCGCCCGCCGCCGTCCTCACCACCACGTCCAGGGTGGGGTCGTCGGCACGGCCGTCCGCCACGGTGCCCAGCGCGCAGACCGGCGCCAGCTCGCCCAGCAGGAAGGACAGCAGATCGAGGAAATGGCTGCCGTTGTTCAGCAGGCCCTTGGTGTACCACGCCGTGGCCTTTTGGAAGGCGCCCCACTGGCCACGGGCGATCTCGGCCTGCAAATGGACGAGGCCACCGGCCCAGCGACGCAGATAGTTCACGCAAAGCGGCTTGCCCGCCCGCTCATAGGCCCGGACGATGGCGCGCGAGCGGGCAAGGTCGTCGGTCAGCGGCTTTTCCGCGAACACCAGCCGGGCGGGAGACGCCAGCAGCGCCTCCAGAATCCCGGCGTGATGGGCGGTGGGAACGCAGACGCTGGCCACATCGTAGGCCACGTTCACTTCGCCCAGGCCGGCGAAGCCGGCGGGGATGCCCCAGGCCCGCATGAAGGCGGCGCGTCGCGTCGCGTCGGGCTCGACGCAGGCGACGATCTCGAAGCCGGGATGGCGGAGATAGGCCTTGGCGTGGGTCAGGATTTGCTCGGACTTCGGGTCAGCCTCGTCATAGCCGCCGGCGATGGCGCCGCAGCCGATGATGACGGCCCGCAGCCGCTCAGACCCAGCGGTGGGCGACATGGTCGTTGATCTTGCGCAACTCGGGCCGCGCCTTGAGCAGGGCCAGGATATCGGCCAGGGAGAAGCCCGCACCGCCGGGCAGCAGCGCCGCGAACACCTGATCGATCATCTGGTAGTCCTGGGGGGTGTCGAGCGTCAGGCGCAGTTCGGGGTCGTACAGCTCGGGCGGCGCCGCCACGTTCTTCAGGGAATAGAGGTCCGGGTGGCGGTAGATGTAGAGGCTGACATGCTCGTGGTCGGTGGGGTCGCTGGTGCGGCGCGCCACGTCGTCGAGAATTCTGGTGGCGAACACCTGGGTGTCCATGCCGATGGGGTAGGTCCGCTCCATCACGTTGGAAAGGTAATCCACCCCCGCCGCACGGTAGGCCTGGACGCATTGCTCGACGATCACCGGGTCGATCAGCGGGCAGTCGCCGGTCAGCTCGACGATGACGTCGGCGTCGAAGGCGTGGGCGGCGTCCAGCACGCGGGCCAGCACGTCGTCCTCCGAGCCGCGCCAGCAGCCGATGCCCAGCTCCGCCGCCAGGACCTCGATGGGGTCGTCGGTGGCGTTGACGGTGGTGGCGACCACGATGCCGTCCAGCGAGGGCACCATGCGCAGCCGTTCGACCATGCGGGCCAGCATGGGCTTGCCCTGGGCCGGCAGCAGCACCTTGCCCGGCAGGCGCGACGAGGTCATGCGCGCCTCGATGGTGGCGATGATCTTCATGGGTGGGCGAAACTCTTCGACGGCGATGGCAAAAGGGTAGGACCGCGCCGTTAAGATCGGCTTAAGCGATCGGGGGAAGGCATGGTAGAAGCGGCTATGACCCCCGACGAAATCCTTTCCCGCGTGCTCTACAAGGACCAGGACGTCATCGTGCTGGACAAGCCCGCCGGGCTGGCGGTGCATGCCGGTCCCAACGCGCCCGATCACCTGGAACTCTACCTGCCGTCACTCTCCTTCGGCTGGGCCGAGGTGCCGCGCCTCGCCCATCGCCTCGACCGCGACACGTCGGGCTGCCTGATCCTCGGGCGTCACGCCAAGGCCATCAAACGCCTGGGCAAAATGTTCGAGCACCGCCGGGTGGACAAGGTCTACTGGTCGGTCTGCCATGGCTCGCCGCCCGCCGACAGCGGTACGGTGGACGCGCCGTTGCTCAAGGTCTCGGCGCGCGGCCAGGGCTGGCGGATCAAGGTCGATCCGGCGGGTCAAGATTCTATTACCGACTGGTCAGTAAAGGGGCGGGGTGAGGGGCTGACCTGGATCGAATGGCGGCCCCGCACCGGGCGCACCCACCAGATTCGCATCCACGCACAGTATCTGGGCTGTCCCCTGTTGGGCGATGCCTATTACGGTCCCGATCCCGAGACCAGGATACGGCTGCACCTGTTGGCCCGCGAGGTGGCCTTTCCCGCCCTGGCGCCGTCCAAGGAGCCGATCCGCGTCACCGCTCCGCCGCCCGCCCATATGGTCGAGGCGTTGCGTAAATGCGGCTGGGCGCCGGAACCCTGACGGCCCCATCCGTATCGACCCCCCATATGGCCTGGGGTGCTCTATATATGTTAGCCTCTACCGAATGGCGTGCCCTGGGCGAAAGTGCGGGGATAACGGCCGGCATGGGAGGTGACGATGTCGATAAAGGGCTTCGTTTCGGCCTGCCTGATGGCGGTTGCCGCCGTCCTGGCGATCATGGCCGTGGTGCTTCTGGCGAGCAATTGGAGCGATTACCGCGCCGCTCGCGATGCCGGCCAACTGGTTGATCTGCTCGGCGTATCCACCCGGATTTCGGAGGCCCTGGCGCCCGAGCGCGGCGCCACCAGCGTCGCCCTCGACGGAGATCCCGCCGCCCGCAAGACCATGGGCGAGGTCCGCGCCACCCTGGACGAGGCCCTGAACGCCACCGAGACGCTGGCGCGGGCCACGCCGCTGCCCGAGGCCCGGGAAGTGGCCGAGGGCGTGGCGACGATCCGCGCCACCATCACCGGCTGGCGCGGCAAGTCCGACGGAGTGATCGGTTCCGACCCCCAGAAGATCGCCGCCTTCCGCAAGGATTTCGTCGCCGGCATGTATGACGTGCTGAAGGTCGCCGGCGGCATGACCGGACGGCTGGAGCACCGGCTGTTCGCCATCGACGCCCAGGTGGCGACCCCGGCCTCCCTGGCCGAAACCGCCTGGCAACTGCGCGACCATGGCGGCCGGCTGGCGACCATGCATCTGTCGGTGATCCAGGGCGGCAAGCCCTTCACGGCGGAGCAGATTCATCAGATCGACCTTGCCGACGGGCGGGTCCAGCAATTGTGGGACATCCTGACCGCCGCCGCTGCGTCGCCCGACAGCCCCGCCGGGCTGCGCGACGGATTGGCCAAGGTGGACTCCGCCTACATGGTGCCGTTCAAGCCTCTGCGCGCCAGGGTGACCAAGGCCGGCATGGCCGACGGCAAGTATGACCTCGATCCCGCCGAGTGGCGGCGCCAGAGCGCCCCCATGCTGCAGGCCATCATGCTGATGCGTGACGCCGCCATCGGCGAGGCGCGCCGGGTCGCCGACGAGAAGCGCGACCATGCCCTGCGCAATCTCATGCTCATGGGCGGGCTGGCATTGGCGGCGGCGGCGGTGCTGGCCTTCGTGGTGGTGAGCATCGGCCGCCGCGTCATCGTGCCGCTGGCCGATTTGACGCGGGTGATCGGCGATTTCGCCGGCGGCTCGCGGGATTTCTCCGTTCCCCATGCCGGACGCAGCGACGAGATCGGGGCCATGGCCGGGGCCATCCGGGTCCTGCGTGACAACGCCCGCGAGGCCGACAGCCGCGCCGCCCAGGAAGAAGTCGCCGCCCGTCAGCGGGACCAGCAGCGCCAGCGGGTGGAATCCGTCACCGTGGCCTTCGTGGATTCCATCGATTCGGTGGTGGGGGGAGTGGCCGCCGCCGTCAACGGCCTGCGGGCGTCCACCGAGACCCTGTCGCAGACCGCCGCCACCACCACCGAGCAATCCACCGTGGTGGCCAGCGCCGCCGAGGAAGCCAGCACCAATGTTCAGACGGTGGCCGCCGCCGCCGAGGAACTGTCCCACAGCATCCAGGAGATTTCCCGCCGGGTGGCGGAAACCGCCACCGCCACCGACGGCGCGGTGCGCGAGGCCGAGGCCACCAACGCCACGGTGCGCGGCCTGGCCGAGGCGGCCCGGCGTATCGGCGACGTGGTCAACATGATCACCGATATCGCCGCCCAGACCAACCTGCTGGCGCTTAACGCCACCATCGAGGCGGCCAGGGCCGGCGACGCGGGCAAGGGCTTCGCCGTGGTGGCCGGCGAGGTCAAGAATCTCGCCAACCAGACAGCCCGGGCCACCGGCGACATCCAGGCCCAGGTAGGGGCCATCCAGGCGGAGACCGAACGGGCGGTGGCCGCCATCGGCGGCATCGCCACCACCATCGCCACCGTCAACGACTACACCATGGGCATCGCCTCGGCGGTGGAGGAGCAGGGGGCCGCCACCCAGGAAATCGCCCGCAATGTGCAGCAGGCCGCCGCCGGCACCAGCGAGGTCTCCCAATCCATCGGCAAGGTGCTCGATGCCGCCCGCCAGACCGGCGTCGCCGCCCGCCAACTGTCGGGGCTGGCCGACGGTCTGTCGGGGGAGTCCGACCGGCTGCGCGGCAATGTGGGCGGCTTTATCAGCGAAGTCCGGGCAAGCTGATCCGTAAAAGGGGCTCCGCTCGGGCCATGGAGGCTCTATACTGCCGCCATGAGCCGTCCACTACCCTTCGACTTCATGGAGCGTCCGCCTCTGCCCCAGGGCGAGGCGGCGTTCAAGATCGTCTCCGACTACCAGCCGGCCGGCGACCAGCCCCAGGCCATCGACGAGTTGTCGGCGGGCGTGCTGGCCGACGAGCGCGATCAGGTGCTGCTGGGGGTGACCGGCTCGGGCAAGACCTTCACCATGGCCCACGTCATCGCCCGGACCAAGCGCCCGGCCCTGGTGCTGGCCCCCAACAAGACCCTGGCCGCCCAGCTTTACGCCGAGATGAAGGGCTTCTTCCCCGACAACGCGGTGGAATATTTCGTCTCCTACTACGACTACTACCAGCCCGAAGCCTATATCCCGCGCACCGATACCTATATCGAGAAGGACTCGGCGGTGAACGAGCAGATCGACCGCATGCGCCACGCGGCGACGCGGTCCCTGCTCGAGCGGCGCGACGTGATCCTGGTGGCCTCGGTGTCGTGCATCTACGGCATCGGCTCGGTGGAATCCTACGCCCGCATGACCGTTTCGCTGAAGGTGGGCGACAGCATCGACCGCTCCGATCTTTTGAAGCGGCTGGTGGAATTGCAGTACACCCGTAACGACGCCGCCTTCGAGCGCGGCACCTTCCGTGTCCGGGGCGACGCGGTGGAGATCTTTCCGGTCCACTACGAGGACCGCGCCTGGCGCCTGTCCCTGTTCGGCGACGAGATCGAGGCCATCAACGAGTTCGATCCCCTGACCGGCGAAAAGACCTGCTCGCTGTCGGAGGTGACCGTCTATCCCTCCAGCCACTACGTCACGCCGCGCCCCACCGTCACCCAGGCCATCAAGGGCATCAAGGCGGAGTTGAAGGAGACGCTGGAGCGTTTCCACGCCGAGGGCAAGCTCCTGGAGGCCCAGCGGCTGGAGCAGCGCACCAATTTCGACCTGGAGATGCTGGAGACCACCGGTCACTGCAAATCCATCGAGAACTATTCCCGCTATCTCACCGGGCGGCGCCCCGGCGATCCGCCGCCGACCCTGTTCGAGTACCTGCCGGAAGACGCCCTGCTGATCGTCGACGAAAGCCACGTCACCGTGCCGCAGATCGGCGGCATGTTCCGGGGCGACTTCAACCGCAAGAGCGTGCTGTCGGAATTCGGCTTCCGGCTGCCGTCCTGCGTCGACAACCGGCCGCTCAAGTTCGAGGAATGGGAGCTGATGCGGCCCCAGACCGTTTACGTCTCGGCCACCCCCGGCCCGTGGGAGATGGAGCGCACCGGCGGCGTGTTCACCGAGCAGGTGATCCGTCCCACCGGCCTGATCGATCCCGTCTGCATCGTGCGCCCTGTCGAGCATCAGGTGGACGACCTGCTGGGCGAGGTGCGCCAGATGGCCCGCGCCGGCAACCGCACCCTGGTCACCACGCTGACCAAGCGCATGGCCGAGGACCTGACCGAGTACATGCACGATAACGGTGTGCGGGTGCGCTACCTGCATTCCGACATCGACACCCTGGAGCGCATCGAGATCATCCGCGATCTGCGGCTGGGGGCCTTCGACGTGCTGGTGGGCATCAATCTGCTGCGCGAGGGACTGGATATCCCCGAATGCGCCCTGGTGGCCATCCTGGACGCCGACAAGGAAGGCTTTCTGCGCTCCAAGACCTCGCTGATCCAGACCATCGGCCGGGCGGCGCGCAATATCGACGGCCGGGTCATTCTTTACGCCGACAAGATGACCGCGTCGCTGGAATACGCCCTGGCCGAGACCAACCGGCGGCGCGAGAAGCAGCAGGCCTACAACGCCGCCCACGGCATCACCCCGGAAGGCATCCGCAAGGCGGTCTCCGATGTGATGGACAGTGTCTACGAGGCCGATTACGTCACCGTCGGCACCGGCGATTCCGGGCTGGCCCATGGGGTCGGGCACAATCTGGCCTCGGTCAAGGCCGACATCGAGAAGCGCATGAAGGCCGCCGCCGCCGACCTGGAATTCGAGGAGGCGGCGAGGCTGCGCGACGAATTGCGCCGCCTCGAGGCCCTCGACCTCGGCATCGAGGTGGATCTGGGCTCCAAGAGCCGTCCGCGCCCCACCGGCAAGCCCAAGGGACGGGGCCGCCGGCGCGGTTGATTCGGCATCTACCCATCGGCCAGGGGGACGACGGCTTTCTACTCTGTTAGAGTAGGTCCAGAGGATGGGGCCGGCGGCGACGCCGGCAGGGAAGGAGCACGGACAAGCTCATGGAGCGGATCGGAAAATACGTCATTCACACGGCGGTGGTGACCTCTGGGTATGCCCGCATTCTGCTGTGCCACGACCCGGACCTGCAGGTGCCGGTGGCGGTCAAGCTGTTCGACCCCAAGCCGGGCGACGACGGGCCGCTCAGCCCGGCGCAGCAGTTGACCCGCTTCCTGACCGAGGTCCGCACCCTGGCTTCCTTCGATCACCCCTATGTCGTCGGGGTGAAGACGCTGGAGCATCTGGCCGACGGCCGACCCTATTTCGTCATGCCCTACATGGCGGCGCATCTGCCCTATGAGATCGGCAAGGATTTCGCCTCGCCCGAGGATGCCGCCGCCGCGTCCGAGCGTGACCGGCCGCGCCGCATGAGCGGCCAGCGGGCCATGCTGGTGATGAAGCAGCTCTCCTCGGCGGTGCTGGCGCTGCACAAGCGCAATCTGGTCCACCGGGCGCTGAAGCCCTCCAACGTCCTGCTGAGCGCCACCCAGAACGGCACGGTCAAGCTGTGCGACTTCTCGCTGATCAAGCTGGCGGAAAAGAATCTGCCGCTGCCCGATTTCTGGATGGGCGACGCCGCCTACACGGCGCCGGAGCAGCGCGAGAACGCCACCGCCGTCAACGCCACCGCCGACGTCTATTCCCTGGGCGTGCTGGCCCATCGCCTGCTGGTCGGCGCGCTGCCCGACCTGTCGGCCGGCCCGGCCGTGCTCGGCGGTGGTTTTCCCGCTCCGCTGGTGGAACTGATCGCCGCCTGCACCGACCCCGAGCCCTCCCGCCGCCCGCCCCATGCGGGCGAGGTTCTGGGCGGTCTGGACCGCGTGCCGCCGCCGTCGCGTCCGGCCCAGGTCAAGCCGGTGGTTCAGGTGGTGAGCAAGCCGCGCGTGGCGGCCCCCGCTCCCCAGCCGGTCGCCGCCGAATCCTGATGACGTCCGATTTCGTGTCGTCTGATCTGCCGCGCGTCGCCCTGGTTACCGGGGGCGGGCGGCGGATCGGCCGCGCCATCGCCCTCGACCTGGCCCGGCTGGGCTTCGCAGTCGCCGTCCATTACCATCATTCGGCCGATGATGCCGATGCGGTGGTGTCCGAGATCGCCGAGATGGGCGGGCGGGCGGTCGGACTGGCCGCCGATCTGGGATGCGAGGCGCAGGTGGCGGCCCTGGTCGGGCAGGCCGCCGATGCCCTGGGACCGCTGGGCCTGCTGGTCAACAACGCCTCGGTGTTCGAGCGGGACGATGCCCTGGGGACGACGCGGGCCAGTTGGGACCTCCACATGGAGGTCAACCTGCGCGCCCCCTTCGTGCTGACGCAGGAATTCGCCCGCCGATTGCCCGATTCCGCCGAGGGATTGGTGGTCAACCTGCTGGATCAGCGGGTGTGGAGCCTCAGCCCCCACTTTACCAGCTATACCCTGTCCAAGGCCGCCCTGTGGGCCGCCACCCAGACCCTGGCCCTGGCCCTGGCCCCGCGCATCCGGGTGGTGGGCATCGGCCCCGGCCCCGCCCTGCCCAGCGCGCGGCAGAGCGAGGCCCAGTTCGCCGCCCAGGTGGCGGACCTGCCCCTGGCCCGTGGCACATCGCCCGACGAAGTCTGCCGGACGCTGCGCTTTTTATTGGCGACTCCCTCCATCACCGGCCAAATGATCGCATTGGATGGTGGACAGCATCTGGGGTGGGCAACCTCCGGGAATGCTCCCGAGGAATAGGGAGACCGTTTGCTGCGTTGCGGTAGCCGCTTCTTTTGAACCGCTTCCGCAACGGTCCAGGCAATGCCTGGGACTCTGCCTCAATGGGGAAAAGTGTCGAGTTGTTCACAGGCGTTAACGCGCCGGCGCGGTTGTCAGGAACCCCCCTTTCTGTCCAGGGAAAAAAGCCGATATTTGCCAATTGTTTACACTTGACTTGGTTAAGTCATTGAAAAATAAAGACATGGCTATCGTGCTTACAAAATGGGCAAAGTGCTCGGACCCAAGGAGACTCAAGGGGGCGACCCGTACCGCATGAACTTGCCAACAGACTTATCCACAAGTTTCGTGGATATCCCGTGATGCAAGGAAAATTCTACTGCCCCTGCGAAATAGATAGGTTCATTCTCTGCCGCTGGTCTGCGGGAGACGTGATTTGACCGAATCGGAAGCCCCCGCCACGCCCCTGGCCACCGGCGTGGAGGTTATCGCCCAAGTGGTGGCGACCCTGCCGGGAACGCCCGGCGTCTATCGCATGCTCAACGGCAAGGGCGACGTTCTTTACGTGGGCAAGGCCAAGAGCCTGAAGAAGCGGGTGGTGGCCTATACCCGGCCCGACCGCATGCCGCTGCGCATTCAGCGGATGATCGCCGAGACCGCCACCATGGAGGTGGTGACCACGCGCACCGAGGTCGAGGCGCTGCTGCTGGAAAGCAACCTGATCAAGACCCTGGGGCCGCGCTACAATATCCTGCTCAAGGACGACAAGAGCTTTCCCCATATCCTGGTCACCGCCGACCATGACTGGCCGCAGGTGCTGAAGCATCGCGGCGCCAGAAGCCGCAAGGGCGAGTATTTCGGCCCCTTCGCCTCGGCCGGCGCGGTCAACCAGACCCTGGCGGCGCTGCAGCGGGCCTTCCTGCTGCGCTCGTGCTCGGATTCGGTGTTCGCATCGCGCACCCGGCCCTGCCTGCTGTTCCAGATCAAGCGCTGTTCGGCGCCCTGCGTCGACCGTATCCCCCGGGAGGAGTATCTGGGGCTGGTGGAGGAGGCCAGGGCCTTTCTGTCGGGCCATTCGCGCCGCATCCAGCGCGACCTTACCGCCCGCATGGAAGCGGCGGCCGAGGATATGGAATACGAGAAGGCGGCGGTGTTCCGCGACCGCATCCGGGCGCTGGCCCGTATCCAGGCCCATCAGGACATCAACCCCGCCGAGGTGGAGGAGGCCGACGTGGTCGCCCTGCATCAGGCCGGCGACGGGGTGTGCATCCAGGTGTTCTTCTTCCGCTCGGGCTGCAATTACGGCAACCGGGCCTATTTTCCCGTTCACGCCCAGGGCGAGGAGGCGCCCGAGATCATGGCCGCCTTCCTGGGGCAGTTCTATGCCGACAAGGTGCCGCCCCGGGAAATCCTGCTGTCCCAGGAGCCCGCCGAGGCCGGTATCGTCGCCCAGGCCCTGTCGGAGAAGGCGGGGCGCAAGGTGGTCCTTTCGGTGCCGAAGCGCGGAGACCGCAAACGGCTGGTGGAACATGCCTGGGACAACGCCCGCGACGCGCTGGGCCGCCGCATGGCGGAAAGCGGGGCGCAGCGCAAGCTGCTGGAAGGCGTGGCCGAGGTGTTCGGGCTGGATGCGGTTCCCGAACGTATCGAGGTCTACGACAATTCCCACATCCAGGGCTCGGACGCGGTGGGGGCGATGATCGTCGCCGGCCCCGACGGGTTGATGAAGTCGTCCTATCGCAAGTTCAACATCCGCTCCACCGAACTCACCCCCGGCGACGATTTCGGCATGATGCGCGAAGTGCTGACGAGGCGCTTCGCCCGAGCCCAGAAGGAAGACCCCGACCGCGACCGGGGGCTGTGGCCCGATCTGGCGCTGATCGACGGCGGCCGGGGCCAGCTCAACGCGGCGCTGGGCGTGCTGGAGGAGTTGGGCATCGACGACGTCATGCTGGTGGGCATCGCCAAGGGGCCCGACCGCAATGCCGGGCGCGAGCGCTTCTTTCTGGCGGGCAAGGAGCCCATCAGCCTGGAGATGCGTCACCCGGTGCTCTATTTCCTGCAGCGCCTCAGGGACGAGGCGCACCGCTTCGCCATCGGCACCCACCGGGCCAGGCGCTCCAAGGGGCTGGTGCAATCCACCCTGGATGCCCTGCCCGGCATCGGGCCGAAGCGCAAGAAGGCGCTGCTGCACCATTTCGGCTCGGCCCGCGCCGTAGCCGAGGCGGGGGTGCCCGACCTGGAAAGCGTCGAGGGAATCAGCCACGCCATGGCCAAAAAGATTCATGACTACTTCCATCCCGAGGGTTAGTATTCGCCCGCCATGCTGACCAGCCTCCCCAACCTGCTGACTCTTTCGCGGATCGTCGTGATTCCGCTGGTGGTCGGGCTGTTCTATGTGGAGGGCGAGGCCGCCCGCTGGACCGCCTGCGCCCTGTTCGTGGCCGCCGCCATCACCGATTGGTTCGACGGCTATCTGGCGCGCTCGTGGAATCAGGTGTCCAAGTTCGGCCGTTTCCTCGATCCGATCGCCGACAAGCTGCTGGTCGCCTCGGTGCTGTTCATGCTGGCCGCCTTCGACCGCCTCAGCGCCATATCGTTCCTGCCCGCCCTGATCATCGTGCTGCGCGAGATTCTGGTCTCGGGCCTGCGCGAATTCCTGGCCGAGGTCCGGGTCGGCATGCCGGTGTCGCGCCTCGCCAAGTGGAAGACCGGCATTCAGATGACCGCCATCCCCGTGCTGCTGGTGGGCGATGTCGCCACCTTCATGCCCACCCGTCTGGTGGGCGAGGTCGGCCTGTGGGTCGCCGCCATCCTGACCATCATCACCGGCTGGGACTACCTGCGCTCGGGCATGCGGTACATGGGAGAGTCGGCGGAATGAAGGTGTTCGGGATCGCCGGGCGCTCCGGGATGGGCAAGACCTCGCTGATCATCCGGTTGATTCCCTGGTTCCGGGGCCGTGGCATCACCATCTCCACGGTCAAGCAGGCGCACGAGGCCTTCGACGTGGACAAGAAGGGCAAGGATTCTTACGAGCACAGGGAAGCCGGCGCTTCCGAGGTGATGATCGCCTCGGCCCGGCGCTGGGCGCTGATGCACGAGTACCGCGACGAGCCGGATTATTCCATGGAACAGTTGCTGGCCCGCATGAGTCCGGTGGATCTGGTGCTGGTCGAAGGCTTCCGCCAATGGCCCCATCCCCGCCTGGAGGTCTGGCGCGAAGAGGGGGGCAAGCCGCCCTTCTGGCCCGAGGACGACCGCATGATGGCCCTGGTCAGCGACAAGGGCGTTGCCGGCTGCCCGCTGCCTCAACTGAACATCGACGATACCGATTCCATCGGCCGGCTGATTTGCCAGGAGGTGGGGCTGTGACCGACCGCTTCGCCGCCGGTACGGAGATGATGAACGTCGCCGACGCCCTGGCCCGGCTGGAGGCGAAGCTGTCGCCCGCCGTGGAGGCCGAGGATGTCCGCCTGCACGACGCCTTGGGCCGCATCCTGGCCGAGGATGTGGTCTCGGCGGTCAACGTGCCGCCCCACGACAATTCGGCGGTGGACGGCTGGGCCTTCCGCCGCGCCGATCTGCCCGCCGACGGGCGTCTTCCGGTGGTGGGCCGCGTCGCCGCCGGCCATCCCCTGGACGGGCCGCTGCCCCGGGGCGGCGCGGTGCGCATCTTCACCGGCGCTCCCATGCCGGCCGGTGCCGATACCGTCGCCATGCAGGAGGATTGCAAGGACCTGGGCGAGGCGGTGGTGCTGCCCACCCGGCTGGCCGAGGGTGACAACGCCCGTGCCGCCGGCGAGGACATCTCGCGCGGGTCGGTGGTGCTGCACGCCGGAACCCGCCTGCGGCCGCAGGAATTGGGCGTCGCGGCGGCCACCGGCCGTTCGTCGCTGCGGGCCTACAAGCCGCTGAAGGCCGCCGTGTTCTCCACCGGTGACGAAATCCGCGATCCCGGCACCGACCTGCCGCCCGGCTGCATCTATGACACCAATCGCTTCACCGCTTCGGGTCTGCTGCGTGCCCTGGGGGCCGAGGTCACCGACCTGGGCATCCTTCCCGACCGCTTCGAGACCATCAAGGCGGCCCTGGCCGAGGCGGCGGAAACCCATCAGCTGATCCTGACGTCGGGCGGCGTGTCGGTGGGCGACGAGGACCATGTGAAGCCCGCCGTACTGGCCCTGGGCTCGCTGGATTTCTGGCGCCTGGCCATCAAGCCCGGCCGCCCGGTGGCCCTGGGGGAAGTGGCGGGAACGCCCTTCGTCGGACTGCCCGGCAATCCGGTGGCGGTGATGGTCACCTTCATGCTGATCGCCCGGCCCATGGTGCTGCGCCTGATGGGGGCCGCCCAGACGGCCTTGCCCCGCTATCCGGTGGAAGCCGGCTTCGCCTTCAGGCACAAGCCGGGGCGGCGCGAATATCTGCGCGCCCGGCTGGCCCACATGAACGGGCGGCTGGTGGCGGCAAAGTTCCCCTCGGACGGCTCCGGGGTGCTGACCTCCATGACCTGGTCGGACGGGTTGGTGGACATCCCCGAGGCGCGGGGCGACATCGCGCCGGGCGAGATGGTGGATTTTCTCTCCTATGCGGACATGATGCGATGAAGGTGCTGTACTTCGCCTGGCTGAAGGCCAAGACCGGAACCGGCGAGGAAGATATCGTCCCGCCGGCCGCGATCACCACCGTCGGGCAACTGGTGGAGTTCCTGAAGGCCCGCTCGCCGGGTCATGCGGCGGCCTTCGAGTCCATCAGCGCGGTGCGCGTCGCCGTGAACCAGGATTTCGGCAATCTCGACACGCCGGTCAAGGCCGGCGACGAGGTGGCGTTCTTCCCGCCGGTTACCGGAGGCTGACATGGCCATCCGCGTCCAGCGCGAGGATTTCGATCCCGGCGCCGAGCTGGCCCGGTTCTCTTCGGGCAAGACCAATGTGGGCGGCATCTGCCTGTTCGTCGGACTGGTCCGCGACTACGTGGGCCACGATCCGGCTGCGGGCACCACGGTCAACGCCATGACCCTGGAACACTATCCCGGCATGACCGAGCGCCAGTTGGAGGCCATCGAGGTCGAGGCCCGGAGCCGCTGGCCCCTGGACGATGCCCTGGTCATCCATCGTTACGGCCGGCTGGAGCCGGGCGAGCGCATCGTGCTGGTGGCGGCCTCGTCGGCCCATCGCGATGCCGCCTTCGAGGCCTGCCGCTTTCTCATCGACTGGCTGAAGACCAAGGCGCCGTTCTGGAAGGTGGAGCATACCCCGGAGGGCGATGCCTGGGTGGAGGCCAAGGATTCCGACGATGCGGCGGCGTCCCGCTGGGATCAGGCCAAAACCTGATTTACTGGGGCAAAAGGTTGCGGGATCGGTGATGCAGGGTCAAGGCTAATCCGCTTTTACCTTTTGTTAACTTCTGGCGCTGTGATAAACTGTGGGCCTGCCATCCACAGGTTCCGCCATGTCCGACTTGATCCGCCAATCCGTATCCTGGCCTTCCATCCACGGTACCCGCAGCTATTCCCGCGTCACCCAGTTGGCGCGGTCATCGTCTGCCGAATCGTCGGAGAAGGCGGACGAGACGGATCGCCCGCAGGCCAAGGCCAAGTCCGAGAGCGGCGGGGGCGAAGGCACCACCTCCACCGTCCGCGGATCGCGGTTGGACCTTTCCATCTGATGCGCTGACCCGGTAAGCAAAAACCCCATCCAGGCCGTGGCCGGGATGGGGTTTTTCGTTCGGTGAGGCCTATAGCGTGATGCCCAAAATGTGCATCACGCTATAGGCCTTATCATTTTCCCTCGCCGGGCGGGCGCATCCACGCCCTTGGCCGCGCCCTCAACGGGCGCTGGAGCGGCGCGCCTCATATTTGAGGCGCGCCGCTCTACTTGCCCTTCTTGGCCTTGCCCTTGGCCGGGGCGGTGGATTTGGCTTCTGCCGCTTTGCCCGGCCACAATCTGGTGTCGGGCGGGATGGGGCAGTGGCGATTGTAGTCGCGCAACTGGGCGCCATAGAGTTCCAGGTAGTCGGTCCGGCCCAGCATCTCCACGGCGTCGCTGTCCAGATCGGTACCGATCTCGTCATAGATGCCCAGATTGGCGAGGTCGGGGACCGGAACCCGGTCGGCGGCGAAGTCGTTCCACATGCCTTCGAGCAGATTGTCGAGATGGCGGACCAGCTTGTCGGTGTCGAACAGGTCGCAGGTGGCACGGTTGGCGGCCAGCGTCTCGCGGTAGGCATTGCGCCGGCGCTTGTCGTTGCCCAGTTCCACCGCCTTTTCCACGTAATCCTCGAAGGTGGAGCAGACCAGATCGCCCAGACCCGCCGCCACCGCCAGACTGCCGCATACCCGCGAGGCGAAGCCGCGTCCCGCCACGGTCAGCACCGGTACGCCCATCCACAGGGCATCCGAGGCGGTGGTGTGGGCACCGCAGGGTGAGGTGTCGAGGAACAGATCGGCCAGGGGATAGCGCGACAGATGCTCGGTGTTGATCAGCTTGGGAGCGAAGATGATGCGGTCGGGGGTGACGCCGTGCCGGATGGCCTCCTGGCGCAGGCGTTCGTTGATGCGCTCGCCGCCGTCCAGCAGCCACAACACGCCGTTGGGCACCCGGCTGAGGATGTCCATGAAGCGCGCCCACATGGGAGCGGTGAACTTCTGCAGTCCGTTGAAGCCGCAGAACACCACGGCGTTGGAGGGCAGGCCCGCCGCCTCGCGCGTCCACTTGATGTCGGCCACCAGCCGCCGGCGGTCGTTGGGCTGGTAGCACGGTAGCCGCACCACCTTCTCCGAGTAGTACTTCTCGAAGTCGGCCGGAATGGTGAAATCATCGGCGATGACGTAATCGTGGTAGGGCGTGCCCATGGAGCCGGGATAGCCCAGCCAGTTGACGGCCACGGGAGCCGGGCGCATGGCCATGATGGCGGGCCTTGCCTCGCCGGTATAGCCGTTGAAGTCGATCAGGATGTCGATGCCGTCGGCATGGATGCGCTTGGCCGCCTCCTCGTCGGACATATCCAGGATGTCGACGAAGTGATCCACGTCCTTCATCACCTGGGTCTGGATACGGTCGCCGGTGCGGCGCGAGCAGGAATAGGCATAGACCTCGAAGCGCGAGCGGTCGTGCAGCTTGTACATCTCGGCCGTCAGGTAGCCGTGGGCGTGCTCGCGGAAATAGGATGACAGATAGGCGATGCGGATCCGTCGCTTGGGCCGTTCCGCCAAGGCGGCGCGGTGACTGTCCTTGTCGAAGAACACCTTGGGCCGGCCGATCTTGACCTTGTAGTACCTGTAGCCGCGCGCCAGATGCAGCAGCGGGTCGTCGGTGTGGAACACCAGGCAATGGGGCGACATGGCCGCGAACAGCTGGCGCCGGGTCGGACCGGTGATGCCGGAGAGGACCGGCCACTTGCACAGCTTCTGGCGGATGGCGATCCAGTGCTGCATGGCGTCGGTGGGCTGGACCAGTTCGATGCACTGGCGCAGCGCGTCCTCGCCCGATTCCTCCAGGGAGGTGTGCTCCAGCACGCGGCCGATCTGCTTTAAGGCCGAGACCTTGTAGGTCACCGCCTCACCGGTCACGGTGGGCAGCTGGTTGACCATGCCCAGCCACTGGGTCACCGCATCGGGGGTGCGGCCCAGCCGCTCATAGGTGCTGCCCAGGTTGATATGGGCGGGGAAGAAGTCCGGCCGCTGGGCAATGGCGGCCTTGAAGGCCTCGACGGCGCCGGTCTGGTCGTTGAACTTTCCCAGCAGGACGCCGAGATTGTACTGGATGGCATAGGCCAGCGGATTGTCGCCGTTGTACTGCAGCCAGGTCCGGTAGAGGCCCAGCGCGTCGGCATCGGCCCCCTGGGCAGTCAGGCTGTCGGCGGCGGCAATGACGCGGGTCGCCTCGATCTTGCCGGATGCGATCTGACTCATGACCTCCGCGAGGGCATTGCTCATCAACCGTTCTCCGTATCAGGGGTGGTCCACAGACGGCTGTCCGCCGGGATGGGATAGAGGTGATCACGCTCGGCCAGACCGCGCCGCCAGCGGGCGAGATAGTCTTCCTCCGGGGCGAAATCGATGGTCTCGGCCGGGTGCTCGATGCCCACGTCCAGATAGACGTCGAGATTGCGCAAATCGGGCCGGGGCAGGCGTCCGGCCATGAAATCGGCCCACATCTCGGCGTAGAGGTCCTCCAGCCGGCCGACCAGCAGGTTGGTGTCGAACATCACCGCGTTGGGTTTGGCGGCGCGCAACTGCTCGCGGTAGGCCTGCAGCCTGGAGCGGTCGTTGCCGAGCGCGATGGCGGTCTCCACATACTGCTCGGGGGTCGAGCAGACCAGTTCCGGCAGTCCCGCCGAGCGCAGCAGCGATCCGCCCACCCGCGAGGCGAAGCTGTGGCCCGACAGCGTCAGGATGGGCACGCTCATCCACAGGGCGTCGGAGGCGGTGGTGTGGGCGCCATAGGGGAAGGTATCGAGGAACAGGTCGGCCAGGGTCATGCGGGCCAGATGATCCGGACTGGCGAGGCGGCGTCCGAAGATCACCCGCTCGCGGGGGATGCCGCATTTCTCGGCGTGTTCCCACAGGCGGTTGTGGACCTCCTCGCTGGCCTCGAGCAGCCACAATACGCTGTCGGGGACCGCGTTCAGAATGCGCATCCAGCGTTCGAACATCAGCCGCGAGATTTTCTGCTGGCTGTTGAAGCAGCAGAAGACCGCCGCGTCCTCGGGCAGGCCCACATCGGTCCGTGACGGCGGCGCGGACGCCACCGCCCGCTGGCGGTCGTTGGCCTGGTAGCACGGCAGGCGCATGACCTTTTCCGAGCAGTACATCTCGCGCCCCGGCGGGATGATCCACTCATCGGCGATGATGTAGTGGTGATAGGGCGTGCCCATGGTGCCGGGATAGCCCAGCCAGTTGACGTTCACCGGGGCCGGGCGCATGCCGAACACGCGGGTGCGCGCGCCCTTGGTATGGCCGTTGAGGTCCACCAGGATATCGATGCCGTCTTCACGGATACGGTTGGCGACAATCTCGTCGCCCATGCCGGTGATGTCGAGCCAGTGATCGAAATCGGCGCGGATGCGCTGCTTTAGCGGGTCCTCGCCGGCTGGACCGCAGTAGTAGGCGAAGATCTCCACCTTGGAACGGTCGTGCAGCCCGAAGATTTCGGCGATCAGGTAGCCGACGGCGTGCGCCTTCAAATCCGAGGACACATAGCCGATCTTGAGCCGTGTGCGCTCGGCCCGCTCGGCCGGTTTGACCTCCGGCAGGCGGGGGATGCGGCGGCCGATCAGCTTGCAGCAATGCTCCCAACTGGACGCCAGGTGCAGCAGCGGGTCGTCGGTATAGGCGGCCAGGGACAGCGGACTGAAGTTGCGCATCTGGGCCAGTTGGTCCATGCCCTCGAAGGGGACCACCACCGGCCAGCGGCACAGGACCATGCGCGACGCCAGCATGTGCTCGGCATTCTCACGCTGGGTGTTGTCCAACTCCAGACTCTGGCGCAGCACGTCCTCGGCCAGGACCGCCTGATGGCGCTCTTCCAGCACCCGGGCGATCTGCTTCAGCGCCGTGGCCTTCATGCGGATGCCGTGGCCGGTGATCGGGCCCAGGCGGCTGACCAGGCGGTTCCAGGCATCCACCGCCGCGTCCGGCATGCCCAGCGTCTCGATGACCCCGCCGAGGTTGATGTAGGCGGGGTAGAAATCCGGATTCAATTCGATGGATTTTTCCAGCGAAGCCCTGGCCTGCTCGTGGCGGCCCGCCGCCGACAAGGTGACCGCCTGATTGAAATGGGCGGCATAGAGCAGGTGGTGGTCGCGATTGAGCCCGATCCACAGTTGATAGAGCTGCAGGGCCAGGTCGACGTTGCCGCCCCGGTGCAGGGCCTCCGCCGAGCCGAACACATCCTGCAGCGTCAGGCGCCCCTCGGTAAGGGCCTTCACCGCAGACAGAAAGACATCCTGTGTCATCGAGCGTCCCGTTTCCGGTTGGGGCTGGGACCCGCTCGAATGGTCATTCCGAGCGGGTCGCCGCCCATAATGACCGCTCAATGGTTAACGGATTGATGCTCGCCGCGATCAGCCGGCGGAGCCTGTGCGATAGGTGCAAGGGCACGTCATCGCCATGCCGGACGGCATGCGGGTGGCGGGCTGGGACCCCGGGATGAGCCGTCCCATGCGGGACGGCTCAGCTCAAGAGTTAGGGATAGGCGTACGCCGTGCTCCAGGCGTTCTGCTGGTCGGTTGTCATGTTGCCGACCAGCGGACCGAGCGCCTGGGCCTGAACCGAGGTCATGGCCAGGATATCGGTGGTTTCCAGACCGGAGACCTGCGTTGTGGTCAAGGCCCCCAGTTGCGTCGTGGTCAGACCGGTCACCTGGGTGGTGGTCAGGGCCTCGATGGAGGTCGAAGTCAGGGCTCCGAACTGGGTGGTGGTCAGAGTTCCGATGTCGGTGCTTTCGAACGCCGCCAGCACGGCGGTGGTCAACCCGGCCAACTGGGTCGTCGCCAGACCGCCGACCTGGGTGGTGGTCAGAGCCGCCACGTTGGTGGTGGTCAGGGCGTTGACCGCGGTGGTGGTCAGTGCGCCGATCTCGGTGGCGGTCAGCGCACCCAGCTTGGTGGTGGTCAACGCCGCCGCCTGGGTATCGGTGATGCTGGCCATCTGGGTGACGGAGAGCGCCGCGATATCGGTGGTCGACATGGCGTTCAACTGGGTGGTGCTGATCCCGCCGATTTGAGTGGTGGTCAGGCCGGAAACCTGGGTGGTCGACAGCGCCGCCACCTGGGTGGTGGTCAGGGCGTTGAGGTTGGTGATGGTCAGCGCCCCCACCTCGGTGGTGGTCAGGACCGCCAGATTGGTGGTGGTGAGGGATGCCGCCTGGGTGGTGGTCAGGCCGCCGATCTGCGTGGCGGTCAGCGTCGCAAGGTCCGTGGTCTCCAGGGCATTCAACTGGGTGGTGCTGATGCCGGCGATCTGTGTGGTGGTGACGGCCCCCAACTGAGTGCCGGAGAGCGCCGCGATGTCGGTGGTCTCCATGGCGTTCAGCTGGGTGGTGCTGAGGCCGGAAACCTGGGTGGTGGAGAGCGCCGCCACCTGGGTGGTGGACAGTGCCGCCACGTTGGTGGTGCTCAGCGCATTCAGCGTGGAGGTCGAGAGGGCCACCAGATCGGTGGTCTCGATGGCGCCGAGCGCGGTGGTGCTGAGGCCGGCCGCCTGGGTGGTGGTGATCACTCCCACCTGGGCGGTGGAGAGCGCCGCGATGTCGGTGGTCGACAGGGCGTTCAGCGTGGTGGTGCTGAGGCCAACCACCTGGGTGGTGGTCAGGGCGCCAACCTGGGTGGTGGTCAAAGCCGCCACGTCGGTGGTCTCCAGGGCGTTCAGCGTGGTGGTGTCGAGTCCCTTCACCTGGGTGGTGGTCAGGCTGGCCACCTGGGTGGTGGACAGCGCCGCCACGTTGGTGGTGGTCAGGGCGTTCACCGCGGTGGCGGTCATCACCGCCAGATCGGTGGTTTCGATGGCCGCCAGCTGGGTGGTGGTCAGACCCGCCGCCTGGGTCGAGGTCACGGCCGCCGCCTGGGTGCTGGACAGCGCCGCCACGTTGGTGGTCGACAGCGCGTTCAGGGACGTGGTGGACAGGCCACCCACCTGCGTGGCGCTCAGAGCCGCCACCTGGGTGGTGGTCAGAGCCGCCGTGTTGGTGGTGGTGAGCGCGTTGACCTGGGTGGTGGACAGTGCCGTCACCTCGGTGGCGGTGATGCCCGACAGGGCGGTGGTGTTCAGCGCCGCCACCTGGGTGGTGGAGAGGCCGCCGACCTGGGTGGTGGTCAGGGCGCTGATATCGGTGGTGGTCAGCGCGTTGACCTGGGTGGTGTTCAGATTGCCGATCTGGGTGGTGCTCAGCGCATTGACCTGGGTGGTGGTCAGCGCCGCCACGTCGGTGGTCTCCAGGGCGTTCAGCGTGGTGGAGCTGAGGCCGCCGACCTGGGTGGTGGTCAGGCTGGCCACCTGGGTGGTGGACAGCGCCGCCACGTTGGTGGTGGTCAGGGCGTTGACCTGGGTGGCGGTCAGCACCGCCAGATCGGTGGTCTCGATGGCGCCGAGCTGGGTGGTGGACAGGCCCGCCGTCTGGGTGGTGGTCAGCGCTCCGACCTGGGTCGAGCTGAGGCCGGCCACGCCGGTGGTGGACAGCGCGTTGATATTGGTGGTGCTGAGGCTGGACACCTGGGTGGTGGTCAGGCCGGACACCTGGGTGGTGGTCAGTACCGCCGCATTGGTGGTGGTGAGCGCGTTGACCTGGGTGGTGGACAGCGCCGTCACCTCGGTGGCGGTGATGCCCGACAGGGCGGTGGTATTCAGCGCCGCCACCTGGGTGGTGGAGAGGCCGCCGACCTGGGTGGTGGTCAGGGCGCTGATATCGGTGGTGGTCAGCGCGTTGACCTGGGTGGTGTTCAGGTTGCCGATCTGGGTGGTGGTCAGACTCCGGGCCTGGGTGGTGGAGAGCGCCGCCACGTCGGTGGTCTCAAGGGCGTTCAGCGTGGTGGAGCTGAGGCCGCCGACCTGGGTGGTGGTCAGGCTGGCCACCTGGGTGGTGGAGAGCGCCGCCACACCGGTGGTGGTCAGCGCGTTGATGGTGGTGGCGGTCAAGGCCGACACCTCGGTGGTGGTCAGCGCGCCGAGCTGGGTGGTGGTGATGCCGGCCGACTGGGTCGAGGTCAGCGCCGCCGCCTGGGTAGCGCTCAGACTGGCTATGCCGGTGGTCGACAGGGCGTTCAGCGTGGTGGTGGTCAGGCCCGCCACGTTGGTGGTGGTCAGGCCGTCCAGCTGGGTAGCGGACAACGTCGCCGCGTTGGTGGTGGTCAGCGAGTTGATCTGGGTGGTGGACAGCGCCCCCACCTCGGTCGAGGTGATGCCCGACAGGGCGGTGGTGTTCAGCGCCGCCACCTGGGTGGTGGTGAGGCCGCCGACCTGGATGGTGGTCAGGGCGCTGATATCGGTGGTGGTCAGCGCGTTGACCTGGGTGGTGTTCAGGTTGCCGATCTGGGTAGTGGTCAGACTCCGGGCCTGGGTGGTGGAGAGTGCCGCCACGTCGGTGGTTTCCAGGGCGTTCAGCGTGGTGCTGGATACGCTGCCGATCTGGGTGGTGGTCAGGCTGGCCACCTGGGTAGTGGACAGCGCCGCCACGTTGGTGGTGGTCAGGGCGTCAATCTGGGTGGCGGTCAGTGACGCCACCTGGGTGGTGGTCAGCGCACCAAGCTGGGTAGTGGACAGGCCCGCCGACTGGGTGGTGGTCAGTCCATTCAACTGGGTGGTGGACAAGGCCGCGACGTCGGTGGTGGTCAGCGCGTTGACCTGGGTGGTGTTCAGGCTGCCGATCTGGGTCGTGGTCAGCGCCCGTGCCTCGGTGGTGGAGAGCGCCGCGACGTCGGTGGTCTCCAGGGCGTTCAGCGTGGTGGAGCTGAGGCCGCCAACCTGGGTGGTGGTCAGGCTGGCCACCTGGGTGGTGGACAGTGCCGCCACGTTGGTGGTCGACAGCGCGTTCAGCACCGTGGCGCYGATGGAGGTCAGATCGGTGGTCTCGATGGCGCCGAGCGCGGTGGTGGACAGCGCCGCCGACTGGGTGGTGGTGATGGCACCGATCTGGCTCGCGGCCAGGCCGGCGATACCGGTGGTCGACAGAGCGTTCAGCGTGGTGGTGTTGAGGCTGCTGACCTGGGTGGTGCTCAGGCCGGACAACTGGGTGGTGGAGAGCGCGGCCGAGTTGGTGGTGGTCAGGGCGTTGATCTGGGTGGCGGACAGCGCCCCCACCTCGGTCGAGGTGATCCCCGACAAGGCGGTGGTGGTCAGCGCCCCGGTCTGGGTGCTGGTCAGGCCACCGACCTGGGTGGTGGTCAGACCCGCCACATTGGTGGTGGACAACGCGTTGATATTGGTGGTGCTGAGGCTGGACACCTGGGTGGTGGTCAGACCGGACACCTGGGTGGCGGACAGTGCCGCCGCGTTGGTGGTGGTCAGCGAGTTGATCTGGGTGGTGGACAGCGCCGTCACCTCGGTGGCGGTGATGCCCGACAGGGCGGTGGTGTTCAGCGCCGCCACCTGGGTGGTGGAGAGGCCGCCGACCTGGGTGGTGGTCAGGGCGCTGATATCGGTGGTGGTCAGCGCGTTGACCTGGGTGGTGTTCAGATTACCGATCTGGGTGGCGGTCAGCGAGCGCGCCTGGGTGGTGGTGAGCGCCGCCACATCGGTGGTCTCCAGGGCGTTCAGCGTGGTGGAGCTGAGACCGTCGACCTGGGTGGTGGTCAGGCTGGCCACCTGGGTGGTGGACAGCGCCGCCACGTTGGTGGTGGTCAGGGCGTTGATCTGGGTGGCGGACAGCGCCCCCACCTCGGTCGAGGTGATCCCCGACAAGGCGGTGGTGGTCAGCGCCCCGGTCTGGGTGCTGGTCAGGCCACCGACCTGGGTGGTGGTCAGGGCGCCGATGTCGGTGGTGGTCAGCGCGTTGACCTGGGTGGTGTTCAGGTTGCCGATCTGGGTGGTGGTCAGCGAGCGCACCTGGGTGGTGGTCAGCGCCGCCACGTCGGTGGTCTCAAGAGCATTCAACTGGGTGGAGCTGAGGCCGCTGACCTGGGTATTGGTCAGGGAGTCCACCTGGGTGGTGGACAGTGCCGCCACGTTGGTGGTCGACAGCGCGTTCAGCACCGTGGCGCTCAGGGCGCGAAGATCGGTGGTGGTGATGGCGCTCAGTTGGGTGGTGGAGAGCGCCGCGGCCTGGGTCGTGCTGATGCCCGCGATCTGGGTGGCGGTCAGGCTGTCCACGCCGGTGGTGGACAGGGCGTTCAGCGTGGTGGTGGTCAGACCGCCGAATTGGGTGGCGGTCAGGCCGTCCAACTGGGTGGTGGTCAGTGCCGCCGCGTTGGTGGTGGTCAGGGCGTTGATCTGGGTGGTGGACAGCGCCGTCACCTCGGTGGCGGTGATGCCCGACAAGGCGGTGGTATTCAGCGCCGCCACCTGGGTGGTGGTCAGGGCGTTGGCCTGAGTGGTGGTCAGGGCGCTGATATCGGTGGTGGTCAGCGCGTTGACCTGGGTGGTGTTCAGATTACCGATCTGGGTGGTGGTCAGCGAGCGCGCCTGGGTGGTGGTGAGCGCCGCGACGTCGGTGGTCTCGAGGGCATTCAGCGTGGTGGAGCTGAGGCCGCCGACTTGAGTGGTGGTCAAGGAGTCGACCTGAGTGGTGGAAAGGGCCGCCACGTTGGTGGTGGTCAGCGCATTCAGCACCGTGGCGTTCAGGGAACGGAGATCGGTGGTCTCGATGGCGGTCAGTTGGGTGGTCGACAGAGCCGCCGATTGGGTGGTGGTGATGCCGGCCGCCTGGGTGGCGGTCAGGCCGGCGATGCCCGTGGTGGACAGGGCGTTCAGGTTGGTGGTGCTGAGGTTGCCGACCTGGGTGGCGGTCAAACCGGACACCTGGGTGGTGGACAGCGCCGCCGCGTTGGTGGTGGAGAGCGCATTGATCTGGGTGGCGTTCAGGACGCCCACTTCGTTGGCGGTCAGGCCCGACAGGGCGGTGGTGGTCAGCGCCCCGGTCTGGGTGCTGGTCAGGTTGGTCACCTGGGTGGTGGTCAGGGCGCTGATATCGGTGGTGGTCAGCGCGTTGACCTGGGTGGTGCTGAGGCCGGAGATCTGGGTTGCGCTCAGAGTCCGGGCCTGGGTGGTGGTCAGCGCCGCCACGTCGGTGGTTTCCAGGGCGTTCAGCGTCGTGGTGTCGAGGCCGCCGACCTGGGTGGTGGTCAGGCTTTCCACCTGGGTGGTGGACAGTGCCGCCAGATTGGTGGTGGTCAGCGAATTCAAGGCCGTCGCCGAAATGGCCCGCAGATCGGTGGTCTCGATGGCGCCCAGCGCCGTGGTGGAGAGGCCACCCGATTGGGTCGAGGTCAGGCTCGACAGCTGGGTGGCGCTCAGACCGGCCACGCTGGTGGTGGACAGGGCGTTGAGGCTGGTGGTGGACAGGCCGGCCACCGTGGCCGAGCTGACGGCCGACAACTGGGTGGTGGTCAGGGTCGCCACGTTGGTGGTGGTCAGCGTGTTGAGCAGGGTGGTGGACAGGGACGCCACCTCGGTGGCGGTCAGGCTGCCCAGGGCGGTGGTGGTCAGCGCTCCGGTCTGGGTGGTGGTCAGGGCCGCCACCTGAGTGGTGGTCAGAGCCGCCAGATCGGTGGTGCTGATCGCATTCAGATTGGTCGTCGAGAAGCCGGCAACCTGGGCGCTGGTCAGCGAACGCACCTGGGTGGTGGTCAGCGCCGCCACGTCGGTGGTCTCCAGGGCATTCAGCGTGGTGGTGGTCAGGCCACTCACCTGGGTGGTGCTGAAGCTGGACACCTGCGTGCTGGTCAGACCGGCCAGACTGGTGGTGGACAGGGCGTTGATCTGGGTGGCGGTCAGGGTGCTGATCACCGCCGAGTTCAGGGCCGCCGCCGCCGTGGTGGTCAGCGCGCCGGTCTGGGTGGTGGTCAGGCCGCGCAGCTGGGTGGCGGTCAGACCGGCCAGGGTGGTGGTGGTCAGGTTGTTGAGGTTGGTGGTGGACAGGCCGCCAACCGTGGTGGAGGTCAGGGTGCTGACCTGGGTGGTGGACAGCACGGCCACGTTGGTGGTGGTCAGCGCGTTGAGGTTGGAGGTGGACAGCGCCCCCACCTCGGTGGCGGTCAGCTCACTCACGGCCGTGGTGGCCAGTGCCCCGGCCTGGGTGGTGCTCAGGCCGCCGATCTGGGTGGTGGTCAGGGCCGCGAGATCGGTGGTTTCCAGGGCGTTGAATTGGGTGGTGTTCAACGCGCCGATCTGGGTGGCGGTCAGCGAACGCACCTGGGTGGTCGACAGGGCGACCACGTCCGTGGTCTCCAAGGCGTTCAGCACGGTGGAGGTCAGGGAGCCCACCTGGGCGGTGGTCAGGCTGGCCACCTGGGTAGTGGAGAGCGCCGCCACATTGGTGGTCGACAGCGCGTTCAGGGCGGTGGTGGTCACCACTGCGAGATCTGTGGTTTCCAGCGCGCCCAGTTGGGTGGTGGTCAGGGCGGCGAGCTGGGTGCTGGTCAGACTCCGGGCCTGGGTCGCGCTCAGGCTGGCAATGGAGGTGGTGGTCAGCGCATTGAGGTTGGAGGTCGACAGACCCGTCACCTGGGTGGTGGTCAGCGCACCCACCTGGGTGCTGGTCAGCGAGGCGGCGCTGGTGGTGGTCAGCGCATTCAACTGAGTCGCGGTCAGCACCTTCACGTCGGCGACGGTGAGTTCCGCCGCGGAGGTGGAGCTCAGCGCCGTCAGCTGGGTGGCGGTGAGAGCCGAGGCCTGGGAGGTGGTCAGGGCACCGATATCGGTGGTCTGGAGCGCATTGACCTGGGTGGTGTTCAGCGCACCGACCTGGGCGGCGGTCAGACTCCGCACCTGGGTGGTGGTGAGCGCCGCCACATCGGTGGTTTCCAGCGCGTTCAGCGTGGTGGTGGACAGGCCGCTCACCTGGGTGGCGGTCAGGCTGGATACCTGGGTGGTGGTCAGGGCCGCCACGTTGGTGGTGGTCAGCGCGTTGATGACCGTGGCGGTGACCGCCGCGATACCGGTGCTCGACAGGGCGCTGGTCACGGTGGAGGTCAGGGCAGCCGCCTGGGTGGTGGTCAGACTCCGGACCTGGGTGGCGTTCAGGACCGCCACACCGGTGGTGGTCAGGGCGTTGAGATTGGTCGTGGAGAGGCCGTTGACCTGGGTGGTGGTCAGGGCGCCGACCTGAGTGCTGGTCAGTGCCGCCGCATCGGTGGTGGTCAGGGCGTTCAACTGGGTCGCGCTCAGGGCCTTGACCTCGGTCACCGTCAGTGCCGCCGCGTTGGTGGTCGACAACGCCCCGAGCTGGGTTGTGGTCAGTCCGCCGACCTGGATGGTGGACATGGCCGCGATATCGGTGGTCTCGAGCGCGTTCAGCGTGGTGGTGGTCAGACCGCCGACCTGGGTCGCGGTCAGGCTGCGGATCTGGGTGGTGGAGAGCGCCGCGACGCCGGTGGTGTCCAGGGCGTTCAGGGCGGTGGTGCCCAGACCGGCGACCACGGTGGCCGACAGCCCACTCTGCTGGGTGGTGGACAGTGCCGCCACGTTGGTGGTCGACAGGGCGTTGAAGACGGTCGCCGACAAGGCGCCCAGCCCGGTGGTGGACAGAGAACTGGCCTGGGTGGTAGTCAGCGCCCCGACCTGGGTGGTGTTCAGACTCTTGGCCTGGGTGGCGCTCAGACTGGCCACCGCGGTGGTGGACAGCGAATTCAGGTTGGTGGTGGACAGCCCGGCCACCTGAGTAGTGGTCAGGCTGGCAACCTGGGTGGTGGTCAGTTGGGCCGCGTTGGTGGTGGTTAGCGCGTTGACCTGGGCGGTGCTCAGCGCCTTGGTTTCAGAGGCCGTCAGCGCACCCACCTGGGTGGTGGTCAGGCTGGCCACCTGGGTGGTGGTCAGGCCGGCTACCTGAGCCGTGCTCAGCGCCGCCACATCGGTGGTCTCCAGCGCGTTGATCTGGGTGGTGGAGAGGCCGGCGACCTGGGTTGCGGTCAGGTTGCGCAGCTGGGTGGTGTTCAGCGCCGCGACGCCGGTGGTTTCCAGCGCGTTCAGCGTGGTGGTCGACAGACCTGCCGCCTGGGTGCGGGTCAGTCCATCAACCTGGGTGGTGGTCAGCGCCGCCACGTTGGTGGTGGTCAGGGCGTTGATGACCGTGGCGGTCACGGCCGCCAGATCGGTGGTCTCCAGCGCGCCCAGCGCGGTGGTGGAGAGAGCCCCGAACTGGGTGGTGGTCAGATTCCGGGCCTGGGTGATGCTCAGGCCCGCCAAAGCGGTGGTGGACAGGGCGTTGAGATTGGTGGTCGACAGGTTGGACACCTGCGTGGTGGTCAACGCCGCCGCCTGGGTGGTGGTCAGCGCCGCCGCATTGGTGGTGGTCAGTGCATTGACCTGGGTGGTGGTCAGCGACTTGGTTTCAGAGGCCGTCAGCGCACCCACCTGGGTGGTGGTCAGGCTGGCCACCTGGGTGGTGCTCAGGCCAGCCACCTGGGCGGAGCTCAGGGCCGCGATGTCGGTGGTCTCGAAGGCGTTGACCTGGGTGGTGGTCAGGCCGCCGATCTGGGTGGCGGTCACCTGCTTCAGCTGGGTGGTGGTCAGGGCGGCGATGCCGGTGGTGTCCAGCGCGTTCAGGCTCGTGGTGGACAGGCCGCCGACCTGGGTGGCGGTCAGCGCGCTCTGCTGGGTGGTGGAGAGCGCCGCCACGTTGGTGGTGGTCAGGGCGTTGAGCACGGTCGCGGCCAACGCGCCCAGCTCGGTGGTGGACAGCGACGACACCTGGGTGGTGGTCAGCGCCGCCACCTGGGTGGTGGTCAGACTCTTGGCCTGGGTCGCGCTCAGGGCGCCCACGGACGTGGTGGTCAGGGCATTGAGAACCGTCGTCGACAGGCCGGATACCTGGGTGGTGCTCAGCGCGGATGCCTGGGTGGTGGACAGTTCCGCCACATTGGTGGTGGTCAGCGCATTGATCTGGGTGACCGTCAGGGCCTTGGTCTCGGTGGCGGTCAGCGCGTCCACCTGGGTGGTGGTCAGCGCGGCCACCTGGGTGGTGGTCAGGCCCTTGACCTGGGTGGCGTTCAGGGCCGCGATGTCGGTGGTCTCGAAGGCGTTGATCTGGGTGGTGGTCAGATTGCCGATCTGGGTCGCGGTCAGCGAGCGCACCTGTGTGGTGGTCAGCGCCGCGACGTCGGTGGTTTCCATCGCGTTCAGTTGGGTGGAACTCAGTCCACTGATCTGGCTCGCGGTCAGCGACTGGACCTGGGTGGTGGACAGTTCCGCCACGTTGGTGGTGTTCAGCGCATTGAGCTGGGTGGCCGTCAGGCCCGCCAGATCGGTGGTTTGCATGGCTCCGAGCTGGGTGGTGTTGAGCGCGCCCAGCTGGATGGTGGTCAGGGACTTGGCCTGGGTGGCCGTCAGGCCCGCCAGGGTGGTGGTGGACAGGGCGTTGAGATTGGTGGTCGACAGGCCGGACACCTGCGTGGTGGTCAGGGCCACCGCCTGGGTGGTGGTCAGTTCCGCCGCATTGGTGGTGGTCAGCGCGTTGATCTGCGCGGTGCTCAGCGCCTTGACCTCGGTGACGGTCAGCGCCGAGGTCGTGGTGGTGGAGAGGCCCGCCACCTGGGTGGTGGTCAGCGCACCGATCTGCGAGCCGCTCAGGGCGGCGACATCGGTGGTTTGCAGCGCGTTCAGCTGAGTGGTGCTCAGGCCCTTGACCTGGGTGACGGTCAGCGCCTTGACCTGGGTGGCGCTCAGTTCCGCCACATTGGTGGTGGCCAGCGCATTGAGATTGGTGGTCGAGAGGCCGCCGATCTGGGCGGCGGTCAGCGCGCTGGACTGGGTGGTGGTCAGCTGCGCGACATTGGTGGTGGTCAATCCGTTCAGGGCGGTGACGGAAAGTCCGGCCAGATCGGTGGATTCCAGGGCGCCGAGGGCGGTGGTGGTCAGCCCGCCGGCGGCCGTAGAGGACAGACTCCGGGCCTGGGTGAGCGTCAGACCCGCCAGGGCGGTGGTCGACAGGGCATTCAGCGTGGTGGTGGAAAGGCCGGCGATCTGGGTGGTGCCGATGGACGTCACCTGGGTGGTGGACAGTTCGGCGGCGGCCGTGGTGGACAGGGCCGACAACTGGGCCGCGGTCAGGGCCTTGATTTCGGTGGCGGTCAGCGTCGCGGCGAGAGTAGAGCTCAACGCGCCCAGTTGGGTGGTGGTCAGGTTGCTGATCTGGGCGGTGGTCAGGGCCGTGATGTCGGTGGTTTCGAGCGCATTGATCTGGGTGGCGTCCAGCCCGGAAATCTGCGCGGCGGTCAGCGCCTTGACCTGGGTGACGCTCAGGCCGGCGACGCTGGAGGTCTGCAGCGAGTTCAGCGTGGTGGTGCTCAGGCCGGTCAGCTGGGTGGTGTTGATGCTGCCCAGCTGAGTGGTGGTCAGCGTATTGAGAGCGGTGGTGGTCAGGGAGTTGAACACCGAGGCCGCCAGGGCACCCGACTGGGTGGAGGTCAGCGAACTCACCTGGGTCGAGGTCAGCGACGCCGACTGCGTCGTGGTCAGGCCACGCAGCTGAAGAGTCGTGAGGGCGCTCAGGGCGGTGGCCGACAGCACGCCGAGATTGGTGGTGGAGAAGCCGGCCACCAGGGCGGAATTCAGGCCCTTGATCTGGGTGGAGGTCAGCGCCGCCACGTTGGTGGTGGACAGCGCGTTCAGCAGCGTGGCGGTCAGGGCGCCGATCTCGGTGCTGGTCAGGGCGGAGAATGCCGTGGTGGTCAGCGAGCCGGTCTGGGTGGTGGTCAGTCCACCCAACGACGTGGTGGACAGCGCAGCGATATCGGCGGTTTCCAGCGCGTTCAGGCTGGTGGTGGTCAATCCGCCCACCTGAGTCGCGGTCAGCGAGGCGGTCTGGGTCGAGGTCAGACCGGCCAGCCCGGTGGTGGACAGGGCGTTGAGCGCCGTGGTGCCCATCTGGCTGACCTGGGTCGCGGCCAGCCCGGACAACTGGGTGGTGGTCAGGCTGGAGAGCTGGGTGGTGGTCAGGCTGTTGAACTGGGTGTTGCTCAGCGCATTCAGTTCGGTGGTGGACAGCGAGGCAGCCTGGGTGGTGCTCAGGGCGCTGATCTGGGTGGCGGTCAGTCCGCTCACTTGGCCCACGCTCAAGCCGGCCAGGGTGGTGGTGGCGAGCGCGTTGAGATTGGTGGAGGAGAAGGCGCTGAGCTGGGTGACCTTGAGGGCGGAAATCTGCGTCGTGGTCAGGACGGCGACATCGGTGGTTTCGAGCGAGTTCAGCAGGGTGGTCGACAGGTTGCCGAGCTGGGTGGTGGTCAGGCCGCTGACGGCGGTGGAACTGAGAGCCGCAATATCCGAGGACGAGAAGGCGCCGAGCTGCGAGGCGTTGAGCACGCCGAGCTGCGCCGCGTCGAAGACGATCTGGGTATTATCGAAGGCGGCGATCTGCGTCGAACTGAACGACGTCAGCTGCGTGGTGGACAGCGCCGCGATATCGGTCGTTTCCAGTGCCTGGATCTGGGTGACCGTGAGTGCCTGGAGCTGGGTGGAGACGAGGGCGGCGATGTCGGTGGTGTTCCACGCGGCGACGTTCGTCGTGGAAAGTCCCGAAATACCTGTGGCTGACAGGAATGTGACTGAAGAAACCACGGCTACCCCCTTTCTGGAGATTTACGCGCCGCTTCGGACGCCCGCTCGCTAAAAATATATTGGCACTCAGGTTAATTAACTACCAAAACGCAGGCCCGTAAGCAATGAATTTATGGCCGGCTCGGCGGCCCGATCTTATTGGAATCGCCCGGATTCCGTGGCTGGCGGCGGAAAGACCTATACTTTTTGCCTGCCGCCGCCGAGCCTGGGAAGTTGGTATGTCGGGTTAAACCTGTAGAGCGCGCATTCTTTCGATTTTCATCTGTCCATCGGTCTCGCGACTGTAGTTTTCGTCCAGCTTGGCGCCGGGATACGACTTGAGATTCGAGACGCGACCCAGGGTGTGGAGCGGGGCGCCCTCGATCTCGGCACAGCCGGATTTCTGGCACGAATCGAGCGGCAGCGAGGCCATGTAGGTCTCGGTGTCCTGCATCTGCTCGGGGGTTTCGCCGGGCAGGCCGAAGGTGAACGTGCCGTGCAGGGTCATGCCCACCCGCTTGATCTCGAAGGCGGCCTTGCGGGCTTCCTCCAGGTCGAGGCGCTTGTTGACGATGTTGTCGACCACCTCCTGGTTGCCGCTCTCGAAGCCGATCTTCACTCCGAAGCAGCCGCTGTCCTTCATCTCCTGCCACAGGTGGAAGCTGGAGGTGTCGGCGCGGCACATGGCCGACCACGGCACGCCGATCTTGCGCATCACGGCGCACATCTTCTCCACGTGGCGGTCGCCCAGATTGAAGGTGTCGTCGTCGAAGTAGATGGAGCGGAAGCCGTATTTCTGGACCAGTTCGGTCAGGAATGCCTCCATGTAGTCGGCGCCGTACTGGCGCACGATACGCTTGCCGCCGCCGTCGGGGTCGTTGGAGGTCATGGTGGCCGGCCAGACGCAGAAGATGCACTTGTAGGGGCAGCCGCGGCTGGACAGCACCTGGGCCTGCGGGAATTGCTGGCCGCGCGGATTGGTGTCGCAGTAGCGGTGGGCGATGACGTTGTCGAAATAGGGGAATGGCGCCGAATTCATCTCGGCCACGGTCAGCAGATCGAAATCCACCACGCCGTTGGCGCCGTTCAGCGCCTTGATGACGCCCTTTTCGTACTCGCCGCGCACGGCGGCCTGGATGTTGGGCGCCTCGTCCAGCAGCCTTTCGCCGTGGGAGGTGATGGGGCCGGTGATGATGAAGCGGGTGTGGGGCAGGCGTCGCGAGATCTCGCCGATCACCTCCTTGTCGTGCTCCCAACTGGGCGAGGCGGATTCGATGACGATGTACTCGAACCGCTCGGCCTGCAGGAACTCGTAGTATTTATCGTAGGACTCGCGCAGCGCGATGCTGTCGCGGAACGTCACGTTGCCGCCCAGTTCGCGGTCGGCCCAGGTGGCGGCGTGCCCCATGAAATAGGGGTACGGCAGGTACGAGCCGAACTGGTAGTTGTCGGGTCCATGGTTGAGAAAGAAGGTGAACGGCCAGCGGGACCCGGCGCGGACACCCGCGCGATGCACCAGGCATTGGGTCCCGTCGGGCAAGGGGTAGAGGGCTTGGCCCTGCCACCACGGGGGATTGCTGAACAAAACCTTCATCGGACCTGGTCCTTCCTTAAGATGCCGCCTGCCAGGACAGCAATGTGTCCACCAGACATTTGGCGCCGCGCGTTTCCCCCCACCGGATGGAAGCCTGCTTGGCCTGGCCGGCCAGACGGTCGAAATCATCGAGGGCGGCGACCACCGCCCCATGGATCGCCTCGACGCTTTCTTCCCTGAATATTGTGCCGGGCTCGCCGAATTCACGCATCACCCCGTGCAAGGTGGTGCCCTCGGGCGCCACCAGCGGAATGGCGTTGGCCATGGCTTCGCTGGCCACCGCCGAATAGGACGAGACGAAGCGGTTGCGCATGTAGGGGCAGACCATCAGGTCGGTATGTTCGAGCAGGCGGCTCCACAGCACGGCGTCGGCCACCTGCTCGTTGAGAACGAGGCGGGAGTCCGATGCGGCGATGTCGCGCAGGGCCTGCTGGTACTCGGGCATGCCCTCGGGCCAGCCGTTGTGGACCAGTACCTGGATATCGTTGCGTTCGGCCAGTAGGCGGGTGACCAGGGCGGGGACCTTGTGAAAGCCCTTGTCGCCCCGCTGATGGCCCAGGATGCCGATGGTGATGGGGCGTGCCCCTGTCCGGTCGCGGCAGGTGGTGACCGCCCCCTGGGGGAGGGGCAGCGTTCCCACGGGATAGTCCAGCAGCATCTGGAAGATGGCCGAGGACTGGGAGTCGAAGGTGGCCAGCCGCAGCCAGCGCTGATCGGCCTCGGTCAACTGCCGGCCGGTAAAGCGCAGCAGCACCGCCCGGGGGTCGACGCGCGGGTCCATGGACACGAATTGGGGCGGGGCATTTTCCGATTCCACCAGGACCAGTCCGGGGTCGGTGCCGAACTCCATGATCACGGTGGGGCGCTCACTGTCGGGCAGGGTGCGGCCCCAGCGCAGAACCGCCATGAACTGGGCCGGCTGGACGGAGTTCACGTAGATCAGGTCCTTGGGATGCAAGCCTTGCAGTCGCCCGATATCCTCGGCGGTGACGCGCGCGCCCATCTCGAAATCGTTGAGCCAACCGCAGATGGGGTCGCGATCCACCACGGTATAGGTGTTCCAGCGGAACCATGGGACGGCGCTTAACTCCGTCTGCAGTCCGGGCTCGATTTCGGCGTGGCCGAGGATGGCGCAGGGGATGCCGCGCGTCCGGATCTCCCGGACGATGTTGCGGCCGGAATTGGCATGGTGGCCCAGATTGTTCATCAGGGCCGGGTCCAGATAGGCGAACATCGGGGCCCGTGTCATTTCAGCGCATCCCTCCCGTGCGGTATCCCAGCCGGTCGGTCATGGCGTCATGGATCTCCGCCATGATCCGTCGGATGTCGTAGGTGAAATTCCATTGGGGGTAATCGGCGCGGAGGCGTTCGACGCTGCTGATCCACCAGATATGATCGCCGATGCGGTTCTGTTCCGAATAGGACCAGTTCATGGGCCGCCCGGTCAGTTCCTCGCACATGGATATGGCTTCCAGCATGGAGCAATTGGAGTGGCGCGCCCCGCCCATGTTGTAGACGGCCCCCGATTTCGGCGCCTGGAAGACGTGCCAGAAGGCGTTGACCAGATCGGCGGAATGGATGTTGTCGCGGACCTGCTTGCCCTTGTAGCCGAACACCGTATAGGGATCGCCGGTGACGGCGCACTTGACCAGATAGGACAGGAAGCCATGCAATTGGGCGCCCGAATGTCCCGGCCCGGTCAGGCAGCCGCCGCGGAAGCAGGCGGTCTTCATGCCGAAATAGCGGCCGTATTCCTGCACCAGCAGGTCGCCGGCCACCTTGGATACTCCGAACAGCGAGTGGGTGCAGGCGTCGATGGACATGGTCTCGTCGATGCCGTGCCGGGCCCAGGGATGGCCGGGGTCCAGTTCCCAGCGGGTCTCCATCTCCACCAGCGGCAGGTGGTTCGGCGTGTCGCCATAGACCTTGTTGGTGCTGCAGTGGATGAAGCAGGCGTCGGGACAGTGCTTGCGGGTGGCTTCCAGCAGCACCAGGGTGCCGTTGGCGTTGACGGTGAAGTCCACCTGCGGCTCTTTCGCCGCCCAGTCGTGGGAGGGCTGCGCCGCCGTGTGGATCACCGCCGTGATGGCCTCGCCGTAGCGGGCGAAGACGGTGTCGATGGCCCCGGCATCGCGGATATCGGCTCCGGCGTGGGTGTAGTCGCTTAGGGTGCGCTCCAACTCGGCCCGCGCCCAGGCGGTGCTGGCCGACTCGCCGAAGAAGTAGCTGCGCATGTCGTTGTCGATGCCGACCACGCTCATGCCCTGACGGCCGAAGAAACGGGCAGCCTCGGCGCCGATCAGTCCTCCCGAGCCGGTGATGATGACGACACTCATGATTCCTCCGGGCTGATGATTGATCCCCTCAAGGGACGCGGTCTTGCCGAGGAGGTCTCATCACGCCGACGGGGGCCGACGTTGCTGTACCCTGCTCCATCCCTTGCGACGTTTCTTGTCAGGTCCATGCTGGAGAGCTCTGGAAGAGGCCGGCGGTTCTGCCGGCCGTCGTTGAAACTCCCCTTTATCGCCCCGGATTCCATAAAACTTCATTAAATGGGGCGAAATGGGGCGGCGTTCGGGGCGACCAATTGGGGCGATGGCCGTGGTAACACGGATATTGCGGTAATTCGGTACCGGTATGCCGTTTTTGCATCGGCCCATGCGAATTGGTCGATTCTCACGCAGGAGGGAGCCGCCGTATGGTTGGGGCAACAGAGAAAACACTTGAGACCGAGGTTCCCGCCATGACCCTGCATCAGCTGACCCAGACCGCCACCGTCGAATTCGACCTCCGCCTGGCCGAAACCGTCCGCCGCGTCGCCGCCAAGGTTCAGGGGTTCATGGCCGCTCGCCGGCTGGAGCGGGAACTGGCCATGCTCGATCACCGCGAGATCGCCGATTTGGCGTTCCGCCGCTGAGTTTTCTTTCGCGTATCCTCCCCTATAAGACTTCGGGCCGGTTCCCATTGGGAACCGGCCTTTTTCTTATGCGGAAGCCTTCTCCAGCACGGCGGCGAAGAAGCCGTCGGTGCCGTGAGCCCGCGGCGACAGCCGTAGCCAGGGGCCGGGAACGGGGCAGGGGGTGCCCACCAGTTCCGCCCACAACTCGGGAACCGGGACCGGGCGATAGTCGGGATGGGCGGCCAGGAAGGCCTCGATGCGGCCTTCGTTTTCATCGGTCATGATGGAGCAGGTGGCGTAGACCAGACGCCCGCCCGGCTTGGTCAGCCGGGCCGCGCTGTCCAGGATGGCGCCCTGGCGGACCACCAGTTCCAGCAGGTCGGTCTCGCCCAATTGCCACTTGGCGTCGGGGTTGCGGCGCCAGGTGCCGGTGCCGGTGCACGGCGCGTCCACCAGCACCCGGTCGAACGAACCGGCCGAGCGCTTGATCCACTTGTCGGACTCGCCTTCGATCACCCGCCGGGTGACGTTGTGGACGCCGGCGCGGCGCAGACGGTCCTGGGCGCGGTCCACCCGCCACTCGGCCACGTCGCAGGCCACCAGGCGGCCCTTGTTCTGCATGGCGGCGGCCAGCGCCAGTGTCTTGCCGCCGGCTCCGGCGCAATAATCCACCACGGCCTGGCCGGGTTTGGGGTCGGTGAGCAGCGCCACCAGTTGCGAGCCTTCGTCCTGCACCTCGATCAGCCCGTTGCGCCAGGCCTGGACCTGGACCAGCGGCACGCGGGCGCCCAGGCGCAGGCCCAGCGGCGACAGGGCGGTGGGCTCGGCCTTGATGCCTTCCTTGGCCAGGGCGCGGATGGCCTCTTCCCGCGTCGCCTTCAGGGTGTTGACCCTGAGGTCGAGCGGCGCCTCGTCGCGCATGGCGCCCATCTCGGCATCGAGGTTATCGCCATACAGCGCCGAAAGGCGCGGCGTCAGCCATTCCGGATACTCGCCGCGCACATGGGGCGGCATGTCGCGGTGGAACAGGCTTTTCTGCCCGGCCAGCATGTCCAGCACCCGGCGCTCGGGCGGCTCGGGCGGATAGGCCGAGTGGGGGCCGCGGAACAGGTCTGGCTCCGGCCTGATGCCCTCGAAGATCATGTCGGCCAGCACGCGGGCCCGCGCGCCCCCCTTGCCTTCGGCGTTGGGCCGCTCGGGGTGGTCCAGATGCTCCAGCCACCAGTCGATGCGGGCCCGGCGGCGCAGCACCCGCCAGACCACTTCGGCCACGGCGCGGCGATCCTTGGCACCGATATAGCGGCGCTGCTTGAAATAGAACGATGCGACCGAATCGGCCGGCTTGGCCGACTTCTCGATTTCGGAAAGCACCTCGATGGCGGCCTGAAGGCGTGCGGCGGGAGTCATGGGCGCATAAATGCTGTAAATCCCCGTTCATCGCAAGTCCCGCATACCACCCTGGACGACAGGCCGGATTGACAGTCCCCGCGCCACGGGTGTCTAGTCTTCGCCCATTAATGTCATTGGAATAAGTCGAGATGGCCGTGATTCGCGCCGTGTTGCTGTTGGCCCTCGCTCTGGTGCCCGCCGCTGCCCAGGCCGGGCCGGAACCCACCTTGGATAAGGTCAAACGCGGCGGCACCATCGTATTGGGTGTGCGCGAGGCGTCCTACCCGCTGTCCTACCTCGATGCCGCCAGGCAGCCGGTCGGCTATCACGTGGAAATCTGCCGCCGCATCGCCGAGGCGGTGAAGACCGAACTCGGCCTTGCCGCCCTGGAGGTGCGCACCGAGGTGGTGACCTCCAAGAACCGCATCGGCAAGATGGTCGACGGCGCCATCGACCTGGAATGCGGCTCGACCACCAACAACGTGGCGCGTCAGGCCCAGGTGGCCTTCGCCCCCACCACCTACGTGGCGTCGGTACGCATCGCGGTGAAAAAGGCCAGCCACATCTCCAAGCTGACCCAGTTGGACGGCAAGGCGGTGGCGACCACCGCCGGCAGCACCAGCGTGCAGTTGCTCAAGGCCCGCGTCCAGGGCCGCGACATCAAGGTGAGCGAAATGTTCGGCAACGACCACGCCGAATCCTTCCGCCTGCTGGAAACCGATCAGGCCGCCGCCTTCGTCATGGACGACAACCTGCTGGCCGGGCTGATCGCCAACTCGGCGGCGCCCAAGGATTACGAGATTCTGCCGCAGACCCTGAACACCGAGCCCATCGCCATCATGCTGCGCAAGGGCGATCCGGCCTTCAAGGCGCTGGTGGATCGGACGGTGAAGGCAATGATGGCCTCGGGCGAGGTGGGACGGCTGTACGCCAAGTGGTTCCAGTCGCCCATTCCGCCGGTCAACACCGCCCTGGATTTCCCCATGAGCCCGGTGCTGGCCAGCCTGATCAAGTTCCCCGGCGACGATCCCGCCGAGGCCTTCCGGCCGGAGGAGTGAGGGCGGCCAACCAGTCTTCCGCCCGTAGCCCGGCAACACGATTGAATTCGTCGAGATTACCGGTGATCACCATCAATCCCCGGCTGCGGGCATGGCCAGCGATCATCAAATCGTAGGGGCCGATGGTCTGGCCTTTGCGTTCAAGATCGGCGCGAATATCGGCGTAATGCGCCGCCGCATGGGAATCAAACGAGAGGACATCGAGGCGCGCGGCAAAGGCTTCGACCTGCTGGCGAATTTCGATCGGCCTCGATGATTTCTCCGCACCGACCAGGAGTTCGGCCAGCGTGACCGTCGAGATGCACAGATTTGCCGCTTCGGCATTGAACCGTTCGCGCAGACCGGCGGGACGGTCACGCAGCACGCGAATGCACAAATTGGTATCGAGCATGTAACGCAACATGGTCAGAAGCTTTCCCGCTCCTGCATGTCCGGCTGTTCGCGATCCGGCAGTCCCACCCCAGGAGCCGCGAAGAAATCGTCCCATATGGCATTGGCGGGAACGACAATCCGGCGGGCGCCATCGCGCAGAATCGCCACTTCCTTGACCCCTTCGGGGAAGGCCACGTCCTTGGGCAGGCGGACGGCCTGTGAACGATTGCTCTGGAACAGGTTCGTACGTGTCATCGCCGGCCTCCGCCCTGGGATATCGTCATTGTATATCCCAGGGCGGCGCCGTGTCAAAGAGGACTGGAATTCAATCGGTCTTGTAGTTGGGCGCTTCCTTGGTGATGGCCACGTCGTGGACATGGCTTTCACGCAGGCCCGCCGAGGTGATGCGGCGGAAGGTGCAGCGGGTCTGCATATCCTTGATGGTGGCGTTGCCGGTGTAGCCCATGCCAGCGCGCAGGCCGCCGATCATCTGGTGGATGACGGTGGTGACCGGGCCCTTGTAGGGGACGCGGCCCTCGACGCCTTCGGGCACCAGCTTCAGCTTGTCGCCGACCTCGGCCTGGAAATAGCGGTCGGCCGAGCCGCGCGCCATGGCCCCGATGGAGCCCATGCCGCGATAGGACTTGTACGAGCGGCCCTGGAACAGGAACACCTCGCCGGGGCTTTCCTCGGTGCCGGCGAACAGCGAGCCGATCATCACGCAATCGGCGCCCGCCGCGATGGCCTTGGCGATGTCGCCGGAATACTTGATGCCGCCGTCGGCGATCACCGAGACGCCGTGCTTATGGGCCACCTCGGACACTTCCATGATGGCGGAAAGCTGGGGCACGCCCACGCCCGCCACCATGCGGGTGGTGCAGATGGTGCCCGGCCCGATGCCGACCTTGACGGCGTTGGCGCCGGCCTTGATCAGGGCCAGGGCGGCTTCCGGGGTGGCGATGTTGCCGCCCACCAGTTGGATATGGGGCGAGGCCTTGCGGATCTCGGCGATGGTGTCGATCACGCCGCGCGAGTGGCCGTGGGCGGTATCGACCACGACGACGTCCACCTCGGCCTCGATCAGCTTCATGGCGCGGGCGAAGCCGTCGCTGCCCACACCGGTGGCGGCGGCGACGCGCAGCCGCCCCTTCTCGTCCTTGGCGGCGGTGGGGTGGGCCTGGGCCTTCTCCATGTCCTTGACGGTGACCAGCCCGATACAGCGGTAGTCGGCGTCCACCACCAGCAGCTTCTCGATGCGGTGCTGGTGCAAAAGCCGCTTGGCCTCTTCCTTGTCGACGCCTTCGCGCACGGTGACCAGCTTGTCCTTGGTCATCAGCTCGTAGACCGGCTGGGCGGCATCGTTGGCGAAGCGCACGTCGCGGTTGGTGAGGATGCCCACCAGCTTGCCCGAGCCGCGCTCGACCACCGGAATGCCGGAAATCTTGTAATCGGACATCAGGCGCAGCGCGTCGGCCAGGGTCTGGTCGGGGTGGATGGTCAGCGGATTGACCACCATGCCGGATTCGAACTTCTTGACCTTGCGGACCTCGGCGGCCTGGGCGTCCATGTCCAGGTTCTTGTGGATGACGCCGATGCCGCCGTCCTGGGCGAGCGCGATGGCCAGCCGGCTTTCGGTCACCGTGTCCATGGCCGCCGACAGCAGGGGGATGCCCAGTTCGATGGACTTGGTCAGCCAGGTGCGGGTATCCGCCTGCGCGGGCAGCACGGAGGATTCCGCCGGGACCAGCAGAACGTCGTCGAATGTAAGGGCTTCCTTGATGATCATGCCGCCTCCGGGGGGGTGGGGTCCGGTTAGTGGCGCGCCATCATACACATTCGTGGCCGCGTCTCAAGCATCGCCTCGTGGAGAGCCATGTGCCGGGAGGATTGCCGCCATGCCTTTCCCGCCCAAAGGCCGAACGGTGGTATAGTAGTGGGTGGTGGGAAGCCTTGTTCAACATTCGGTGAGGGAGGCTCACATGGCAAAGCCCTGCACATGGATTTGCGTCGCCGATGGAACCCGCGCCCGGTTCTTCCATTGCGATGGCCCCGGACGGGATATCGTGCCGGCCCTGAACTACATGCTGGCCGCGCCGTCGCGGGCTCATAACCACGCCATGACCACCGACCGCCCCGGACGGACCTTCGATTCCGCCGGAATCGGCCGCCACGCCTACGACGAGGGCGATTGGCAGGACGAGGAGAAATGCCGCTTCGCCGGCCGGGTGGCGGCCCAGTTGGACCGCGCCGTTCTCGCCCACCAGTTCGACCGGCTGGTGGTGGTCGCTCCGCCGGCCATGATGGGCGAGTTGCGCAAGCACTTCTCCGACTTCACGCGGCGCATGGTGGTGGTGGAGGTGGTCAAGGACCTGACCCACGCCACGCCGCGCGAGATGCAGAGCCACCTGACCGAGGCGCTGCTGCATTGAGGCTGGAGGTTTATTCGGCGGAACCGCGGAAGCCGGTGGCCACCACATAGGTCTCGGCCGAGCCCTGGCGGCTGGCCGGCGGCTTGGCGTGGCGGACGGTGGTGAAGTTCTTCTTCAACTGGTCGAGCAGGGTCTTCTCGGTGCCGCCCTGGAAGACCTTGGCGACGAAGGTGCCGCCCGGCGTCAGGATCTCGAGGGCGAAGTGCAGCGCCACCTCCACCAGGCCGATGATGCGCAGGTGGTCGGTGGAGGGGTGGCCGGTGGTGGGGGCCGCCATGTCGGACAGCACCACGTCGGCGGGGCCACCCAGGGCCTCCTTCAGGCGGTCGGGGGCGTCGTCGGCCAGGAAGTCGCCCTGCAGCGTGATGGCGCCGGGCAGCGGGTCCCATTCCAGGATGTCCATGCCGACCACCTTGCCGCCGCCCTTGGGCTTCAGGGCGCCGACCTTGTCCACCGCCACCTGGGTCCAGCCGCCGGGGGCGGCGCCCAGGTCGACGACGCGCAGGCCGGGCTTCAGAATATGAAAGCGCTCGTCCAACTGGATCATCTTGAAGGCGGCGCGCGAGCGATAGCCCAGGCGCTTGGCTTCGTGCACATAGGGGTCGTTGAGCTGGCGCTGCAGCCACAGGGTGGACGACAGCTTGCGCCTCTTGGCGGTCTTCACCTTGACGGTGAGATTGCGCGAGCCGCCGCTCGGACCCGAGCCGGTGGTGCGTCCCGAACTCTTCTTGCCCCCCCCCTTGCTTCCCGTGGCCGCCATCAGTTCCGTGCTCCCAGGGTTCCATCTTCGCGCATCATATTCAGCAGCACGCCTTCGCGCACGCCGCGATCGGCGACCCGCAGCTTGCCCAGCGGCCACAGGCGGCACACCGCCTCCAGGATGGCACAGCCGGCCACCACCAGATCGGCGCGTTCCGGCCCGATGCAGGGATGGGCGGCGCGCTGGTCGTGGGTCATGGAGGCCAGCTTGCGGGTGACGGCGGCGATGTCGGCGAAGCCCAGTTCCAGCCCGTCCACCTGGGAGCGGTCATAGCGCTCCAGTCCCAGATGCAGGGCGCCCAGCGTGGTGACGGTGCCCGAGGTGCCCAGCATCTGCACCATGTTGCCGGTCAGCATGGCGCCGATGGCATGCAGCGCCTCGAACGGGCGGAAGGCGGCACCGATGCGTTCCACCACCCGGTCGTAGCCGGCGTTGGACGCCAGGTCGTGCGCCCATTGCTCGGCCAGGGTGACCACGCCGGTGGGAATGGACTGGATGCCCATCACCTGCTGTCCCTGCGAGGAGTTGCGTACCCAGACCAGTTCGGTGGAACCGCCGCCGATGTCGAAGACCAGCGCCCAGGGCACGCCCGGGTCCAGCAGCGAGGCGCAGCCGCCCAGGGCTAGGCCGGCTTCCTCGCTGGGGCTGATGATATCGGGCTTGAGCCCGGTACGCTCGGTGATGCGGCTGGTGAACTCCGCGCCGTTGCTGGCGCGGCGGCAGGCCTCGGTGGCCACCAGCCGGGCCCGGCCCACCCGGTTGCGCTCCATCTTCTCGGCACAGGCCTCCAGCGCGTTCAGGGTGCGGACCATGGCCGCCTCGGACAGCACGCCGCTGGCGCCCAGCCCCTCGCCCAGCCGGGTGACGCGGGAAAAGGCGTCGATCACCTTGAAGGTCCGGCCCTGCGGGCGCGCCACCAGCATCCGGCAATTGTTGGTGCCGAGATCAAGGGCGGCGTAAATCGGCATGGTGCGGGACGAGGACGAGGAGGCGTAAGCCAAAAGCGGGACTCTATAATTCGGGGCGGCGGATGTTACTCCCAAACGGGCATTGGTGGGAAGCACCCTGTCCCGACAGGCGGAAACCCCCGGATTTCCGCCCCTTTGCGGCCAATTTCCGTCTTCGCTCTTTCGCCATTGATCCGGCCGGGAGCCTGTGTTAGAAGGTGCGCCTCTCGTGGTTACCCCGGTCGTCGCCGGGGGTACGGACCACCAGCCGGACTGGTGGGGGATCGTCTAACGGTAGGACAGCGGACTCTGACTCCGCCAGTCTAGGTTCGAATCCTAGTCCCCCAGCCAACCTATTTTTCTCAACGAAATCAACGACTTATGTCGGTTCTGCCTTTAAGCGGGACTCCATAGGCTTTATTTGAGATAGCCCTAGCTTTATGTGGGGCGGATTCGTATGCCGTTTCCTGTGGAAACATCCGTCGAATCATATGGTTGTTGCTGCACGGGTGTCCTGGATTGCGGCTCCTCCAGGGTGCGGTGACGAATCACGAATGCACACGGACTTTCCGGATTCGTCTCGTCTATAGGCTGCTCCCTTCGATCACGGGAAACGCAAGCCTCTGCGCAGCCCGATGAGTCCTCTGCCCTGCGCCTGGTGGCGGTCGGCAGTGCTATGATCCTCGGCCTCCACTTCGGTTGGAGGCTGGGCCGATGCGCGACGATGACCGCTGGCCAGGGCACCCCAGGCTGTTGCCCGACGAGTCTGTATCTTCATGGTTCACCCGAACCGCCGCTGCCAATGGCCTGCGGCCGAGCGAGCTTTACCGCATCGTCCAGCCCGGCGGAGACCGTAATCCCCGTGATCTCGACCGCCACGCCGACGACTGTTTGCTGGACCTGTTGGCGGGGAAGACGGGGCTGACGGTCGAGGACCTGAAGCACGCCACCTTCCGCCGCTGGTCCGGACGCCTGTTCGAGTACGACGACGGTCTCTGCAAGTTGGCCTGGTTACCGCCGGCCGGGCGCGAGGGTGGGCGGCGCTGCTTCGGCCAGCAGATTTGCCCCATGTGTCTGCGGGGCGATGCGCAGCCCTATCTGCGCCTTAACTGGCGGCTCTCCTTCTTCACCATCTGTCCGATCCATGGACGCCTACTGCTGGACCGCTGTCCGATCTGTGCCGAGCCGTTCAGTATCCTGCGCCAGGATGGGCGGGGCACTATCTGCTGCCCGGGCTGTGGCGCCGACCTCCGCGATTTCAGTGGGGATGAACCTGCACTCGACACCGTCCCCGTGCAGCGCGATCTGCTGGAGCTGATCCGGGAAGGGTGGCGAGGCCTCGGCGAATACGGGCCGGTCTATTCCTTCGCGGTGTTCGAGATGCTGGCCCAGCTGCTCCGTCTGCTGGCCGGCGGCAAGAACGCCCATGCCTTGAGGCTCTGGTTGGCCGAAAGTGCCCCAGGACTGGCGGTTCGGCCGGAAAGTCTCCCTCGGTCTCGGGATGGCGCCCTGCTGACCCCGCGCGCCCGGGGTGTGCTGGTCGCCTTGGCCTATTGGCTGCTGGCCGACTGGCCGCATCGCTTCGTCGAGGCTGCCAAGGCGGTGGGTATGACCAGCACCGATCTGCGCAAGCGTCCGGTGGGCGAGTATCCCTTCGCCTATGCTCACGCGGTGGACTGGCACCTGAAGGAGCCGCACAAGGGTGACGCTACGGAAGAGATCATGGTGGCAGCCCAGGTGCTTCACGACCATGGCCAGGCGGCCAGCCATCGGAACCTGGTGGCCCTGTGCGGAACCAAACTCGGCTCCATGGGCGCTGTGGCCGAGCCCGTGGCCTCCGGTCTGCCCTGGGGTAAGGGGCGTTACTGGAAGTTGGATGGCGTCTCGCCCGAGGTGAAGGCGGCCGCCCGCCGGGCCGCGCACCGTGCCGGCGAGGATGTCGGGCCATGGCTGGATGCCCTGCTTCGCCGGAAACTTGGGCTTGGTGCCATCAAAACACCTTTTGATGGTCATGATCCCGACACAATCACGCCCGACGGTAATGTTGATTGTAAAGAGTGATGGGGGACACTCGATGCCCGTGCGCAAGATCGGCCTTTGCTATCGCAGTGTCAGTGGACGGGTGCCCATGGGACAGGGGCGGCCCGGCGTCCAGGTGGAATCAACCCTGGAGCGGGACTTCGCCTTGCTCTGCCGCTTCGATCCGTCCGTCGCCGGCATCGAGGAACAGCCGGTGCGGATTGAGTACGACGATGCCGATGGCCGTGCCCGCTCCTACGTGCCCGACTTCCTGGTGACTTATCGTAGCGGTCGGCCGGTACCGCGTCTGGTCGAGATCAAATACTCCACCGATCCCATGCTGACCTCCGGACAGTTGGACGGCCGGTTCGCCGCTGCCCGCACCTATGCCCGCCGCCAGGGCTGGCGCTTCCAGGTGATGAGCGAGTTGGAAATCCGCACGCCCCGGCTGGAGAACGCCACCTTCCTGCTGCCGTTCCGAGGCCGCCCCGTTGCGGCCGGTCTGCGTGAGGCTTTGCGCTCGGTCCTGCGGAAAGGTGGCCCGAAAAATGTCGCGTCGCTCGCCGACGAGATGGCCGAGGCGCTGGGCTTGAGCCGGCCGGAGGTGTTGCCCGGCATCTGGACCTTGGTGGCGGAGTTCCAGGTGGCGGCCGACCTGGACTGCCCCCTGACCATGAATACCTTCGTTACACCGGCAAAGGAGAAGCGGCCATGAGCAATGGATTCAGCTTTCAGCCCGGCGCCTCAGTTCTCTGGCGTGGCAAGCGCTGCACCGTCGTCGAGGCGGTGACGGCATCCTCGGTGCTGCTCGACGTCGGGGGCGGGCAGGACAAGGAAGTGGTGCCTGTCTCCAAGTTGCGATCGCTCAAGGATGTGGAGTCCGCTCAGGCGGATCGCAGCTTGGACGCATTGGCTGCCGAAGACCTGGCCGAGGCCAAACGGCGTTTCGCCATCATCAAGCCGCTGGTGCGCTGCGAGCGGCGGAGCGAAGAGGATGTCCAGCGCGTCGCCGAACAGCATGACGTTCCTCGATCCACGCTGTATCGCTGGATCAAGCGGTACGAGGGGCGGAGGCGCATGACTGACCTTGCTCCCTCGCGCCGTGGCCGCAAGATGCCCAAGCGCCTGTCGCCCGAGGTCGAGGCGATCATCGCCAGCGTCATTGATGAGAAATATCTCTCCAAGCAGAAGGCCAGCGGCGAAGAGGTCATCCTGGAGGTCCATCGCCATTGCCGTGCCGCCAGTCTATCGAAGCCCTGCGCAGAGACGGTTCGTGCCAGGCTACGGGCCATCGACCCGAAGGAAAAGGTGCTGAGGCGCGAGGGTAAGAAGGCCGCCCACGACAAGTTCGGGGCGGTGAAGGGCAACTTCCCCGGGGCGGATGCGCCGCTGGCCGTGGTGCAGATCGACCACACCTTGCTCGACATCTTGGTGCTCGACGAGGAGATGCGCCTACCCATCGGCCGTCCGTGGCTGACCCTGGCTATCGATGTCTTCAGCCGCATGGTGGTGGGCTATCACCTCTCGCTCGACAATCCCGGCTCCTTCGCCGTCGGCCTCTGCCTGTGCCATGGGATGTTGGACAAGGCGGCGGAACTGGAGCGGCTTGGCGTTAAGGGCGAATGGCCGGTCTGGGGTAAGCCCCGCATGATCCATTCCGACAACGGCAAGGACTTCCGTAGCTACCTGATCCAGGACACCCTGGACGAGCACGATATCCGCTACGAATTCCGCCCGCCGAAGACGCCACATTACGGCGGTCACATCGAGCGCCTGGCCGGGACTCTGGCGCGGAAGGTTCACGCCCTTCCTGGGGCGACCTTCTCCAATCCCAAGCAGCGCGGCGAGTACAAATCCGAGGCCCAGGCGCGGATGACGCTGCGGGAACTGCGGTCCTGGCTGCTCAACCTCATCGTCGGCGTCTACCACAACAAGGTCCACAGCGGGATCGGCTGCCCACCCCTGGCCCGGTGGAACGACGGGATCATGGGCAACGACCGGTTTCGGGGTATCGGTCTGCCCGAGCCTATCGCCAACCCTCGGCGGTTGCGCCTGGATTTTCTGCCTTTCAGAACCAGGACAGTTCAGTCGGAAGGTATCGTCTGGGACAAGATCTGGTACCGCGATCCGCTGCTATCCCAGTGGGTCAAGACCGACGAAGGCCGTCGGCGGCGGAAGTTCAAGGTCCGCCGTGACCCTACCGACATCTCCAAACTCTACTTCCTCGATCCGATGCTCAATGATTACGTCGAGATTCCCTACCGCGACACCGGCCGGCCATCGATCTCCCTGTGGGATTACCGGGCGGTTGAGGCATGGCTGCACCGCCAGGGCAAGGCCGCCGAGAACGAGCAGGCGATTTTCGACGCCTACGAGGACATGCACCGCATCACCGCCGAGGCAACCCGCCAGACCAAGCGCGTGCGTCGTGAGCAGGCCAAGAAGCGAGAACTCGGCAAGCATCGAGCCGAACTGACCCTGGACCCGCCGCGCCCACCAGCGGAATCGCAGGCGAAGCCCAAGGCCATGCGACGTCGCGACGGCCATCTGGCCCTGGTGGTCAACAACCAGGAAGCCGATCCGCCGAAGCCCAGGCCGACATCCAACGACTTCGATTTTGATGATGCCGAGATCAAGAGGGGGGTAGAAGAATGGTGACGCCCGATCTGTTCGCGCTGAATCCGGCGCCCATGCTGCCGCTGGATTTCCCTCAGGATGAGCTTGAGGGCCGCATCCGCCGCATTCGCAGCCCGCGCTATGTCGCGTACGAGGCGGGCGAAGCAATCCTCGGCCGTCTCGCCTGGCTGTACGACCACCCCAAGGTGGTTCGGCCGCCGTGCAGCCTGATCTATAGCGACACCAACAACGGCAAGACCGCCCTGGCGCAGAAGTTCGTCCGCGACCACAGCCCGGCGGAAGATAGCCCCGATTTTGGCAAGCGCCCGGTGGTCTATGCCCATGCCCCGCCCTATGCCGATATCAGCGGCCTCTACGATGCGATCCTGCGGTCACTGGGCGCCCCCTACCGATCGACGGCCCGGCCCCAGGCCAAATGGGACCAACTGCTCCAACTGCTGACCGCCGTCGGCACCCGGGTGCTGATCCTCGACGAGGTGAGCAACTTCCTGATCGGCAAGGTCGATCAGCGCTCCATGGTGCTGAACAGCCTGAAGAGCCTCAGCAACGAGCTGAAGATCCCTGTGGTGGCCATGGGCACCCAGGATGCGGTTCGGGTCTTCCAGACCGACCAGCAATTGGGCAACCGGTTCGAGCCGATCGGCATCCCGCGCTGGAGCGTCAGCCGGGAGTACGCCCTGTTCGTGGCACGCTACGCCCAGAGCCTGGAACTGCGGCAGGAGAGCGATTTCCGCTCGAAAGAGTTGATCGGCCGCATTCATGCCATGTCGGAGGGGCTGACCGGAGAGACCTGTAAGCTACTCGCGCTCGCCGCTGAAACCGCGATCCATGCCGGTCGAGAGATCATCGATATGGGGACGCTTGATCAGGTGCCGTGGGTGATGCCGAGTGAGAGGAGACGGGCGGCGAGGTGATGCGATAGCCTGATCGACGGGACTAAAATGCCGAAAAGGAGGTGAGACGGCACATCAGATCTTGCCAGACTCGCACTTTTCAGATTCTATGGGCACCAGTAATAGTGATATTGGTGGGTGCTCATTATGCGCAAATTGCGAGCGATCGATCTCTATTCGGGTGTAGGGGGGTGGTCACTTGGCCTGCGCCTCGCTGGCATCGATGTGATCGCCTCCTATGAGTACTGGGGGCCCGCTAACGAGACAAATTTCAAGAACAATTCCCATCAAGCCCAGACGGTCGACATCCGTCGACTTTCATTTGAAGATTTGCCGACGGACATCGACGTTGTCGTGGGCAGCCCGCCATGCACGCAATTCTCTTTCAGCAATCGCGGCGGTGGCGGAGACATTGCGGACGGTCTTGAGGACATCAAGCGGTTCCTGGCCATCGTCGATCATCTTAAGCCGCGCGTCTGGGCAATGGAGAATGTACCGCGCGTAGCGAAGATCATCGAGGCAGAGCTAGAAGAGGGCGGGAAGCTCGATGCATTCCGCCATCTGGGTTGTGTCACGCATATCGTCGATATGGCGGAATATGGGCTGCCACAGCGCCGTCGCCGGTGCATCGCCGGCAACTTCGACATCGATCTGCTCGAAGACTATCGCGCGGCGGCCCAGCCCCGGACTCTCGGCGAGATCGTTGCGGCGCTCTCCTCGGACCCAATCGTAGACCCTCTCTTCGGCCTCTCGATCCCGCGTTCGGACCTCACAGATCATGTCGCAGAGGATGCGCTGAGCGAGGAGGAAGTCAGGATAAACTGCGCCAACAAGACGACGCACACCGTGTACAACGCAATGCCTTTCCCGGACCCGCTCGATCGCTCTGTACGCACGATCACCGCCACATGCACTCGAGTCTCTCGTGAGAGCATCGTCATTCAAGCCGCAGAACCCGAAGGCGCCTTCCGACGGCTTACGCTTCGCGAGCGCGCAAGCCTACAGGGCTTCCCCGTGACATTTCAATTTTATGGGGCGAACTATGGTCAGAAGCTGCGGATGATCGGCAACGCCGTACCGCCAGCCTTTTCCTATCTGATGGGACACGTCCTCCAGGGGCATTGCTCTCGCGCCGTGCCAAGCCTTTCAATGGCGGCTCAAGGCCTCACGCGACCCAAACCTTTGCCTCTCGAAACGCCGCCCGATCGAGTTGGCGCAAGCTATCCAGCGAGTAGAACCTTCAAATTCGCGATCCCAAGCCTGCAGCTTAAAAGCGGTGTCCGCTTCGAGATATGCAATGACACCTCCAGGCCCGTTGTCGAGTGGCGGCTGGCCTTTTTCTTCGGTACCTCAAAAGCGATCAAGAGCTTGCGTCTCGATGCAGCCTTAGCGAAGTGTCTCTCGGCGCAAATGCCGGAGGCACTGGCTATCGCCGTCGAGCCCATCCTCTCCAAGGCGTGCTCCTTTATTGCCAAAGCCGATATCGCCAATATGCAAGCGCTCTGGGCGCACCGAGGTCCTGGCGGCACGCGCGCCTTCATGCTGCTTGATATGCTGGACGAAGTTGGGACCGCCCTCGTCGAGGCGATTAGTGCTCACCAGGGTCAGGCCTGCAAGCTGATTGATTTCGCACTTGTGGCGGAGTACGGAGACGCGACCAGTGGCCTTCCTGGCGTCGCCAAACTGCACCGCAATGCGGCTCTCATTCTGTCCGGTCTATTGCTCGGTTCGGTGGTGAACCCATTGTTGGCGGATCGGGGTCGGGCAGCGGTGCGTACCAAGAGGGACGCCATGTGTGCGCTGCGGCCGGGTGAGCTTGCATTCTCGTCGTCTATATAGGCGCTATGGCAGATAGGTTAATAACGGAGCAACGCAGCGCCCACATGGCGTGCATTTGGTAGTCGGACACGTGGAAGGGGGGGGCGTGCAAGCCCTCTGATACTTGCCGGTCTCCTCATTGGATCTCTATCCAATGAGGAGCTTAAAAGGCATAAAGTTGAAGTATCGGTACTTGTCCTGACCGGGGCTGCCAGTTGACAATAGGTGTCTATTCCGATTCGCTGAGATACTTCCTTAGGCGCGCCCAACTCTCTTCAGGAAGCTGACTTATAACATTGATAAGTTTTTGGTCTCCGCTTGCCATGACAACCTTCCTGACGCTCTCCGCCATAGCTTCTCCTGCTTGGACGTCTTCTTCTTCGATGTCCATGCCACGGACAATTGCGCCCGTTCTTAGTGCCTCATCCAGGCTCAGGCTAAAATCAGACCCAAATACAGTGCCGCAGTGCTGGCAAGCGGTTGCGCTTAGTTGATTAAGTCCGCTGCACGACGGGCATGGCTTGAACTTAGGGGGCGCTTTGGGGAATTCAAATCCGCAGACATCACAAAATTTTGCTCCGAGCGGCGCTTCGGTTGTGCACGATGGACATTTTTTTGTTTTCGGCTTCTCGTCGTCCTTAAGAGCATGGGGAGGCATCTCCTCTTCCACGCGCCGGGCGAATGTCTCCAATGTATCGAATGAGGGCATAACCACATAAGCCCTGGTATCGTCGTTTGGCCCGTTGGTTCTGACAACTCGCCCATATAGCCTGCCGGAAAGCAAGTTCCGTAAGTGCACTAGGAAGATATATTAAAACGCGCAGCCTATGTATATCTACGCCCTCAGAAATCATGGCGACAGAGACAATCCATTTTTTGTCCGTATGACGAAAGCTGTCTATTCTATTATCAGCGTTAGGCAATTGACTATGAACAAGTGTCGGCGTCTCCCCTTCCATTAACTCAATAAGCTTAACCATGTAGTTGGCCATTTCAATGGAAGGGGCAATAACCAATCCACCCGCGTTGGGCATGCGGTGCCGAAGATCGGCCAACTTAGCGCTGGCCCACTCGACCATTGTTCCCTGGTAGCCATCGAGTCGTTGGAGTCGTTTTATCCGCTTCGTATTGAGGGGCGCAGGCCAGCTTGTAGAAATCAAGGGCTCTCTGGAGTCCTGGAATTCGCTTCAAATTTGGAGTGAGCTCCGCAGGATGCTTACTTGATACGAATATCTTTTCACCATCATCAAGATCTACCGTAAACTTTCCTTCGTGGCGGTGAAATGTTGCTGGGCGACAGTACCCAAAATCTACCGCTTCTCCATAAGAGAGCGTGTAAATCCCTCCTTCGGGGTGGTCGATAGCTCCTAGATCGTCATATGCCAACCAGACCGATTTCTTCGAATCGGACCGGATCGGCGTACCTGTCAGGACAAGGACATATTTTGCGTCTGCGAAGGCCGAGTCGGCGCTATTGCCCCAAGCGGCGGAAACAGCCGCGTGATGATGCTCGTCGCAGATCAATAAAGTCCGGTGTGACCGGCAGACAGCCTGGAATGCATCCTGAAGATTTTGAACGGCAGCCCATGTAACGCCAACGTCATACTCAATTTCAATTTCGCTGCCAGCAACTTTTCCCATAAAGCGGGATGTTATGTCGAAAAAATCTTTCGTCCACTGCTTAACTACCTCAACGCGAGGTGCAATAACTATAACGCGATCGATGAGGTTTTTATCAATTAGCGTCTTTGCAATAGAGCATGCTAGCTTTGTCTTTCCAGCACCTGGCGCTGCATTAATGAGGAAATGCTTATCGTCTCCCTGATCAACGAGCCATTTCAAGGCCTTTTCTTGAGCCTTTTCTTGCCATGGGCGTAATTTTACCATCTTGTCGCCTTTCCGGAGATTGCATCTAGGACAAAGCGCCTGCCCATTTAGTAATGTCGTTGTGCCATTGCGTGAAAATGGGATGACGTGGTCTGCATGGTAGCTCTTTTCCAGTCTTTCATTGCAGATTGCACATCGGCCACCACTTATCAGGGCCAATATGAGCCGCTGCCTTAACGTAAATAGTCGCCTCACTTTTCTACCCAATATTCCGTTATTTTAATCTCTCGTATTGGTAGATTGGCGGGTGGCTGCAAATACAGCGTACTTATTTACTCTGACCATTGCCGTGGCATATGGAATTGTGCGCGATTTGATAACCCAGCCTGCCTGCCGTAATTCGTAGACAACTTCGGGAAGGTTGGACACGCCGAACAAAATCAGCGCCTCCAAACGTGTCGTTGGCAGACCAGAAAGCAGGTGTTCCTTAGCTGCCTGAATCATCCCGGTGGTGTTCGCCTTTGCCATTCTTCACCTAGAAGGTTGTCAAGATATCGATATATTTGCGCAAGGCTGTCTGGTGTAAAATTATCAATGCTACGGATGCAGCGATTCTCAAAAAAATATATAGCCCATCCACCGTCTCTCATTGCGATATCAACCGGGAGAGATCGTAACGATCTACTCTCGCGTGGAGAATCTGCAATTTCATCATCGACAACATCAATTGAGTAGGCTGCTAAAATATGGTGGGCTAGACGAATCAGATCGCCGGATGATACCTCTGCGCCGACGCATCTCCTCAGTTCTGCATAGATTTCTTTGAGTCGCGCGTGCTTTTGCATCCCCTCCACCAATGGGGGTATAATGCAACGTGTTGTGGAATGTTGCAAGTGCAGCTCTTGGCCAATAGCGCTTCTGACATTGCGCCATCTCCGCATTAAGTGTGGTGTGGGGCGGGCGTAAAATTGCGGTGACGAACTAATAGTGGGCAGGGCAGTCAGGCTTCTGAGCGACCGAACTGCACCCGCAGCACACGTTAAAGCTTGTCGAAGACAGACCCAATCCTCGGCGCAAAGAGACGCTCATATGTCTTCAAAAGGTAGGTGTCCGTCATCCCCGCAACATAGTCGCAGATATCGCGCAGCGGGTCAGAACTACGCTCATATTTGGCAAAAATATCTGACGGAAGAAAGCTCTTTGGGTCGGACCTCAAAACCTCAAACACCGAGATCACCATCATCTGTCCTTTGAATTCCAGATGCTGAACGCTCGGAGATAGTATGACTTCGTCACGAACGAAGTCCTTCACAGCTTCAACGAATTGTGCGACCGGCTTAGGGAGGTAAGCGCGAAAGCGCAGGCGCGGTTCCTCAAATTCTGGAAGTTCCATAATTGCTACGCTGGGGATAACAAAATTCAGAATACGGTTGATCTGGTGCTTTCGCTCGGCACCATCAGCAAAAATGCGCCCGATAAGACCTTCGTAGACGTCGTTTCCATATTTGCCAGCGTAGTTCGAATTGAGATAGTCGAGCAGACCTTCGCACTTCTTGGGAGTCACGTGCCGGCGGAACCCAGCTTCGTCTACCAACCGCAATGCCAGTGCATCCTCCATGTCATGGATGCCGAAACTTATGTCATCGGCAAGGTCCATAATGCTGCACGCAAAGGACTTGTGCCGCGCCTTAGCGTGCTTCTCCGGTTGCGGGTCACTAGCTTGAAAGAGAGACCTATCCCCTTCAGAAAGCGGCTTAAGCAACCAGGAAACAACGTCCGCCTCGCTATCCATGTAGCATTTGGGCGGCTTGGACGCCTTGCGATCAAGCAGCGGGGTGCCACTAGTATCGGCAAGCATTCTCGGAACGATTCTTGGATTTGCAGCGGCACTATAGGCCACTGGGTATTTCAGTACACCAAGCAACGCCTCGCGGGAAAGGTCCGCACCATCGGCGCCTGAGAATTTTTCTAGTCTTGAGAGAATGCGAAGAGTTTGCCCGTTCCCCTCGAAGCCACCGTTCTCCCGCATGCAGTAATTCAGCGCAACCTCCCCACCGTGACCGAACGGCGGATGGCCAAGATCGTGCGTACAGGCGACGGCCTGTATCATACTTCGGTCTGGAATATAACCAATCGCATCGTGATTAGGGAAACTGTGGAGCAACTGGGCACCAAGACCCGCTGCAATTTGGGCAACCTCAAGGGAGTGTGTCAGCCTCGTGCGATAGAAGTCGCTGTCACCTAGATTGAGGATCTGGGTCTTGCCTTGTAGCCGCCTGAACGAAGCGGAGTGGATCACACGCCCGTAATCGACATCGCCTGGTGTACGAGCATCCTGGGGGTTTTTTTGCCAGCCGGATCGCCGCTCAAGCCAAACCATTATTATGCCCCCTATACATCTGTGGCCATCATATCATGGAAGGCCGTCTGGGTCCGAAGCGTGAGGATTTTCCCATATCCGCTCTCGTGAAATCGTTGGCAGGCTCGGATGTCAGTTAGAGGCGCAATTTGCCTCCCAGATCGAGGCGATTATTCATATTCTTGGAGGTTTGAATAGGAGCGGTGCCCTTTACTCCTGTTGAGCTTCGCAAGGCCAGTTCTATCGATGCACTCCTGAAGGTACTTGATCAACTCATCGGCCCGCTCGACAGACAGATTTTTCCAATGAGCCCGGAACCGTCTCTCCAAGTTCTTTCGAAACCTAGCGGGGTTAAAGCTGCGGGCCTGGAATGGGTCCTTGCCCGCAAATTCGATGTATCGTCTGATCAGGTAGTCGATGTAGCGGAGCAGTTTCTGGTCCGCGCCGATAGTACCTGGCGCTGGAGCGATCGTCACTTTCTTGGTCGAGGTTCGAATGTTCACGGTTTTGGCGCCGTTGACGATAACGTCGCCCGATACCTGTTCCACGGAGAGGTTCCGGACGTACACCTGCAGGAGCCTTTTGGCGATGGCTGCGTCGCCCGCCTGTACATCGCGCCCAAAGCTGCGTTCATGGGTCCGTTTCATCTCGCGCAGCTTTTCGGTTGAGTGTTTCTCTGGCTGAGCGTCGACCTCCTTATGATGGTCTCCACAGAGAAGGATCAGGTTGTCATAGGCGTTCCGGTCCTTGTCTGTCTGTGTTGGATCAAATCTGGGGCCGCCTGGGCTTCGCGCATTGATGTGGCAGACCTCCACCATGACGGTTCCCGTCGTGCGATCAATCACCTGGCGACCGCATGAGGGGTACGTGCAGAATTCACCAGATTGGGCGAATAGACGTTTGATTGTCGCTTGGGTTGGGTGAGCCACTGTTCCTCCTGCCAGGACCGCAGCGATGCCGATTGACAACAGCTACGCAGAATACGTTAGCTGTTGACCAAAAATGATCAACTACTGATTGCCGCTCTGGCGCGCGCTGCTCCATTCTGGGCGGCTTAAGCCGTAACGGGACGCAAGGGAGGCCCGCCAAGGCGCGTTCACGCAAACGGGCTGCGGAGAATGGGTGATATCGGGCAACAATCGATCCTGCCTAAAGCTGGATTTTTCGGATCGGTCCCATTTATGAATACCGCGCAATCCCGGCTATAGGCTCAAATCACGGCCCGCGACCTTGTCACCGTCCCACCTATGTCCGAATCCGACAACTTACGACATTTTCAAAGCTGCTGTGTACCATCAATGTGTACCAGTGGTGTGGCATGTCGTATCTGATTCGACGGACTGCAACGTACTACTTCCGTTGTCGTGTCCCCCTCGATTTGATAAAGAGCTTTGGACGGTCTGAAATCCGTCACTCTCTTGGAACACCAGACCATCGTTCTGCAAAGCGGTTGTCATCGTGGTGCTACACCGCCAGCCAAAACTTTTTTGACAAAGCTCGCAGAATGACAGAGGACAAAGGCGTACTCATTGAGCGACTCAAGCAAGAGTTGCTGAAGTGTCACGATGCGCTACTGGAAACGCTTAACGCATATGATGAGCTTGAATCTCGACATGAGAATCTGAAGGGCCAAGTTCGTCATCTGCTAAAGAGCCGTGAGACGGTCGATAAATTAGCCGATAAAAGACTTGCCTTAGCCGACGAAGCTCTCGAAGAGGCTTCCAGTAGCCTGGATGACCTGGGCAGCGATCTGGCATCCCTTCAACGTCAAATTCAGACTGCTGAATCTGCTTCTGCCCTGGCTGGTGCTGAAGCGGTAGTGCCATTGCATGCAGTGGTCCTGCGCCCATTTCAGCACGGCGTTGCTGGTCAACTCGGTGCCGTTGTCGGACACGATCATCTCCGGCTTGCCGCACCGGGCCACCAGCGCCGTCAGCTCGCGGACCACCCGTACGCCCGAGATCGAGGTGTCGGGCACCGAAGCCAGGCACTGGGATACCGAGTACAAGGCGCGATGGCTCGGCCACACCGTCCCATTTGGAGCTGTGTGGCCGTGGCTGGGGTAACTTCTTCTGCTCGGCCGAACCTGATGGCTTGACGAAATTGATCATTCCTCATTTCCTAAGCAGTCAATTCGCTTGCCCCTCTCCTCGAATTCCAATTTCCCCACGGCCTCAGCCAGAACGGACAGCGAGTAACCCTTCCCGTAGCTCCGCCCCACATGAGGGGCCACATGGCCGGTCAGGGCATCGTGGATTGCTTCCTCGATTCCGGCGGCGCGGCAGGCATCCTTGAAGGCGTGACGGAAGGAGTGGAACACCTTGCGCGGATCAATGATGCCGATCTTGGCGGTGTAGCGCCCCCACCACTTGGACCACGCCGCCGTGGTCTTGCCGCGCGGGTCGCGAAGCAGGTCAGGAAACACCCGCGTCTCCCCCCGCTTCCGCAGAGCCGCCACGTGGACCAGGAACCCGGCCTCGATCACCTTGGGATGCAGTGGCACCCGGCGCCGTGAGCCCTTGGTCTTGAGGGATTGTCCCTCCGCCAGATCATTGATGTCGAGAAAGGCGATGCCGTCCTCTTCCTTCACGTCGGCCAGGGTCAGTTGCCCCAATTCCTCCAGCCGACAGCCGGTATGGAGCCCCAGCCGCGGCAACCAGAAGCAGGCATCCCGAATGACCAGCCTGCCCAGCGCCCACCGCCTGGACTCGGAGGTGCAACCGGTATAGAGCGGCGAGGAGAAGATGGTCTTCAGGTCCTCGCCATCGTAGGGCAGGCGGCGCAGTTTGCCGTTCTCAGCTTGGGTCGGCTTCAGGCCGGCGGCGGGATTGCCTTCCAGGTAGCCGTTCTTGGCGCACCAGCCGAGTACCGTCTGGAGCATGCCCATGGTCTTGCGCACCGTGGTGAGGGACACCCGTTCCACGCCATTGCCGTCCAGGCCCGCCAGAAGCCGGGGCAACGGCATTTCCCGCTCCTTGGCCGTCATCCGCTTCGGCATGGCCATGAGCGCCTCCTTATAGGCTCGGACATCAGCCTTGGTGATGGCCGCCACGGGGCGGTCGTCACCCACCACCTCGCGGAAGCGCCGGATGGCAGCCAGGAACTCGATCCGGGCCTGGGGGCGCAAACGACGCTCGGAATCGTAGCGCTCGAAAGCCTCGTTCAACCGCAAGCCATCGGAGGCCGGCTCGGGAGAGGGATTTGGAATATTGAACGCCCTGCGGACAGCGGCCTCGATCAATGCCGCGAGGTCAGGAACCGCAGGTGATATCGACGATGGCTGAGCCAATGCCTCCCCACCTTTCGCCCGTGCCAGCAGGTTCTCCGCCTCGACGGCGTGAACCAGGGCCAGACGTCGGGCCTCGCGGCGGTCGCGGGTCTTCAGCGAACGAACGATTTCGCAGCGCCCGATGGCAGTGCGCAAGGCGGCGGGAACGGCGCGGCGGAACCAATAGATGCCGGTGCGGGGATGGCGACGGAGATAGGCGGTCGCGGGCATTTTGGAACACTCCTTTGGAACACTGGAGTGCCGATCAGCCGTTGATCTGTCTGGATGTCGCGGTTTTCCTCGTGATACGAGGAGATTTGGCGTAGGAAAGGGAGCTGACGTCCAACCCTCTCTTTCTTAGAATCAATCTGTTACCCTGTTATGGGTGTGCTTGATATGCACAGCCCATCGAAATAGGAGTTCCTTTCACTTCTTGCACTGGAGCCCTACTTATTCACAGAATAGTTTACCGATTTCATCGAGCGACATGTGGCGGTAACGATCCCCCATTTCTCCTATGCCAATGGCTCCGTCGAACCAACGCCCGTCCGCGCGCTGTCCCACCACGCGGTGTTTCCCGTTGTGGCAGTCGACACGGTAATACTGGATTTCCCCGACCTTGTCGGCTTTTCGCACATTCTTGATTCCCACCATTTGGACGTTTGTGGAGGAAGATGGCGAGGAAGGCCGTGAATGATCGGCACCGGCCTTGCTTGGGCTGCGATCAGGGCTGGAGGAAACAGGATCCGGCGCACCCCAAACAATCTCTTCCCCGATGCTGCTGCGGGCCGTCCACGAGGAACGGACGAAGCGCAGCGGCGAGGAGGATGCGCCGTGTGCGCTGATGCTGTCGATGACGGAGGCGTCACCGCTGGACAGAGTGCAGCGGAAACGTTGGTAATGAAGAATCTTTTCTTTAGGAACCTGACGCCCTCCGGTACCGAGCGATAAACCGAGGAAATCGAAAAACCCGACGGACGTGCTTTCGCTTTCTTGTCCGTCGTCTACGCATTGGGCGTCGGCGACCAGATCCATCGAAGCTTTTTTTGACGATATTCCCAGATGGAATTGCCGTCCATCGACCCTTTCTTGGACGGAATAGCCTGTCTTCATGAAATGGTATCGGTTCTCTATGGATGCAGGAAACGACTGTAGAGAGGCGGTTTTCGCGAACCCAGGGATATTGGCGACGTGTTCGAAAAGGCTGCGGCGATCGCAATCCCGGCATTTCTCCACCAAAGCCGCATAACCTGGAACGTCACTCAGACTGGTGACAAAGACGCCAAGATAGGCGCCGAAGACATCGCTTTCGATGCCTTCCCCGCCTGATGAGGTAAGGCCGATGGCGCGTTGGAGATGTGCTCGGTTCTGTGTGGCGGTATAGGCGTAATAATAGCCACGGACGCCACCCTTTTGCAGAAAACGCTGTAAGGCTACCTCGCGATAGCGGAGGAACCATTCGCTGCTTCGAATGCTTTCTTCACCAAAAGCCTGATGCAAGTCGTCGATGGAGCCGCCAACCGTGAAGCGTTCAAGGTCGCCGGGGTTAGGGCCAAGCCGATAGGCCTTGAGGAAATCGTGCGCCTGTCCGCTCTGGGCGCCATCACGCCGATATATGGTTTGTAACTCTTGCCTGCTACTATCCCAGGTGCCGGGATCAAGCCGGGTTTGACGTAAGGAAAGTAGGGTTTCAAACTGCTGGCGGTTCGCCCCCTGCCGGGCGATCTCGAACATTTTACGGATAAAGGCCGGATTGCGCCCCGTGCCGTTTTGATGCATCTGAAGGCAGGCGTTGAAATCGCCCTTGCGGAAGCATTTGACCTCGATCTTGTCATCCAGGCCCTTTTCGTACTGTTCATCGAATAGCCTGTCGAACTCCTCCTGCTCCGCGTCCTCTCCCCCCGATGCGCTTAGGACAAGCACAGCCACAGCCGCCATCGCCACTCTGCCCAGGCATTGCGCCGCAGTTCGGGGGGGAGGGGGTTTCATTTCGTTTTCTTGGAGCCGGTCGCGGGCTTGGGGCCACCGGTGTCGTTCCGGACAAGGCGGATATAGACCGGGTCTGCGACTTTGCCGCTCCGGCTGCTACGCATGCTGGAGACGGCTTCGGCGGGCACATTCGGGTTCGCAAGGCCGGAGCTGAAATCGACGGTCCAGGCCAATTTCCCAAATTTGCCGAAAGCGGAAGCCAATCGCCCCAAATCCTGTTGTTCAATCCGCGACGTCAGATAGGGGGCGCCTTCGCCATAGAACACCGAATCGAATGTCGGCTGGGCTAATTGCCGGGATTGGCCGGATGACAATGGTTCCGTGCAGCTCTCTCCATCCGCCAGTGGGGTCGGCTTGCCGTTCGAGCAAATGACCAAAGACTTCAATTCCTCTGGGGTCGGCAGACGCCAATCGACTTTTCCCGCCACTCCCCCATTCTTATTGAATTCGCTGACCATTTTTTGCGCATCCGCCACACCGCCATTCACAGGCTGCGGCTGGGTGGCGCATTGGTACTGGTTGAGGTTCTGCTGCCCCAACGAGCATTGCATCCATTGCAGGCCAGTCGCCCGATCTGAAATGGTGCCGTCGTTGTTGTCGACCAGGGTCGGACGCAAGGGGATGGGGCGCTCAGGCCTTTCGAAGGAAACGAAATAGCCGAAGGTGCGGTCTTCAAAATTGCATCGCGTCATAACGGTATCGGTGTTGGCGCAATCGGCACTGATACCAAGATAGGTGTTCTTGCGCCCTTCAGGATCCGGGAACAGGCGGATACAGGGCATCACGGTGAATGCGGCCTTTTCGACACTGTTGATGGCGACGCACAACATGTCATCGACGCGGCCATTAGCGGCATCGACCTTAGCTTTTTTCAAAAACCATAGCCCTTGAGAATAAGTTCGCGCTTCTCGGTCTTCGTAAAGCAATCGTCCATTTTTCGCGAACAGGAACATTTCATCCGTTCGCACGAGGCTTTTTCTGCCAGTCGTCAGTTGGCCCAACTGCTCGGACGTCAACGGCATCTTTGAAACGTCGCGGGAAGACGAATTGGCACCGCCGAACAGGTTCAAGCCGCCCCTCTGCGACTGATCCACGGTGACACAGGATGCCGCAGTGCATAGCATGGCAATGGCAGCGATTGCCTTGACGGCAAAATGGAATCTCATCAGGCATCCCTTTCCGTGTCTGGATATCCGGGTCATTTTCCGCCTCGCATCTCGCCCTGGCTGGGCGAGGGTGTACTTTCCAGGCTGCCAGCCGGCACCATTTGCGGCATTGCGCCCTGGGTCGGTTTGGCCATTATCTCCCCCTTGCCGTCGGGCGGCATGGGGTGATGGCGCAGCACCAACACCGCGGCAAGAGCCGCCGCCAGGACGGCGCCACCGACCCACAGCCAGGGTGTCCAGCGCCGAGTTGGCCTGTCGGGCTTCGCATTCGGCGTTGCCGTTACCTGTCCCAGTAAATCCGCCGGTACTGCCACCAATCGGGCCGCGACGGCGTCCACCAGTTCCGCCGAGGCGGCCATCTCCTGGTATTCCTGGCCATCAGCGGCCAGGGTGCGGTCAAGCCGGTCCTGGGCTTCCCCATCCAGACCGCCATCCAGCCGTGCAGCCACTTCCGCTGTGGTTTCCCGTGCCGTGTTCGTCGCCATCGCACCGTCCATGACCCGTGCCGCCACTTCCGCCGCCACGGCCTTATCCGGGCGGGGGGCGTCTGGGTCGATCAATCCGAGGATCAATTTCGTCTCACGGTTCATTAGACGGACTCCCGCCATTTTTTGACCGTGGGATGCTCGGATAAAATATCATGCAGGCGGACCATGACCTTTTGCCTGATCTTGTAGACCTCCGTAACTGGCCGTCCCATCAGGCGGGCGATTTCGCGCGCCGGCAACGGTTCGGCACCGTCCAGGGCGATGCGCAGATACAATGCCTCGGTGGCGGGCAGGGTGTCGATCAGATCGGTCAGAATGGCGGCCACCCGCGACAGCAGGGCCTCTTCCTCGGTGTCCAGGGCAGACTGTTCGGGCGAAGGGGCTGGGCAAGCCAAACTTTCCCATTGCGGCCCGTCCAATTGCACAGGCCGCGGCTTGGCCACGGCCTCGCCACGGCCCAGGGTGCGCCGCACGATGTCGATGGCCAACCGGTCCACGGTATGAAGGACGAATCCACCGAAGCTGCCGGTGCCCTGATAGGCCCGCAGCCGCCGGAAATCGTCTTCGACCAGCCGCAGGCAGATTTCCTGATAGGCGTCGCGGCGTGCGTCGTCCTGATCGTCGCCGGGCAGGCGGCGGGCGACGATGCGACGGATGTCGGTGGCGAAGAAATGCTCCAGCGCCGACCATCCTTGCTTGCTGCCCTGGACCAGATTGCCCATCAGGCGCTCGATCAGGATTTCCCGGGTCAGCAGGATGACGAAGGTCTCGATCCGGCTGGAGCCGTCATAGTCGCGCAGACGCCGGAAGCCGTTGGCGCGCAGACCCGCCATGGTCAGGGCAAAGGCGTCTCGGGCTCCCACCTCGTCGCCCTCGAGGATCAGGCAGGCGGTCCAGACGGTGTCGGCAATGCGCCCGACCAAGTTTTCCCAAGCTTGCGGTCGCGCGGCGGCAACGTCGCGGATCAGGCGCAAATCGTCGGCATGGGTCACCGCCATGGCGACGCCCCATGAATGAATGCCGTGACCACCGAACCGACCATGCCGTGATACTGCCCCCAGCCCCACAACCGGTTTTCAGTATGTGCGAGCAACATCATGTCGGCAAGGCATGCATTCATTCACATTCCCACGGATCGGTCCAATGCTTGGTAAATCTCGACCTCGTGCCTCGCCAATTCAGGGGATCGCTCCAGATAGTTTGCCACCACTCCCATCTGCACGCGGAACAAATCACCGCGCGTGCCGACCAACGATGGGCCGTCGACCTGCTGCCACTCCCGCAGCTCATCATGAAAGGCCTGAATGATTTGGGGCAACAACGTGGCTGGAAGCGGCGGAAAATCATGCCGCCATGCTTGAACTTGCCGCATAACTTCACGTCCCACGACAAATCCGACAACGGTGCCTCCCAGCAGGACGGCCGCCAAATCGGTGATCCCGCCGCGTGGAGGGGCCAGGGCGCCCAGCAGCATGGAAGAAACACACGTCAACACCGTCGCCAACTACGCCAGTCCGCTTTGGGTTTGGCTGGGCCGCATGATTGTCAGCACTATTCGGTATTCGGCGCCCCGCCATAGCAGCCAGCCGATGCGCGCGGCAAATAGCCCCGCCCAAAGCAAATGGAAAGAGACCGACGCCCAAGGCAAAACCGGCAGATCGTAGATGCCGGCCAGCACGACATGCCACCCGACGGCGCTCAACCCCAGCGGCAGCCAGACAAAAAACCCGCCTTCCCAACACGGCCAGCACCATCGATCCGGTTCGGCCAATCCTGGACAGGCCCGCAGGTGTGTTCTCCATGCGCCGTTCCTACTCGTCCCGTGGCCGCTCCCGCCAAGCTTTCAGAAATGATCCCGTCAGCCGATGGAAGACATAGAAGACGATGCCGACCACCAGCCAGTCGGAACCGTCATCCCAACGCAGATGGATTTCATCGTCCAGCCACAGAACGCATAGCAATGCCGTCGCCAGCGCAGCCATGCCGAGGCGGACCCAGTCCACCCCTAGAAAGCGGCTGCGGCGCAGGGCCTGCTCGGTCTCGATTCGCTGAAACTGCTGTGCGGCGAAGCGCAAAAGCTCCTGGTCGTGTTCCTCGGCGACCACGGCCAGGGGGATTTCGGGCTGCGGCAGATCGCAATGGCGGCGAATGACGCGGTCCAGATCGACGGCGATGTGGTGGCCTTGGAAACTGGAAACCTGGCGGGCGTCGCATGGCGCGGCCAGGGGAATCATGGTCTTGCTGGAACCGCCCAGAAGGCCGCGCGTAGCCACATAGGGGCGGGTGCGGGGATTGCCGAAAGCGTCAAAAAAGGTATCGACGCCGCAGCCGGTGATCTCGGCATAGGCGAAGCGTTGAACCCGGCAGGGACGCGGACCGGCGAAAAAGGCGACTTCCAGGTAATCCTCACCCTCCGCCACCCGCAATCCGGCCTTCTCGCCGCGCCGCATGCTCAGCCATGTTCCCAGCAGGCCACGGCCCAGGAACCAGATCATACCGCCGTTCGACAGCCAGACCACCACCAGCGCCGTTTCCGGCGGCCCCTTCAAGGCCACCTCCTTGATCGGCAACAGCACGAACAGGGCGCCGAAAACCGCCAGGGCGATCATGGGCCACAGCTGATCAGCCACGCTGAATTGGGCTTCGTGGAAGGCGAAGATGGGCGCGGGTGTTTCTGGTTCAGCCGTCATGGCGTTTTCCGGCCCTCCTGGCGGGGGGATTCATCACCTCCATCCCCAGCAGCAGACGATAGAAGCTCACACCCGAGGCCAAGGTCAGCAGGATGATGACGATCAGGCTGGTCCGGGGATAATCATCCAGCCACGGATGAAAAAACCATTTGTTCAGTTGAAAGATCACGGCGAATGCGGCCCAGGCGCAGCCATTGCTGACCACATAGATCATCAGCACATATTCCTGTAGATCAACGGAATCGCGCAGTGCCTTCAGGCTCAGCCCATCGCGCATCCAGATCACCAAGATGAAAACCGGCAGCAATTGCACCAGAAGCAGGCCGACAATGCCGATCCCGGAAAAATGCGGCACGCCCAACGCCTCAAGCACCCCGCCGAAATGGAGCATGGTCTTGCCCCCGATGGTCGAGGCGTAATCGTAAACAGCCACAATCAACAGCGGCGCCAGAATGGCGAAGAAGCGGCGGCGGCGGGCGGCAGGATAGGGCGTGCTCCAGTTGGATATGAACAATGTCGAGCGCAACGGCAGCCTTCGCCTGATCCATGCCGCGAACGGCGGACTCAGCAGATAGGCCACCGCCAGCACCCAGCCGCCCTGATCGGGCGACAGCCCCGCCACCGCCAGCATCACCACCAGCCAGATTCCATAGAACCGCAGGGAAAATCCCAGACATTGGAAGGCGTTCAAGGTCTCCCATCGTCCGAACGGCAGGGCCGAGAAGATCACCCCGGCGATCAGCGCCACATACCCGGCACCGGAAGACTCAGCGTGCAGCCCCCAGGCCCCGGCGCCGGGCAGCAGCAGCATGAAGCCCAGCCACAACGCGCCCACCCGGCCCCAGCCGTCATGACCGTCGGGCGCCCGCCAATCCACCCGCAATAGCCCGAACGAACCGCCCACCATGCCGAGCAGGGCGGCAATGGCCGTCACCTCGTCGCCCCAGCCCAGCCGGTTCATCATCGGCAAGGGACCGAGGGCGGCAATGACGGCCCAGAGCAGCGGCGGCAGCAGGAAGGCGAAGCGGCGCTCGCGTTCCGTCTTGGGATCGGACAGCGGCCACCAAATCATCCGAACATCCACCGCCACCATGCCGCCAGCCGGGCGAACGGAGAGGGCGGAGTGCGCTCGGGTTCTGCGAGTGGCGGCACCCGATCTTCCGGCGGCAGCGGGTAAACGTCGTGGCTGGGAATAGGCTTGGCATTACGTTCCTTGGCCGCCGCTTCCATCTTGCCGCAGGCGGTGGCGAAGTCGTCCCCTTCCACCTCGTGCAGGGCCGAGATGAACCGCCACAGCGCCGAGCCGCCAAAACCGTCGGGATCGGAAAACTCGCTCCCGCGCCAGCGGTCACTTTGCGCGTCAAGCCCCGCGATCACCAGGGCGCAGAACGCCGCCCAACTCTCAGCCTCGGCATTGTCGAGGATGGTGTCGGCGGCCTCCCGCGCCTCGCGCACCCACGACCCGGCGCGGGGGCCGTAATGGGGCGTGTCCAACTCGTCGCGGAAGCGGTGGGCGACGGAGTGGATCTCCTGGCGCAACGCGGTGCGCCAGGAAATCGTCGTATTATCTGAACGTTGTGACACGGACCACCTCTTACCCCATGTCTCGCTGAGCGGAACTGCCCCTGAAGCCCCCAAACGGCGGGCTGGTGTCGTCGAAATCATTGTCGCCGACGCCATGGCTCGTATTGTCCTTTGAGCTTCTCCAGTTCTCGCCGAGCGGCACTTGCCAGGATTTACGGCAATGAATCGGAATGCCGAGACAAACGTCCCCCGCCGGTCGGACGCGTCTATTTGCCTTACTTAATATCTATGCAATCAACCTCAGCATCTGCCTTTCGAATGTCAAGGTAGCGGACCTGGGTCTTTTTTATCTCTTTAAATACGTTTGTGATAATAACCTTCTTATCATCAGGTCCAACCATCGTCATTTCAGAATAAGTCATGGATTTTCCAGGTAAAATATGCTGGCAATTTGATCGTCTGGTGTAATCTTCATTTTCAGCGGCTTGCTTTTTTTCTCGCTCCTCGCGGAAAGTTCGGTCTCTGGCGTCCTGGCGGGCTTGTCGTTCCCGATCTTGCTTGTCGAATTCGACCACGCGACTACCATTGCGATCCAAAATAACCGGGGGGCTGCGTCTGTCGATCTGCGCAATGAACAGGCCATTGGCACACGGAACCATCGATTTATATTTGTCAGTTGCGACAATACTTCCGGACACGTCAATGATTGCATACATTCCGTCGAACTTAACGCTGGTTCTTTCGAAAAGAAAATCATCGGCATCGTCAAATGTCGGAGGCATCACCTCTGATCCATCTTTTGATATATATCCGTAAATACGATTTTTTTCGATACGCGCCAGTCCATTTTTAAAGTTAAATGCAAATTCAAATTTTGGGGAAATAACCATCTTCCCCGACGCATCAATGTATCCGTATTTTTCATTGAGCTTAACTCTTGCCAATCCTTCCGAAAAATCATTGGCACTTTCATACTTTGGGCTGATGACGGTGCGTCCTGACTGGTCAATAAATCCATAAGACGAGCCAATCTTAACTGCCGCACGCCCTTCAGAAAATTTTGATGCTGACTCAAATTTCGCAGGTATTTTAAATTTTCCTGTTTTATCTATAAACCCAAACTTGCCACTGGAATCTTTTACAGGAGCAAGTCCAGAGACGAACGTTCCAGGATAGTTCAGTTTCGGAGGGATGACGACTTTCCCGGCCTTGTCAATGTATCCAAATAATGTTTCACGATTTATGGCGCTTCCAGTCGCTTTTCCAAAGTTTGCAAGGCCGTCGCTGAAATTTCCAGCCATATCATATGTGGCAGGGATAACCTCATTTCCCGCCATATCAATATAGCCGTATTTTCCGTTCTTCTTGAAGTACGCATAACCTTCTAAAAAATCTCCAACTTCTTCATATATTGTGTCTATAACCATCTTTCCATGCTGATCGATAAAACCAGATTGGTTTATTCCTTCAATTTTGATCGAACACAATCCGTTGTTTGATGCCGCCCACGCAGAGGTGGTCGCGCTGCTAAGGACAAGCGACGCCGTGAAGATCGCGGCATGAATTTTATAATTCATCTTTAACCACCTTCGCTTTGTATGAATTTTGACGACTTGCCTTTGTTCGTTACCGCCACGCCACCATCTCTTCCCTATCCCCCCGCCAGTGCCGGTGATTGATGCGGGCGGCTTCGTGTCGCGTGTTGCGCTTGACGATGGAGCGGGCTTCCTGGCACACGCGCCATGCGCCATGCGCCATGCGCCATGCGCCATGAAAATATCTTGGCCATGGCGGCTATGGGCGAATGAAAAATTCCACGGCGGACCATCGCTTTTCACCGGCCAAGCACGCTGTATCGGCTCATTTGAGATTACCGCAATGTGCCACATCGAATGTAGTCGGGGGATCAAGATAGCGAACCATTGCCTCATTGCGCACATCATAAACCCTCGCAATTTTGACTCTTCTGGTTCCTGCATCCGGGGCGGTCGGATTCGTGTAACTCATTGTGTCGCCGTTTTTCAGGCCTTTGCAGATCGATTTTGCAATGAACTCTTCAAGGTCAACCACTTCTTTTTTGTCTTTTTCTTCGCGCGCGACACGCTCTTTGGCGTTCTGGCGCTCCAATCGCTCCTGTTCATTTTTGTTAAATTCCACAATGCGCTTGCCACTGCCATCAAGCAGCAACACCGCTCCATCCTTCTTTTCTTGCGCCACAAACAAACCATTTTGGCAATGATACAATGATGAGTACATTGCTTTTATGACTGTATCGCCAGACTTGCTGATATATCCGTAATAAATGACATCACCTGACTTTGGTTCAAGGCCAATTTTTGCCAGTCCTCGAATGAATTTGTCGGCGCTATAGAACTGAGGTGGAATGATAGCCGTGCCATAATTATTAATATAACCCCATTTATTTCCTTTTTGTATACTTGCTATGTTTTCTGAAAAATCATCGGCACGGTCAAATTGTAAGGGGATTTCTGCTTTGCCGGTTTTATCTATATATCCCCATTTATTGTTTATCTCGACGACCGCCATTCCATTGGAAAAGGATCGAGCGCTCGAGAACTGCCTTGCGATAATTTCTTGTCCAGATTTGTCGATATAGCCCCATTTATAGTCGCGCAGAATCGGCGCCAAGCCTGAGGAGAAGTTTTCTGCATGGGCGAACTGGGGCGGAATAACCGTTTGTCCGGTGGGATTGATGAAACTAACCTTGCCACCACGCTCGACCCAGGCCAGCCCCTCATAGAAGCTTCCAACATAGTCTGTCGTTAGTGGGGGGATGACCACTTTTCCAGATTTATTGATGTATCCTCTGTACCCATCTATCTTTACCGCCGCTAATCCTTCCGAGAATTCGGAACTTTCCTCAAATTTGGCGGAAATAACTTCTTCGCCGATACTATTGAGGTATCCGGCCCGACCATTCCGGCGAAACGCCGCTAGCCCTTCAGTGAAATCTTTTACGTCGTCGTAAATCGGGGGTATTACCCATTGCCCCCGACTGTCGACGAATCCTTCCTTTCCGATGGCAGGTAGCGCGACCCGGCAAATATTGACCTTGTCCAGTTGCTCTTCCGCCATGGCGGCTGACGTATAGGCCAAGACGCAAGCTGCCAATGACAGAACGGTGTTTATTTTGTACACGTCTCGCCCTCCGTCGATGTTTGTATGAAAGTGACTAGGCCGTAAACTCATAAACAGGCTTCCCCTTCGTCGCGCGTCGTGATTCAACGATTCCCTCTGGCACGGAGGGCATTGATGGCACGGCGGCGGTACGAGTTGACGGATCACGAATGGTCGATCATCGAGCCCTGACCTGCCTTGGAAGTTTCATCCGGCCGTAAGTAGAGCCTTGGGCGAAGTTACGCCGTGTGGCGCGGTCTGAGCAATGGGGCCGGGCTCGGAGCCCCGGAGGGGCGGAGAGGCCGGCCCCATTGCTTTGAGTTTGGCAGCGTGGGCCGCCGGTGTCTGGTAGCCCAGGGCCGAGTGCGGCCTGGTCGTGTTGTAGTCGGCGACCCAGGTGGCGATGACGGCGCGGGCCTGGGCCATGCTGGTGAACACCGTTTCGTTGAGCAGTTCGTCGCGCATGCGGCCGTTGAAGCTCTCGACGAATCCGTTCTGCATGGGCCTGCCGGGGGCGATGTAGTGCCATTGCATGCAGTGGTCCTGCGCCCATTTCAG